>NZ_CP033116.1:3600000-3916881 GCF_009497895.1 Halopseudomonas pelagia | reverse complement strand
GCCGGCGATGATGAATGTGCATCGGGCAGCCCGTGGGTCAACTGGGTCATCATGGATACCGTAGATGATCAAATTCTGCGTGAAGGTGAAATAAACACCTACGGCAACAGCGTGCGAGTCACCTCAAGCCTGACCAATGATCTAGTGCGTTTTGGCGCCGATGGGCTGGCGCGTAACGGCACAACTATTATCGCCGGGGAAGAAGAAATTGAAGTGTGTGCCACATCAGGCCAAGACCCTATTCGCAACATTACTTTCGGTGCTGCCAGCCGTATATCCGTCACCAGAGATTCAGGTAACTGCTCATGATGCGCATTCAACGTCCGGTGAGTTGCAATCAGCAACGTGGCATCACTTTGATAGAGGTACTAATCACGGTATTGGTTCTATCGGTAGGTTTGCTCGGTTTGGCTGGCCTGCAATTGACGTCTTTGCGAAATAACCAGAGCGCGATGGAGCGGTCAGTAGGCATTGTTCAATCTTATTCCATTATCGAAGCCATTCGGGCTGACCCAGATTCGGCCAAAGCGAATGGTTTCAATATTGCTTTGGACGCAGATCCTAGCGGAAATACCTTTCCGGCTAACGCTTTGACCAGTTGGAGACAGCAACTCAGGGCCAATTTGGGCTCCGATGCGGTAGGTGCTGTCAGCTGCAACACCACCCGTTGCACGGTCACCGTGCAATGGGACGACAGCCGCGGGATCGATGGTAATGCCGCTCAGCAAATCGTGACCGAGGTGCATCTATGAACCGTAAAGCAGCCCGCCGTTTAACTAAAATGGTGATTTACAGTCGAGGTATAGCCTTGATCGAACTGATGATCGCCATGGTGTTGGGTCTGGTCATTATTGGCGCCGTCACCGGTATTATGCTGTCGAATATTCAGGGGTTTCGTACTACTCGCGGACTTTCCCAGTTACAGGACAGCGCACGGGTGGGTTATGAGTTGCTCGCTCGGGACATCCGCCAAGCAGGTAACGTGCCCTGTGGTAATCAATTTGGTCCTACTGTAGCTGGCATCCAGCCCTTCCGGATAGTCAACATTCTTAATGGCTCGCAAGCTGGTCCTAATGCTGATGTGCCATGGCAGTACGATTTTGACAACGCTTTTATTGGCTTTGAAGCGGATGAAGAGCTTGAGGGCTTGAATAATCAGATTCCTGGTACTGAATCTCTGGTGATTCTATCTGGTGATGCTAACGGTACTTATATGGAAACATATGACACAGATAATAATAGCGCTAACTTCACTGTTGCTACTGCAGATGGCAGTCCCCCCAGCTTTAATGATGGAGAAATTTTGCTCGCTTGTAATCAGAAGCAGGGAACTATTTTTCAGGCGAGCAATGGTTCCGGTAATAACGCAAATAGGCTCGTAGTTAACACTGGTAATAATCAGCAACCTGGCAACTGTACCAAAGGACTTGGGTACCCAGGTGAGGGTCAGACCCTATGCACTACTAACGGTACTCGTGCAGATTACGGCCCCAATACAGTAATTGCTAAACTCAACAGCACCGCATGGTATATCGGCGACAACAATCGTCCGGATGAAGGGGGGCGCTCATTGTATATGGCCAAGCTTGGGGTCAATGCTAGCGGTAACGCGGAACTTATCCCAATCGAAATAGCTGCGGGCGTTACGGATATGCGGTTACGTTATAGGCTGCGCGGGGGTGCAGAGTTTGTCGACGCCGATGCAGTTGGCAGTCAATGGGCGGAAGTCAATGCTGTTGAGATAACGCTCGATCTACTCAGCCAAGACCAGAATATATCCACCTCTACCGGCGTAGAGCAGGGAAGGATAGGTCGAGGTTTTACCAGCATTGTCGCAATCAGGAATCGGTCGCTATGAATAAATCAAATGGTTGTGATAGACATCAAAAAGGTGCTGCTTTGTTAGTGGCATTGATCATGCTACTTATATCCACGTTGATCGGATTAGCTTCGATTCGTGGTACCACATTAAATGAGAAAATGAGTTCGAACATGTTTGACCGTTCGATTGCATATCAGGCTGCAGAGTCGGCTTTGAGGATGGCAGAAGCTGAGTTGGAAGCAAATCAGACGCTGGGTGTTGATTGCACTTTTATCCCCCCGGCCAACAGGTTCTGTCCCTCTATGCCAGCTAATACATTTAGCTTCTCCGACTCCAGTGGTTGGTTCGACGTAGATAGCTCTTATTTGGTCAACGACACGCTACTGGACTCCACCCCCCAGTACTATATCGAAAAAATGGGGAGTATAGATGCATTTGACTTCGTCGGTAGCGATAGTGCCAATGATTCTATGTATGGAGCACCAGGCGGTGGTGGTAGCCAGATGACGCAGTTTAGAATCACGGCTCGCAGCGGCGTGCCGTCTGAGAATGGGCGTTCGGTCGTAGCGCTGCAGATTACCGTGAACCAAACCCTGTGACGGTTCTAAAAGGAGTAGTTGACATGACCCTCTTAATGCCCAAGCGCTTGCTTTCAAGCAGTGGCTCCTTTTTGGCATCGTTCCTATTGGCAAGCAGTTCGGCCTACGCCAGCGTAGATATAGAGCAGCAACCGCTGTTAGTGGCGCAGCCCGTTGCAGCCAATATGTCGATTATTGGGTCATTCGAGTTTCCTACTATGGTAACTCGGGCGTATAAAGGTGCCTATGCTAGTGCTGGTGAGTACGTAGGCTATTTCGATAGCGGCAAATGCTACAAATACAGATATAGTGATACGGAGGCTAATAGACATTTTTACCCCTCGCGCGTCGCCTCAAACTGTAGTCAAACAGATGAATGGAGTGGTAAATATCTAAATTGGGCTACCATGCAATCAATTGATATTTTTCGCCATATTTTGACGGGGGGGTACAGGCGCTTAGATACGACGACCGAAACGTGGCTTGAAAAGGGAGTCCAGACTGGTCAAGGTAATAGTAGTAGTAATTATCCAGACGCGAACATTAACTCTGGTCTTGTGGCCTCGACCCCAATTCCGGGGTCAGCGTGGTCTGCAGTTAATACTCGCATTGGCGTTGCCAATACCCGCATGGGTAACGTCATGCGTTTTACTGGTAGCGCTGATCTTAATAGCGCTAATCGTGTAGCTTACAATCCTGCGATACATCATAACGGAACGAACTTTTTGCCGAACGTGGTTTATGAGGTGTCCGTTAGAGTTAAGGTTTGTGTTGCAGGTATGTTAGAGGCTAACTGTAAAAAGTACGGGAATAATTATAAACCTGAAGGATTAATACAAGATAATGCGGATAACGTACGATATAGTGCATTTGGATATTTAAACGATAATTCGTCGCCTAATCCTAATCGTGACGGTGGGATCATGCACGCCCGTATGAAGTACGTGGGACCTGAAAAGATTAGCGATCAAAATCTTGCTGTTAATAATTCTAATGCAGAGTGGAGCGCAGATACCGGTGTTTTTGTACAGAATCCAGACCCGCTAGATGCAAGCGCTACTACTTCAAGGTATCCGGGGCTAACACCAATCAACCATAGTGGCGTGATTAGCTATATCAATAACAGCGGCCTGATCGTGCCTGGTACATTATTCAAGCGATATGATAACGTAAGTGAGCTTTTTTACACTGCTTATCGTTACATGCGTGGTCTGCCCAATCGATCTGAATATATAAATATCTCGCAAAGCGGTACTGCTTTGAATCAGCTGGTCGGTGGTTTGCCAATTATAAACTGGTCCTCAAGTGAAGCAGATGATCCTATTCAGTTCGCATGCCAGAAGAACTTTTTCTTGGGTATTGGTGATACTAACACTCATCCTGATACTCGCGTTCCAAAGGCAGATGATACGGTTGATGTCGCAACACGGGTTTCAAGAATTAGCAGTCTGGAAGGTGGGCTGAATATTACTGGCGGCCGCTCAGCATTGATCGCCGGCTTGGCATTTGATGCAAATACAAAAGATATGCGGCCTGATATGGAAGGTAAACAAACGGCTGCCACCTATTGGATCGATATTCTTGAGGGAGGAGATCTAAAAGCAAGAACATCGAATCAATACTGGCTTGCTGCCAAATACGGTGGACTGAAGGTTCCTGAAGAGTTCAACCCCGATAGCGATCCTATTGAGGAAAACATGTGGTACACCAACGGGGAAACACTTAATTCTTCAGGATATAAGCGGCCTGATAATTTTTACGTCGTTGCAAATGCTCAGGATATGGTTGATGGGCTTACCCAAGCTTTTACCGATATTCGGTCACAACAAGCAGGCAGTAGCTCATCAGTAGCGCTCAACTCCAGAAAGCTTGAAGCAGGATCTGCTGCTTACCAGACGGTGTTCAATAGTGCCGCATGGTCGGGGGAGTTGAACGCATTTACGCTAGACCCAGATACCGGTGAGGTGAGTGCGAGCCCCGTCTGGTCTGCATCTTCCAGACTCCCAACTCCTGCCAATCGTAATATCAAAACATGGGATGGGAGCTCTTACGTCAATTTTAGTACCGATACTGGCGGCATCAACAACACAACGTTGACCAACGCTTTGAAGGTCGATAGCGGTACCAGTGCCAGCGTCAGCGTTGCACAGATTGTTAACTACCTGCGGGGTGACCGAGCGGCAGAAAACAATGCTACTGGCTTGAGAGTGCGTCAAAGTGCTTTGGGAGATATGGTCAATTCTCAACCAATATTCGTGGGTAATCCTGTCCCTGGGCGTTTTGGCACCCGATCATTTAATGGCTCCGACAGTTATGCTAGTTGGGCTAGTAGTTTGAACAGAGCTCCCACCGTCTACGTAGGAAGCAATGACGGAATGCTGCATGGATTTAATGCCACTATTGGACAAGATGCGAGTGGGGTCGAGACTTTTGCTTATGTTCCTCGTACGGTCATTGAAAATGGCATGGGTGAGTTAGCGAGTCCTGCATATGACCACCGTTATTTTGTCGATGGTGAAATTGCTGTGACCGATGCATATGATGGTGAAAGTCAGAGTTGGCGCACTGTTCTCGTGGGTACCCTCGGAGCTGGGGGCGTTAACAAAGCTAGGACGGGCACCCGTAACGCTATTTTTGCACTGGATGTGACTAATCCGTCCGAGGTCACTTTTCTATGGGAGAAGAACTCTGTAGATATTCCACAGTTAGGGAATAATCTCGGTAGGCCTGTGATCGCTCAGACAGGCAATGGTGACTGGTCATTATTGTTGGGTAATGGGCCCAACAGCGACTCAGGAAGGGCATCGTTGATTAGTCTCAATCTGTTCAGTGGTGATGTTAAGACCACTAATATGTCTACTGAGGTTAATAATGGGCTATCTGCAGTCAGGGCTTGGGACAGTAGTGGCGACGGTATTACGGACACCATTTATGCGGGCGACCTTCAAGGCAATCTCTGGAAGGTTACTCGGCTGGATAGGAGTAACCCAACCGTAGTAAAGCTTTTCCGCGCGCTTGATCCTAATAATGACCCTCAGCCGATAACCTCTGCACCGTTGGCCGGTCGGTCTCCCTTTAGCAATGAAGTCTGGCTATTTTTTGGTACGGGGCAGTATCTCAATAATGCCGATCTTGCAGATCGTCAGGTGCAAACCTGGTATGGCATTAACGACAATGGTCTTACTACCACAGCGACGGTCAGAAGGGGCGATGATGCCAGCGATCTGCTCGAGCGTCGGATATTATTGGAGGTCCCGTTTTCCACCGATGAAACAGCACGGGTCATCGAAGAAGGAACTCGTGAGGAACTCAGTGGAAAGCGTGGGTGGTTTATTGACTTGTATCAGGTTGCGCAGAACGGTTCCAGGACGGCGATCGGTGAGAGGATGGTAACTCCTAACGAGTTCCGAGGCGGTGCCTTGCTTGGCAACTCCCGTATTCCCGACGCTAGCGATCCTTGCGCGCCCACTGGCCGTGGTGTGCTCATGGCTATTGAGCCTTTCACTGGTGCTAGATTATCCGACACTTTTTTTGACTTGAATCGGGATCGTGCCTTCAGTGTCTTAGATATGATCGATATCGACGGCGTGATGACGGTCGTATCAGGTAGAGTCTTTGATGGAGGTATTAGCAATCCTTCGTCAATGGGTGGTTTAGATATCATTAGTCCTTATGGCGGGGAGCCGCCCATATCTGAGCCCAATCCGGGAGGCGATCAGGGTTCCACCAGGACGTCTTGGCGCGAGCTGATCAATATTGGAAACTGACATGAAGCTTATGATGAAGTTAAGCAGCACCCGCCGCAATGCCCAATCAGGCTTTACCTTGATTGAGGTGATGATTGTGGTGGTAGTGATAGGCATACTTGCGTCCATCGCCTTTCCTGCTTACCAGCAGTACGTGATGCGGACATATCGTGACAGTGCCAAAGCCTGTCTGGCGGAACATGCGCAGTTTATGGAGCGTTATTACAGCACCAACCTTACGTATGTAGATGCTGATCCAACCTTGGACTGCACCACTGAATCCAATATGGAAAGCCGTTACACCTTTGCCCTAGGTGATTTGGCCCAAAATACCTACTCGCTAACGGCAGAGGTGGTTGCCGGTTCCGCGCAAGCCGGCGATGAGTGTGGTGATTTGGGGTTAACGCACACCGGAGCAAAGAGCGCTTCTGCGGAATCCTGTTGGTAACTCACTTGGCTGGAGGAGATGTGAGATCGCAGCCTGTTTACTACAAACAGATAAAGCGGCATGTGCTAATTGCTTTTGCGTAACGTCACTCCCTGAAACAACAGGGAGTGACGTTACGCTGCTCATGCTACCAAAACAGATGGACGACTCCAGGTTAGGGCTGCATATTGATATAAGAAAACAGCCGGGAGTGAGGATATGCCCAGCGACAACAAAGCTGAATCCGCTTTTCATCAGCTAGCCGAAAGCCTCGCGCACAGTGGGGGAGTTGATTTTTATGGCCGGTTTGTTCAGCGTCTGGCGGCTATTCTAGAGGTTGACCACGTTGTGCTGGCGCGTATTGTTTCGTCAGATGAGGTGCAGACCCTGGCTGTGTGGTCCGCCGGCGCCCTCGCTGACAATATAAGTTACCCGTTGGCAGGCACACCTTGCGAAACGGTTATTGGGCAACAGACGTGTATATACCCCTCTGATTTACAAACTCTGTTCCCGCAGGATGCACTGCTGAATGAATTGGGCGCGCAGAGCTACTTGGGGTTGCCGCTCCAAGATGCTACTGGCGCGTCGCAAGGCCTTTTGGCGGTAATGAAAAACACCCCGATGCAGTTTGCGCGTTTTGAAGAGGAGGTTCTTCGTATTGCCGCACTCCAGGTGGGTGCTGAAATTGGACGGCTTCAGGCGGAGCTAGCGGCAAAGGAGAGCGAGCGCCGGCTTCAAACATTGCTCAATCATCTGCCCGGCATGGCTTACCGCTGCCTTAACGATGCTGCTTGGACCATGCTGATCGTAAGTGACGGCGTCACCGCTCTTACTGGTTACCGAGCAGATCAGCTGCGTAATAACTCCTCGCAGACGTTTATTGACCTTATTCACTCTGATGATCGCCAGCGTGTGTTCGATGGGATTCAGGCGGCTGTTGAAAGCAAGGCATCCTTTTCACTGATATACCGCCTTTTACCGCTTGGTGGCGGAATGCGGTGGGTTCAGGAGAATGGTCAGGTTGTATTCGATGATAAGGATGAGGTCCTTTACCTTGAGGGCTTTATTACCGATATCACCGAGCAGTATGAGGCTCAGCGTGTTCAGGATGCGGTGATTCAGATTGCCTCTACCGTTACCAGCCGTCTTGGCGATGATTATTTTAATCAGCTATTGAGTAGTCTCACAAAGATTCTGGGAGCGGACGCGGGCTTTATTGCGCAGCTGGATACGCTATCGACAGAACATGACCTGTTGCAGGAACCAACAGTCCAAATGATCCGCACGGTGAGCCTGATTTCCCAGGGACAGCCCCTTGTTGACGTCAGTTTCGATCCGGCCGGTACTTTCTGCGAGATTATTATTGATGAGCAGGAGTGCACCGTGAATCAGGATGCGTCGGTGATGATACCGGGTCTTACCCAGGAAGCGGGTTCGTGGATTGGGCGCCGGCTTGACAATGCGCTTGGCGAGCCCATTGGCGTGATCATGGTCATGTATTATGGCGGGTTGCCCGCGAGCACCTTTGGAACCTCTGTACTGCGCATTCTCTCGACAGGGGCCGCCGCCGAGCTGGAGCGGCGTCGCGACCACCAACGCATGCATCAACTAGCCTATATCGACAGCACCACAGGTTTGCCCAATCGCGCTAACTTCATGGAGAACCTGACTCGGCTGCGCCGCGATGCGGAACGAGATCAGCACACACTTGTATTGCTGTTGTTGGATATAAGGCGCTTCAAGGAGATTAATGATACTCATGGCCACTCGATCGGCGACCAGTTGCTCAGCGCGGTTGCGGGGCGTTTGCGGCGAGCTGCGAACCCACAGGAAGTAATGGCGCGGCTATCCGGTGATGAGTTCGCGGTGCTCATTCCCGGCATGCAAACGAGCGAGCTGGGCACGCTGATCCAAAAGCTGCGCGAGCTTATCAATAAGCCTGTAAAAGTTGATCATCGTTCATTTTCACTAGAGGTAAGCGTTGGATCAGCTATCTATCCCCAAGATGCGGTAACGCCTGGTGAGCTGTTTCAGGCTGCCAGTATCGCGCTTTACCATGCAAAGCAGAAAGAGGAAGCCATCTCCCTTTACGACCCGGCAATGACGCAAGCTTTGATGCGTGATCAGCAGATGGCCGAGCGCCTTACCAAGGCTTTGGACCGAGGCGAGCTCCTGTTGTATTACCAGCCCCAAGTTGACCTGCCTAGCGGTCGTCTGATTGGCGCCGAAGCGCTGTGCCGCTGGCATGATGATGAGTGGGGCTGGGTGAGCCCGGCGGAATTCATTCCTCTGGCCGAGAGACGTGGTTTGATTCGCCGTTTGGGTACATGGGTGTTGAGCGAGGTTGCCAGACAGTTGCTGGCCTGGCGGCAAATTGGATTCACTCTGCCGGGGCGTCTTTCCATTAATATTTCAGCGCAGCAGTTTGCTGATCCTGATTTGGCGAGTCATATCACCAGCCTTTTAGCTACGGTTCCGCCTTCGGCAATTGGCCTGGAACTGACTGAAAGCGACTTCATGCGTGATCCGGAGCAGGCTATAGGCATAACCCAAACATTGCACAACAGCGGTTTCTCCCTTTCGATTGATGATTTTGGAACAGGCTATTCGTCTCTTTCATACTTGCGGCGCTTTTCAGCAGATACGTTGAAAATCGATATCTCTTTCGTGAGAGACATTTTAACCAGTCATCATGATCAGGTGATTGTTCAGACTATTATCGCGATGGCGGTTGCCCTCGGCATGGGTACTATTGCAGAAGGTGTTGAAACACAGGGCCAGGCAGAGCTATTAGCCAGCATGGGCTGCCACCAGGCTCAAGGTTATCTGCATGGGCGGCCTTTACCGGCTAGTGCTTTTACTGAGGCTTGGGGAGAGCATATGCGTAAGTCACCGGGGATTGGTCATTAACCGAAAATGGAACCACTTGAGAACAACCACCTGGCCGAGAAAGTCAGAATGAAAACAACACAAAAAATTCCAGCCTCGATTCTTCTCCGTCTTGCCGAAAGTACGGCCTTCCCAAGCCGTTTGGCAGAGGTGGTTCGCCCATTGCTGGATCTGCTTGAGGAGATGACCGGGCTGGAATCTACTTACTTCACGGTGATTGATGAGGTAAAAGGCATCCAGACAGTGGTATACGCCAAAAACACCCGCCGACTCAACATCCCCGAAGGGCTAACGGTGCCGTGGGGCGATACTCTCTGTCGGCGCGCCATTATCGAGGAGCGACATTACACCAGCGATGTGCCTGGAGTATGGGGCGACTCTAATGCGGCGAGAGAGCTTGGTATTTGCACATATCTGAGCGAGCCGATCAGGCTTATCAACAACACCTTGTATGGAACGCTGTGTGCAGCCAGCGAGCAGCCACTAAGCGTATCTGAAAAGTCTCTACACTACCTGAGCCTCTTTTCCTCTCTTATTGCCCGTTATATCGAGAGCGAGAAGTTGCTCGATATTTTGATCAATGAAAACCAGATTCTGACTCGGCACGCCCTCACGGATCCTCTCACGGGTATTCCCAATCGTCGTGCCTTGATGAGATCGCTGAGTGAGCAACTGCAACACGCTCACAATGCCGGAAAAAGGTTGCATGTTGCTTTTATCGATCTGGATGGTTTCAAGGAGATAAATGACCGGTACGGACATGATGCCGGTGACCGCTTCCTGATCCACATTGCCCGTGTGCTGGTTGAGCAACGCCCCGAAGCCGACACTGTCGCACGCTATGGTGGCGATGAATTCGTTCTGTTTCGCCTGTCCTCAGGTGACGACCACCAGCAAGCCTGTATCGCATTGAGAGACGAATTGGAATCAGTAACCCGAGGCAGCTACGAGGTCTGTGGCGAAACAATTGAATATGCCGGTGCAAGTGTAGGCGTGATTACCACAGAACCGGGTCAGTTTGACCCCGAAGAGGTGCTACAACTCTCCGATACTGCCATGTACCAGCAGAAGCGTGAACGCAAAAGCAAACCGAGTGCAGAGGGTCACAGTTAAGGTGAAAGAGCGGATGCGCTGTAGCATCGGGAGTGGCCTTATCTGCTAGCCGCGCCGCTCCAGCAAAACCCCTGACTCCATATGATGTGTGTAGGGAAACTGATCAAACAACGCGCACCGCGTCACCCGGTGCGTACTGTTCAGGACTGCAAGGTTGTTGGCCAAGGTTTCCGGGTTGCAGGAAATATAGAGAATACGCCGGTAGCCCCTGACCAGCTCCAGCGTAGCCGGATCCAGCCCTGCACGTGGTGGGTCGACAAACACGGTGCCGAAGTCGTAGCTGCTCAGGTCAATGCCCTGCAGGCGCCTGAACTCGCGTACGCCTTTCAGGGCTTGGGTGACTTCCTCACTGGCCAGCCTGATCAGCGTCACGTTCTCCACCTGATTCATTTCCAGGTTAGCGACAGCCGATCTGACTGAGCTCTTGGACAGCTCGGTCGCCATCACCTTGCGAAAGCGGGTGGACAGCGGCAGGGTGAAATTGCCATTGCCGCAATAGAGTTCCAACAGATCATCGCTGTTCTCGCCAGCGGCGTCCAGCGCCCAGCCAAGCATATGCTGATTGACGTGACCATTGGGCTGGGTAAAGCCACCCTCCACTTGCTGATAGCGCCAGGTGCGGTCCGCGACCTGCAGCTCTTCAACCACATGATCGCGCTGAAGTACCCGCTTACGCCCGCGGCTGCGACCGATCAGCATGATGCCCAACTGCTCGGCGAGCGCCTGCGCAGCGGCGTCCCATTGCTCGTCTATCGGGCGGTGGTAACATAGGGTTACCAGCGCTTCGCCGGATAAGGTGGTCAGAAATTCAATCTGAAACAGCTTGCGGCCTAGCAGCGGCTCCGCTTTGCAGGCTTCCAGCAGCGGTCCCATTAACTCATTGATGCGGCGGCTGGCGATCGGCAGTTGTTCGATCAATACCGCTTTGTATTTCTCGCCGGGCTCGAACATCGCATAGTGTGCCTGGCCATCCTGATACCACAGGCGGAACTCGGCGCGTAAGCGAAAATGCTCTTTGGGCGAGGAGAACACTTGCGGCTCAGGCGCGTGGAAAGGCGCAAGCAGGTCAATTAGGCGCTGGCGTTTGGCGGCGAGCTCCTGATCGTAATCGGCGGGGTTGAATGACAGGCCCATTAGTTGAACAACGCAAGTTTGATGACGAACAGGCCCGCCAGTATATACAGGCTAGGATTCAGATCCTGCCAACGCCCGGCGAACACCTTGATCACCGTCCAGGCGATAAAACCCAGGGCGATACCGTTGGCGATAGAGAAGGTCAGCGGCATCATGATCGCGGTGATAACTACTGGCGCGGCTTCGGTCAGATCATCCCAATTTACTTGAATGAGGCCACCCGTCATCAGCACGGCGACGAATAGCAGAGCTGGCGCGGTGGCGAAAGCGGGTACTGCTCCCGCCAGTGGTGAGAAAAACAACGCCAGCAGAAACAGCAGCGCTACTACGCAGGCCGTCAGGCCAGTGCGGCCACCTGCTGCTGTACCTGCAGCCGATTCGATATAACTGGTGGTGGTTGAGGTGCCTAGCGCGGCGCCAGCCATGGTAGCGGTACTGTCAGCCATCAACGCACGACCCAGGCGCGGCATTTTACCGTCCTCGTCTACCAGATTGGCCCGTTGGGCTACGCCGATCAAGGTACCGGAGGTATCGAACAGGTCGACAAACAGGAAAGCAAAAATCACGCTGAGCATGCCGATCTCAAGCGCACCGCGAATGTCCAGCTGCATGTAGGTAGGGGCCAGGCTGGGTGGCGCGGACATGATGCCGCTGGCCTGGCTCAATCCGGTAATCAAGCTGATGCCGGTAATGACCAGAATGCCGATCATGACCGCGCCGGTCACCTGCCGGTAGGCGAGGGCGACGATGATGGCAAAACCAAGCGCGGCGAGCAGGGGGGCGGGCTGGGTAAGGTCGCCCAGCGCCACCAGGGTCGCGGGGTGGTCAACCACCAGGCCGGCGTTCTTCAGCGCAATCAGTGCTAGAAACAGGCCGATACCGGCGGCAATCGCTGAACGCAGCGCCATGGGGATGCTGTTAATGATCCATTCGCGGATCTTGAAAATGCTCAGCAGAAAGAACATGAAACCGGAAATAAATACCGCGCCCAGCGCCACTTCCCAGCTATAGCCCATTGAGCCGACAACGGTATAGCTGAAAAACGCATTCAGCCCCATGCCTGGCGCCAGAGCGATCGGGTAGTTGGCCCACAAGCCCATGATCAACGAACCGATGGCAGCAGCAAGACAGGTGGCTACAAACGCCGCGCCTGGATCAATACCCGCGTCAGCCATCATCATCGGATTGACGAAAATGATGTAGGCCATGGTCAGGAAGGTGGTCAGGCCAGCGATGATTTCGGTGCGCACGTTGGTGCCGTGGGCTGATAGTTGGAAAAGCTTTTCCAGCATGAGGGGGGTCTCTGATTGGTAGGCCTGAAAAGCCGGGCATTGTAACGGAGTCGCTGGCGTTGGTGAATTCTTCCTGACTTTATGTCAGGCTTGACGGCCATTTTTTCTAGCGGAGCACCGCCATGAGCAACACCTTCGATACTGACGAACAGCGTGTGAGTTACGGCATAGGCCGGCAGATGGGCGACCAGCTCGGCAGCAGCAATATACCGGATCTGAGTATTGATCTGGTGGTCGCTGGCCTGCGTGATGCCTTTACCCAGCAGCCCAGCCAGGTGGATGAAGCCGCGCTGCAGCAGGCCTTTGCCGGCTTGCAGGCGAAGATGCAGGCGGCGGCTGAAGCTACGGCCCGTGAAGCGGGCCAGGCCGGTGTTGAGTTTTTGATCAAGAACGCCGAGCGTGAAGGCGTGATCACTCTGGACTCGGGTCTGCAGTATGAAGTGGTCAATGAAGGCACTGGTGCTACGCCGCAGGCCAGTTCTACCGTGCAGACTCACTACGAAGGTACGCTGATCACCGGTGAAGTGTTCGATAGCTCCTACAAGCGTGGTCAGCCAGCCGAATTCCCCGTCGGTGGCGTGATTGCCGGCTGGACCGAAGCGCTGCAGCTCATGCAGGAAGGCGCGAAATGGCGTTTGTATATTCCGTCCGACCTGGCGTATGGCGCTCGCGCTGCGGGCAGCATTCCGCCGCACAGCACCTTGGTGTTTGATATCGAGTTGTTGAAGGTGCTTTAACCCTGGTTCGCGGCGGGGCCGCCGCTCCCACCTGTAGTGTGTGGTATTTGAGAGGGTGGGAACGGCCGCCGGGCCGCGAAAGGTTGCGGTGAAAAGCAGGAACTCAGTAGGCCCGTTCTACCGCAAAACGCGCGAGCTGTTCCAGCGAGTCCCGGTAAACCGACGGCGGCAGGCTTTGCAATAGCCGTATTGCTTCTTCCGACTGCTCCCGCGCTAGCCGAGACGTATATTCCAGGCCACCGCAATCACGCACAGCCAGTTGAATGGCCTCTATATTGTCAATCCCACCCTTTTGAATAGCCTTGCGCACCAGGGCTGCCTGTTCGGCCGTACCTTCGCGCATGGTGTAGATCAGCGGTAGGGTGGGTTTGCCTTCGGCCAGATCGTCACCCACATTCTTGCCCATCGCCTGCGCATCGCCGTTGTAATCCAATACGTCATCGACCAGTTGAAAGGCGATGCCCAGCGCGTTGCCGTAACCACGCAGGGCTTCTGTTTGCGCAGCTTCGGCGCCAGCCAGCAGTCCGGCACTGTGGGTCGAGGCTTCAAACAGCATCGCCGTTTTGCTGCGGATCACTTCCATATAAGTAGCTTCATCCGTGCTGGCGTCGCGCACCTTGGATAGCTGCAGTACTTCGCCTTCGGCGATGACGTTGGTGGCATTGGCGAGCACGCGCATGATCTGCATGTCGCCGAGCTCAACCATCATTTCGAAAGCGCGGGAATAAAGGAAGTCGCCAACCAGTACGCTGGGCGCATTACCCCAAAGTGAGTTGGCAGTACTGCGGCCACGGCGCTGGTCGGAAATGTCCACCACGTCATCGTGCAGTAGGGTGGCGGTATGCAGGAATTCGATAATCGCTGCCAGGCTGTGCTGACTTGCGTCTTCCAGGCCGCAGGCGCGGGCGCTGAGCAACACCACAAGCGGGCGCAGGCGTTTGCCGCCGGCGCTTATAATGTAGTGGCCGATCTTTTCGACCAGGGGTACCCGGGAATGAAGCTGGCGCATGATGAGCGCATTCACGTCATCGAAGTCCTGGGTGACCGCGTCATAAAAGGGCAGGCTGGACATTAACTGCAAATTCCTCAAAGGTTGCGCGGCATGCTATGTGGCAGGCCCTTGGCTGTCAAGAAAACGGGCTGTTTTCACCGGCTTGGAGCGCGCTGCAGCACGCCTTTCGTGCTGTGTTGGTTGGCAACGGTTAAAGCTTGCGCAGCGCCGCTTCTTTGCGTAGAATTTCCGCCCCTGAAAACCGTATTTACGTGTCTACGTATTTACGTATAAGCAGATTTACAGCATCCCTGTTTTGACAATGGCAAGGTAGGGCCCGATAGGCGGGTCCACTTGCAGCCATGCCGGCCACTAATCATTATACCTAAGCGCCGGGTGAGCAGGATTACGGAGAAAGCATCATGTACGCAGTGATTGTTACCGGTGGTAAGCAGTACAAGGTCACCGAAGGTGAATACCTGAGAGTAGAGAAGCTGGACGTGGAAACCGGTGCCAGCATCGATTTCGACCGCGTGCTGCTGATCGGCAATGGCGACGACATCAGCATCGGTGCGCCGATTGTTGAAGGTGCCAAGGTGACTGCTGAAGTCAGCGCTCATGGCCGTGGCGATAAGATCCGGATCATCAAGTTCCGTCGTCGTAAGCACCACATGAAGCGTCAGGGCCACCGTCAGTGGTACACCGAAATCAAGATTACCGGCATCTCTGCCTAAGCCCATTGAGGAGATAAACACCCATGGCACACAAAAAAGCAGGCGGTTCCACGCGCAACGGTCGCGATTCAGAATCCAAACGCCTTGGCGTTAAAATGTACGGCGGTCAGTCCATCATTCCTGGCAACATCATTGTTCGTCAGCGTGGCACTGAATTCCATCCCGGCAAGAACGTCGGCATGGGCAAGGATCACACCCTGTTTGCTAAAGCGGCTGGCGTGATCAAGTTCGAAGTGAAGGGCAAGTTCGGTCGTCGCTACGTGAATGTCGTAGAAGCCTGATACTACCCTGGTTCGAAAAAGCCCTGTCTGACGACGGGGCTTTTTTGTTTGTCCTTTTTGTAGCAACCTCAATCCATCCCGTAGCGGGAGGGAGCTAGATGAAATTCGTTGATGAAGTATCCATTACGGTCAAGGCCGGCGATGGTGGCAATGGCTGCATGAGCTTTCGCCGGGAGAAGTTCATTCCCAAGGGCGGGCCTGATGGTGGTGATGGTGGTGATGGAGGCTCGATCTATCTCGAAGTAGCCGACAACTACAACACCCTGGTGGACTACCGCTATACCCGTCGCTTCAATGCCAAGCGCGGCGAGAACGGCAGCGGTAAGGATTGCACCGGCAGCAAGGGCGAAGACATGATCCTCCCTGTGCCAATCGGTACCACGGTGATCGACGCCGGTACCCAGGAGATCATTGGTGACCTGACCGAGCCCGGCCAGCGTTTGCTGGTGGCTCAGGGCGGTTTCCATGGCCTGGGTAATACCCGTTACAAGTCCAGCGTCAACCGTGCGCCGCGCCAGACCTCCAATGGCAGTCTGGGTGAGCAGCGCGACCTGAAGCTGGAGCTGAAAGTGCTGGCCGATGTCGGTTTGCTCGGCTTGCCGAACGCGGGCAAGAGTACTTTTATTCGCGCCGTCTCTGCGGCCAAGCCGAAAGTGGCTGATTACCCGTTTACCACCATGGTGCCGAACCTGGGTGTGGTGGATGTGGGTCAGTTGCGCAGCTTTGTGATTGCTGATATTCCCGGTGTGATTGCTGGTGCTGCTGAAGGCGCTGGTTTGGGTACGCGTTTTCTCAAGCACTTGTCGCGCACGCGGTTGCTGCTGCATCTGGTTGATATGGTGCCGCCGGATGGCAGCGATCCGGTGGAGGCGATCGAAACCATTATCCACGAGCTGGGTAAATTCAGCCCGGCCCTGACCCTGCGTGAGCGTTGGTTGGTGCTGAACAAGTGCGATCAACTGCTGGAAGATGAGCAGCAGGCGATGCTGGATGACGTGGTTGAGCGGCTTGAATGGGAGGGTCCGGTATTCGTGATCTCCGCTTCAGAGCACCAGGGCACTGAAGAGCTAGCCAAGGCCGTGATGAACTGGCTCGACGAGCGCAAGCTGCGCATGCTTGACGATGAGGAGTATGCCGCTGAAGTGACTGAACTGGATCAGCGTATCGAGGAAGAGGCTCGCGCGCATATTCAGGAGCTTGACGACCGCAAGGCGCTGCGCAAGCAGGGTCTGTTGAATGATGACGAAGATGAAGATGACGACGAAGATGAGGAAGATGGTCCGGAGATCATCTACGTGCATTGATGTGGTTGTTTGATTCCGTAGTGCGCCGAAGCCGGCGCTCTTGCATGGCATTGCCATTGTGGGAGCGCCGGCTTCGTTGCGAATGGGTTAGAATGCAGTGATTCAACTGACACTTTGCTTCTGGATCGAATATGCGTGACAAGGTAACCAATGCCCGCCGTTGGGTAGTCAAGATTGGTAGTGCGCTGCTCACTGGTGACGGCCGCGGCCTGGATAAGGACGCCATGGCGGTCTGGGTCGAGCAACTGGTCGCTCTGCGCAAGAATGGTGCTGAGCTGGTGCTGGTGTCCTCCGGAGCAGTCGCCGCCGGCATGAGTCGCCTGGGCTGGACCGAGCGGCCGAAGACGATTCACCAGATGCAAGCCGCTGCCGCGATCGGCCAGATGGGGCTGGTGCAGGCCTGGGAATCCAGTTTCCAGGCGCATGGACTGTCCACGGCCCAGGTGCTGCTCACCCACGACGATCTTTCCGACCGCAAGCGCTACCTGAACGCGCGCAGCACTCTGCGTGCATTGTTGGATCTGGGTGTTATCCCGGTGATCAACGAGAATGACACCGTGGTGACCGACGAGATCCGCTTTGGCGACAACGATACGCTTGGCGCGTTGGTGACCAATCTGGTTGAAGCAGATCTGCTGGTGATTCTCACGGATCGTGATGGCTTGTATACCGCCGACCCACGAAATAATCCGCAGGCCGAACTGGTCAAGCAGGCCATGGCGGATGATGCATCACTGGACGCCATGGCCGGTGGCAGTGCTGGCGCGCTAGGTCGCGGCGGCATGCTGACCAAACTGCGTGCAGCGCGCCTGGCGGCACGTTCGGGTGCGGGTACCGTGATTGTAGGTGGGCGTATTGAGCGCGTCATAGAGCGGCTGCAGGCAGGCGAGGAGCTGGGTACCTTGTTGTTGCCCGAGAAGGGCATGCTGGCCGCGCGCAAGCAGTGGCTGGCCGGGCATCTGCAAACCCGCGGGCGCCTGCTGATTGACGAGGGTGCGGTAAAGGCGCTGGCATCTGGGCGTCGGAGCTTGCTGCCGGTGGGTATCAAGGCCGTTGAAGGCAGCTTCCGTCGTGGGGAGATGGTTATTTGTGTCGGCCCGGATGGTCGCGAAGTGGCGCGGGGTCTGGTGAATTACAGTGCGCAGGATGCTGCGCGGATTCTCGGCCAGCCTACGGATGCGGTGGCGAAGATTCTGGGTTATCTGGATGAGCCGGAGATGGTGCATCGGGATAATCTGGTGCTGGTTTAAGTCTGATCGGTGTCTGCGGTGGGTCCTTTCAATGGATCCCCGCGTTCGCGAGGATGACGGGGTGGGGCGAGGATTTGATGCTCGGGGCAGGACTGGGCTGGCGAGGTAGGGGTTAGATGGTTGGAAGGGACTGTCATAAATTTTGTGTTTGGGCATAACATGCATTTAGAGGTGCATTATGCCGAGCCAAAAGAAACCGGCCAGTAAGGCCAAGCAAGACCTGCCAACCATCCCGAATGAACTGATCGACCAGTTCGTTAAAGGTCCGATGACCGCTGAGGCCATTCAGGACGCCTCCATGGCATTCAAAAAAGCCTTGGTTGAGCGTGCGCTGGGAGCCGAACTGGGCCACCACCTTGGTTACCCTCTGGGAGCTGAGCGTCCTGAGGGCTCTAGCAATCAGCGCAACGGCACAAGCAGTAAGACGGTACTAACCGATGACGGCCCACTCGGTCTCGACATCCCGAGGGACCGTGACGGCAGCTTTGCGCCGATTTTGATTCCCAAGCACGAACGGCGTTTCACGGGTTTTGACGATAAGATTATCGCCATGTACGCCCGGGGCATGACGGTGCGTGACATCCGTGCGTTCCTGCTCGAGCAGTACGGCACCGAGGTATCTCACGACTTCATCAGTTCGGTCACCGATGCCGTCATGGAAGAAGTCGGCGCGTGGCAACAGCGGCCTCTGGAGCCAATGTATCCGGTGATCTTCTTTGATGCTCTGCGGGTAAAAATCCGTGACGAAGGCATGGTGCGCAACAAGGCGATCTATCTGGCCTTGGGCGTGCTGCCTGATGGCACTCGCGACATTCTGGGGATCTGGATCGAGAATACTGAAGGCGCAAAATTCTGGCTAAAGGTGTTCAACGACCTACGCAACAGAGGCGTTGAGGATGTTCTGATTGCGGTCACGGACGGCTTAAAGGGTATGCCCGAGGCGCTGAGCGCGGTCTATCCTGAAACGACGTTGCAGACCTGCATCGTTCACCTGATCCGCAACAGTCTCAACTATGCGTCTTGGGACAAGCGGAAAGCGCTGGCCAAGGCGCTGAAACCGATTTATCAGGCACTGAGCGCTGAAGCCGCCGAGCAGGCGTTGAACGAGTTCGAGGCCGGGCCTTGGGGCAAGCAGTACCCAACGGTAGTAGCTGCCTGGCGCAGGGCATGGGACCGGGTAATACCGTTCTTCGTGTTCCCGCAGGCGATACGCAAGGTGATCTACACAACCAATGCCATTGAAAGTATCAACGCCCAGCTGCGCAAGGTGATCAAAACACGCGGGCACTTCCCTAACGATGAAGCCGCAACCAAACTGATCTGGCTGGGCTTACGTAATATCACGGCCAACTGGGGTAAGGCAGCACATGACTGGAAAAGCGCAATGAATCAATTTGCTATCTTGTACGGTGACCGCTTCATCAGGCCAACCTGGTGATGTCCCGGCCTGTCAGGTGACAGGCCTTAACGGCCTGAACACAAAAAAACTGACACCCCCGGTTGGAACGGAGCTTAGACCGCTTGGATTCCCGTCTGCGCGGGAATGACGGCTCTTTCTAAGTCATTCGTGTCCGCATCTCTATCCAGCCAGACCGTGATCCGCGCCCAGCCAGACCGTGATCCGCGCCCAGCACAGTCATTCCGGCCCGCACAGCTATTCCGGTACAGTACGGCCATCCCGGCCCACACCAACATCCTCCTCACGTCATTTCCGCCTGCCTCGTCAGTCTCGCCCCACCTCGTCATTCCCGCCCCTGCACCGTCATTCCCGCGCAGGCGGGAATCCATTCTGAGTCACAGGTGGCCCCGTAGTAGTGCCAGGCCTATAAAGACAATCCAACCCTCAACGCCGGATCCGCCTCGGCCTCAGCTCCCAGCCCGTCTGCCTCTCCCCACCTCGTCATCCTCGCGAAAGCGGGGATCCATTCTTGCTCGCGTACGCCTGCGTGGCATCGCCCAGCCGCATCAGCGCCAGTCCCGTCCAACCCCAAACCCTAAATCTCAGCCACAAAAAAACCGGCTCGTAAGCCGGTTTTTTCTACCACAAGAGAATGCGATCAGGCGGCGGTAGCCATTGCCTTGATGTGCGCATTCAGACGGCTCTTATGACGAGCAGCCTTGTTCTTGGGGATGATGCCCTTGTCAGCCATGCGGTCGATGACCGGCACTGCTGCAGTGTAGGCGGACTGTGCTTTCTCGAGGTCTTTGGCTTCGATAGCCTTGACTACGTTCTTGATATAAGTACGAACCATGGAGCGCAGGCTTGCATTGTGATTGCGGCGCTTCTCGGCCTGCTTGGCGCGTTTCTTGGCTTGAGGTGAGTTGGCCACCGTCGTGCTCCTCAGAAAAAATCGTAATGAATAAGGTACAAATAAGGCCGCGTACTATGCCGCCGAGATACCCTAATGTCAAGGGTTGATAACAGTAGCGGGCAGGTTATGAAAAGCCGCAGGCTGAAGGCCGGAAGCTTGAGGCTTTTAGCGCCTTACTACAAGCCTTTGCTGCGCCAGACCCTCGCCACACGATGGTCGCGGAGGCTATCATCGCGGTTTTATCCGGCGGCCTGATGCATGACTGACTCCACCCCTCCTGCAGCACCTGATCCCAAAGCCCCGACGCTGCTGCGCTCGGGCATGGTTGTGAGCATGATGACTATGCTCTCGCGGGTGCTTGGCATGGTGCGCGATGTGGTGGTGGCAGCCTATTTTGGTTCGCAGTCCGAGGCGGATGCGTTCTTTATCGCGTTCAAGATCCCCAATTTTTTGCGTCGCCTGTTTGCCGAAGGTGCTTTTGCCCAGGCGTTTGTGCCGGTGCTGTCGGAATACCGGACCAAGCGCAGCCTGTCAGACGTAAAACAGTTGGTGGATCGGGTGACCGGTACGCTGGGTTTGACCCTGGTGGCTATTACTGCCGTGGGCGTCGCGGGTGCGCCGGTATTGATCACACTGTTTGCACCGGGCTTTTATGGTGAAACGGAAAAGCTCGCCCTTGCCACCGACATGCTGCGGATTACCTTTCCCTATTTGTTGTTGATATCGCTTACGGCCCTGTGCGGGTCGATCCTTAACAGTTATGGGCGTTTTGCCGTGCCGGCATTCACTCCGGTGCTGCTGAATCTGAGCATGATTGCTGCGACGGTACTGATGACGCCCTATTTCGATCAGCCGATCATGGCGTTGGCCTGGGGCGTATTTATCGCCGGCGTGCTGCAGTTGCTGTTTCAGCTGCCCTTTTTGGCGCAGATCAAGTTGCTGCCGGTGCCGCGGCCGGATCGCAAGCACGAGGGCGTCAAGCGCATCATGACCTTGATGCTGCCGGCATTGTTCGGTGTATCAGTCAGCCAGATCAACTTGCTGTTGGACACGGTGCTGGCTTCGTTCCTGGAAACCGGCAGTATTTCCTGGCTTTATTACGCCGACCGGCTGTCTGAGTTACCGCTGGGCGCCTTTGGTATCGCCATTGGTACCGTGATTCTGCCGGCATTGTCCCGCCAGCACGCCGGGGAAGACCCCAAGGCCTTTGCCGCAACGCTGGACTGGGCAGTGCGCATGGTCATGCTGGTCGGCGTGCCAGCGGCGTTGGCCTTGCTGCTGTTAGCGGAACCGTTGATAGCCACCCTGTTCCATTATGGCGCGATGACCGAGCGTGACGTGGTGCAGGCGGCCGCCGCGTTGCAGGCCTATTCGGTAGGGGTGATGATCTTTATGCTGATCAAGGTGCTGGCGCCCGGTTATTTTGCCCGCCAGGACATCAAGACCCCAGTCAAGATTGCGATCATCTGTATGGTCGTGAATATGGTGCTGAATCTGATCTTTATCTGGCCGCTGGCGCATGTCGGGCTGGCCTTGGCCACTTCCATGGCAGCCATGTTGAATGCCGGGCTGCTGTGGTGGGGCTTGAAGAAAATGGGTGTTTATCAGGCGCAACCTGGCTGGCCGCTATTTGCGCTCAGATTGGTAACCGCCTGTGCCGCCATGTCCGCAGTGGTCATCTGGATGGTCCCTGAGACCGAGCAGTGGTTTGCCTGGGGCTGGCAGAACAAGGTCTGGGAGATGACCTT
The DNA here is from genome assembly GCF_009497895.1 of Halopseudomonas pelagia. Taxonomy (NCBI): domain Bacteria; kingdom Pseudomonadati; phylum Pseudomonadota; class Gammaproteobacteria; order Pseudomonadales; family Pseudomonadaceae; genus Halopseudomonas; species Halopseudomonas pelagia. The sequence continues at coordinate 3,894,523 of NZ_CP033116.1, read as the reverse complement.
GCTGGTGGTGGCGGGCATCGGCGTGTTTGTCGCTACTTTGCTGGGAACTGGCATGCGCATGCGGCATTTGCGCCACGGCTAAACTGGCGTGATGCAGGCTGGATTAACTCGGCGTCCGCGCATGACGCGCGAGCCGCTAACCCTGTATACTTGCGCGTTTCGACCCTTTAAGCCAAGCATCGAGCATTATGGAACTGGTCCGCGGCATACAGAATCTGCGGCCCCGGCATCGGGGCTGCGTGGCGACAATTGGCAACTTCGATGGCGTGCATGCCGGGCATCAGGCGATTCTCAAGCGTCTGCGTGCTGACTCTGCACGCATGAATCTGCCCGGCTGTGTCGTCATATTCGAACCCCAGCCACGCGAATACTTTTCGCCGGGTGATGCACCGCCGCGCCTGACGCGCCTGCGGGACAAACTCGCGCTGCTTGAGGCGCAAGGTGTCGACCGGGTGTTGTGCTTATCATTCAACCGGCGGTTGCGCGAAATGAGCGCCGAGCAGTTCGTGCAACAGATACTGATCGATGGCCTTGGCGTAAAGCATCTTGAGGTGGGTGACGACTTCCGTTTCGGTTGTGATCGCTCTGGCGATTTTGCCTTTCTGCAGGGTAGCGGTGAGCGCCATGGTTTTACGGTGGAGGCTGCCAACACTGTCGCTGAAAGTGGCGAACGGATCAGCAGCACCCGCGTGCGTCAGGTACTGGCTGAGGGCGATTTTTCCCTGGCTGAACGTCTGTTAGGCCGGCCTTTCAGTATCAGCGGTCGGGTGCTGCATGGCCAGAAGCTGGGCCGCCAGTTGGGAGCACCCACTGCCAATGTCCAGCTCAAACGTCTGAGAGCGCCGCTGCAGGGCGTGTATCGCGTCAGTGTCGAGCTGGATGGCGTAATGCAGAAGGGCGTGGCCAATATTGGCTCTCGGCCAACGGTCGATGGCGACGGTCAGGCCCATCTGGAAGTGCATTTACTGGATTTTGACGGCGACCTTTATGGTCGGCGAATTACCGTGGTGTTCCACGAAAAATTGCGCGATGAACAGCGATTCGATTCGCTGGACGCGCTGAAGGCGGCGATCAAGGCAGATTTTGCTGCCGCCCGAGCCCAATGGGGCCTGTGACTCCAATCAAGTGAGCCTGGAAAGAAGATGACTGATTACAAAGCGACGCTGAACCTGCCGGAAACCGCCTTCCCGATGAAGGCCGGTCTACCCACCCGTGAACCGGAAACCCTCAAGCGCCTGGACAGCATCAACCTCTACCAGAAGATTCGCGAGATCAGCCGCGGCCGGCCGAGCTTCGTCCTGCACGACGGCCCGCCCTATGCCAACGGTGATATTCACATTGGCCACGCGGTGAACAAGATCCTCAAGGACATGATCACCCGTTCCAAGACCCTCTCTGGTTTTGACGCCCCATACGTGCCGGGTTGGGACTGCCATGGCCTGCCTATCGAGCACAAGATCGAGGTCACCCACGGCAAGAACCTGGAGCCGGGCAAAACCCGTGAGCTGAGCCGTGCCTACGCCGCCAAGCAGATTGAAGGTCAGAAGGCCGACTTTATTCGCCTGGGCGTGCTTGGCGAATGGGACAACCCGTACAAGAGCATGGACTTTGCCAACGAGGCGGGAGAAATCCGCGTACTCGGCAAGCTGGTCGAGAAGGGCTTTGTGTTCAAGGGCCTGAAGCCGGTCAACTGGTGTTTTGATTGCGGCTCAGCCCTGGCTGAAGCCGAGGTGGAATACGCCGACAAGCAGTCGCCCACTATCGATGTCGGCTTTCCCTGTGCAGAGCCGGAGAAGCTGGCCTCCGCCTTTGATCTGAATGAGTTGCCCAAGCAGGCGCAAATGGTCATCTGGACCACCACGCCCTGGACTATCCCCGCCAACCAGGCGCTGAACGTTCATCCGGAATTCAACTACGCGCTGGTTGATGTCGGCGATCGCCTGCTGGTGCTGGCCGAAGAGCTGGTCGAAAGCTGCCTGGCGCGCTATGGCCGCACCGGCGAAATCATTGCGCGCACCACCGGCGATCGCCTGGAGCTGATCAATTTCCGTCATCCTTTCTATGATCGCTTATCGCCGGTTTATCTGGCTGATTACGTCGAGCTGGGCGCGGGCACGGGTATCGTGCATTCGGCGCCGGCCTATGGCGTCGACGACTTTCATACCTGCAAGCGTTACGGCATGGTGAATGATGACATCCTCAGCCCAGTGCAAGGCAATGGCGTCTACGCCGACACTCTGGAGTTTTTTGGCGGTCAGTTTATCTGGAAGGCCAACCCCAATGTGGTGGCCAAGCTGGAGGAGGTCGGTTGCCTGCTGGCGCACGAACAGGTCAGCCACAGTTACATGCATTGCTGGCGCCACAAGACGCCGGTGATCTACCGTGCCACCGCTCAGTGGTTTATCGGCATGGACACCCAGCCGCACGAAGGCTTGCCGCTGCGTCAGCGTGCGCTGGCAGCGATTGAAGAAACCGAATTCGTCCCGGCCTGGGGCAAACAGCGCCTGCATAACATGATTGCCGGTCGGCCGGACTGGTGTATCTCCCGTCAGCGCACCTGGGGCGTACCAATTCCGCTGTTTCTGCACAAGCAGACCGGCGAACTGCATCCGCGCACGGCCGAACTGGTCGAGCAGGTAGCGCTGCGTGTGGAGCAGGGCGGTATTGAGGCCTGGTCCGCGATGGACGCCAGCGAGCTGCTGGGCGCGGAAGCAGATCAGTACGACAAGATCAGCGACACCCTGGACGTGTGGTTCGATTCCGGCACCACGCACCTGCACGTCATGCGCGGCTCGCACCCTATGGGCCATGAGCAAGGTCCGCGGGCGGATCTGTATCTGGAAGGCTCTGATCAGCATCGTGGCTGGTTCCATTCTTCGCTGCTGACGGGTGCCGCTACCGATGGCCACGCACCTTACAAGGGTCTGCTGACCCACGGATTTGTGGTCGACGAGAACGGCCGCAAGATGTCCAAGTCGCTGGGTAACGTGGTCGCGCCGCAGGAAATCAATAACAGCCTGGGGGCTGACATCCTGCGTTTGTGGGTGTCCTCGACCGACTACTCCGGCGAGATGGCGGTATCCAAAGTCATTCTGCAGCGCAGTGCCGACGCCTACCGGCGTATCCGCAACACCGCGCGCTTCCTGCTCTCGAACCTGAATGGTTTCGATCCCAAGGAACATCTGCTGGCGCCTGAGCAAATGCTGGATCTGGACCGCTGGGCTGTCGACCGTGCTTTGTTGCTGCAACAGGAAATCATTGAAGCCTACGACACCTACAAGTTCTGGAACGTGTACCAGAAGGTGCATAACTTCTGCGTGCAGGAGCTGGGCGGTTTCTATCTGGATATCATCAAGGATCGTCAATACACCACCGGCGCAGACAGCACCGCGCGGCGTTCCTGCCAGACTGCGATGTATCACATCGCCGAAGCACTGACGCGCTGGATCGCGCCGATTCTGTCGTTCACCGCAGAGGAATTCTGGCAGTACCTGCCGGGTGAGCGCGGTGATTCGGTCATGCTGACCACTTGGTACGACGGGCTTACTGCGCTGCCGGAAGGCATCGAGCTGGATCGTGCCTATTGGGATGAGGTCATGGCGGTCAAGGTTGCGGTCAACCGTGAGCTGGAAAATCAGCGTAATGCCAAGGTGATTGGTGGCAACCTGCAGGCCGAAGTGACCTTGCATGCGGATGAATCCCTGACTCAAACGCTGGCCAAGCTCGGCGACGAGCTGCGTTTTGTATTGATTACTTCCCAGGCCGGTCTTGCGCCACTGACGCAGGCCGGATCAGACTGTGTTGATACCGAACTGCCTGGCCTGAAGCTTAAAATCGTCAAGTCGACCCACGCCAAGTGCGCGCGCTGCTGGCACTTCCGTGCGGACGTCGGCTCGCACCCCGAGCATCCGGAGATCTGCGGTCGCTGTGTAGACAACATCCAGGGGCCGGGCGAGGTGCGCAAGCATGCCTGATCTGCGTAACGGTAGTCTCCGCTGGCTGCTCTTGTCGGCACTGATCATCGGCCTGGATCTGTTGAGTAAATGGTTTGCCGAGGCCAACCTGCAGATGTACCAGCAGGTGCCGGTGATTGATGGTCTGTTCAGCTTTACTTTGGCTTACAACCCCGGTGCCGCTTTCAGCTTTCTGGCCAATGCTGGCGGCTGGCAGCGCTGGTTCTTTGTTGCCATCGCCGTAGGCGTAAGCGGCATGCTGATCGTCTGGCTCGCGCGGCTGCCACGGCAGAAGATCATGGAGCCGTTGGCGCTGGCGCTGATTCTGGGCGGTGCCTTGGGCAATCTGTACGACCGAATTGTGCATGGTCATGTGGTGGATTTTATTCTGGTGCATTGGCAGCAAAGCTGGTTTTTCCCAGCCTTCAATATCGCCGACAGCGCCATCACCGTCGGTGCCGCGCTGTTGATTCTGGACATGTTTTTTGGTGGCAAGAACAAGGCTGAGGCCGACGCCAAAGTTGGCTGAGAATGCCGCGGCCAGGCGGCCGCTCCCGCGGGGCTGCTTCGATCTAATTTAATAGCACGGCCTTTTATAGGAGCGGCGTTCCCGCCGCGAATGGATTGGCCCGCCATTAAACGACTAAACAAGAGACACACATCATGACCGACATTCGCGTTAACCACGACACTGAAGTGACTCTGCATTTCACCTTGAAGCTGCCCAACGGTGATGTGATAGATACTACCACCGACAAAACACCAGCCACCTTCAAGGTCGGCGATGGCAGCCTGTTGCCTGGCTTTGAGCAGAGCCTGTTTGGTCTCAAGGCCGGCGATCAGCGCAGTTTCGCTATCGAGCCCGAACGCGGCTTCGGCCCCGGCAATCCTCAGAACATGCAGACCGTCGCCCGTGATCAATTCAACGAAATGGAGTTGGAGCCCGGCCTGCTGGTGATCTTCCGCGACGCCGCCGGCGGCGAGCTACCCGGTGTGGTCAAAACCATCCACGACACCACTGTAGACGTGGACTTTAACCACCCGCTGGCAGGCAAAGTGATTACCTTCGACGTTGAAATCATCAAGGTGACTGCACTCTAATAGGTGCTACATCGCACGTCGTTTCTCGATTCCGTCATCCTCGCGAACGCAAGGATCGATTGCCTGGCTTACGACGGTGGTGCCTAAATCGCTTGTCTCGCTAGGCTACCGCCAACAAGGTCAAAATGGATTCCCGCCTTCGCGGGAATGACGAGGTGGGTGGGAGCCAAGCCTTATTTTCCATAGCGAACCTGGTTATTGCAGCCCCAGCTTCGTCATTTCAGTGCCAAACACATTATTCCAGCCCCACCTCCGTCATTCCCGCGAAGGCGGGAATCCAAGCGGTATATCAGCAAAACCGCACTAGTGAAGACTCCAACTTCAATACCATCATGGCCGGCTCATCCCCCCAAACCCCCCAGCCAGCTTCGTTTGCCCAATATCGTCATTCCCGCGCACGCGGGAATCCATCTTGACCTTCAGAGTACCCGCCACCACTCAAACTACCCCAGCCGTCGATTTACCCGCCCACATCATGGATAATGGCGACCAATACTCATCCGTAAGCCACCCATAACCGAGGCTCCCATGCAGATCAAACTGGCCAACCCCCGCGGCTTCTGTGCCGGCGTTGACCGTGCCATCGAGATCGTCAATCGCGCACTCGAGGTCTTCGGCCCGCCGATCTACGTGCGGCATGAGGTGGTGCACAACAAATTCGTCGTCGAAGACCTGCGCAACCGTGGCGCCATCTTCGTTGAAGAAATCGAGCAAGTTCCTGACGACGTCATCGTCATCTTCAGCGCTCACGGCGTTTCCCAGGCAGTTCGCAAGGAAGCCAGCGATCGCGGTCTGAAGATCTTCGATGCAACCTGCCCGCTGGTTACCAAAGTCCATATGGAAGTCGCGCGCTACAGCCGTGATGGTCGTGAGTGTGTATTGATCGGTCACGCCGGCCATCCCGAAGTTGAGGGCACCATGGGTCAGTACGATGACCGCAATGGCGGTGCTATCTATCTGGTAGAAGACGAAAACGACGTAGCCAAGCTCAACGTCCGCCATCCGGAAAGTTTGGCGTTCGTTACCCAGACCACCCTCTCGATGGATGATACGGCGCGCGTCATAGACGCGCTGAGAGCACGCTTTCCGGCGATTGACGGGCCGCGCAAGGACGACATCTGCTACGCGACACAAAACCGCCAGGATGCCGTCAAGCAGCTCGCCAGCGCCTGTGACCTGGTGCTGGTGGTCGGTAGCCCAAACAGCTCCAACTCCAACCGGCTGCGTGAACTATCCGAGCGCATGGGTACCCCCGCCTATTTGATTGACGGCGCGGATGAGATTCGTACGGAATGGCTGGATGGCGTCAAGCATATCGGCATCACCGCTGGCGCCTCTGCGCCGGATATCCTGGTAAGACAGGTAATCAGGCACCTGCATGGCCTGGGCGCCCAAGGCGAGGAAGAACTGGCCGGGCAGGAAGAAAATATCGTCTTTAGTATGCCCAAAGAGCTGCGCGTGGTATCGCTGGACTGAAGTGGGTGCTGCCTGGTCTAGCGGGGTTTAACCGCCGGCCATAATCCGGAAATCCCAGCTATACCTTGCGCGCCTATCTCCTGAGCGCACTCAAGATCGTCCGAGCTTAGGCCGCCCAAAAGATACACCGGCATATTTACCATCGCTACAAGCTCTGCGGCCCCCTCCCAGCCAAGATGCGCAGCCCCGGGATGGCTTTGTGTAGGGAGTACGGGCGAGAGGGTGACAAAGTCAGCGCCGATATCGTTCGCCATCTGCAGTTCTTCCGCGTTGTGGCAGGACGCGGCCAATAACCCATCCCAAGTCTCCTCGCACTCAGACCGTCGCTCCATCTCGTCAGTACTCTGTAGGAGCGGGGGCCTCGTCGCGAAAGGCTTCCCCTTGCACCACCCACTCGCACGAAATCTCCGCAGCTGCGCCGACGTCACATGCCAACCAGCCCCGCTCGACGGTGGATGCTCGCCTTTCAATATCCACATAAACGCTTCGCCGGTCTTGGCCATCAGGGTCGTAGCCAAGGTTGCATAATCAGCCTGACTTAGACCAGTCTGCCGCAACTGAACCATCCGCACGCCCCGTTCGCTGGCCACGTCCAGTCCGGCGATCAATTGGTCTGCATCGCAGTTATCAGGGGTAATCAGATAACGTTGGGGCAGGGTAGCAGCAAGAACAATAGGTTTATTCGCAGCTGGAAACGCATATTGCCCAAGGTCTTGAGGCGCCACCCACCTTACCTGCTGCCCCTCGGCACCATGTGCCTCTCCGCTAAACGAAGAAACGCTCCACACATCCAGGCGTATGGATTTGTCAGGGTAGTCATGGCGGATATCAATCAGCGGACGAGCGTTGGTAATTTGAATCCCAAGCTCCTCCTGCAGTTCGCGCGCAAGGCCATCCAGGCGAGGCTCACCTTCTTCCAGCTTGCCCCCAGGGAATTCCCACAGCCCGCCCTGATGTGCGGCATCAGGGCGCTTGGCAATCAGAATGCTGCCATCCGCTCGGCGAATCACCGCAGCCATTACATGAATTGGGCGCACGAAATCAGTGGCTCATTGCTGGGGCAGATCCCCTGAATACAGGTCCTGTTCCAGCTCTTCGCCCGGGACTACGTGCTCTTCAGAAGCCCAGGCGCCGAGATCGATTAAACGACACCGGTGTGAACAGAAAGGGCGGTCGGGAAAACTGTCATCCCAGGTCACCGGGGCTTTGCAGGTAGGGCATTCGACGCTCAGGGTCATGGCGTGGCTCCTGTAGTCATGGCCAGGTAGCGTTCATGCAGCGCGTCAACTTGCGCATGCAGCGTCGCCAGGTCCTGGTCATTGAGAATGATATCGTGGGCGTGCCGCAGGCGGTCTTCACGCTTCGCCTGGGCCTGCATGATAGCCTTGATCTGTGCTTCAGGCACACCGTCGCGTTGGCTGGTGCGCAATATCTGCGTCGCCTCGGGCACATCCACGACGATGATGCGCTCAGTCATGGCATGTTGACCGGATTCAACCAGTAGCGGCGAAACCAGCAGCGCGTAAGGCGACGTCGCAGAGGCCAGGTCGCTTATAATTTCTTCGCGGATCAGCGGATGCAGAAGTGCTTCCAACCACAGACGCTGATCAACATCCTGGAACACGCGCTCACGCAGTGCTGCGCGGTTAAGGCTGCCGTTCTCAAGCAGTATGTCAGAACCAAATCGATCCACAATATGCTGCAGTGCGGGCCTACCTGGTTCAACTACGACGCGAGACTTGAGGTCGGCATCCACTACATGAATGCCGTGCGCGTTGGCAAAGCGGTCAGCCGCAGCGCTCTTGCCGCTGCCGATACCGCCGGTCAAACCTATGATCAATGAGTTTGAGACTGGGTTCAACGCGTACTCCAGACGGCCCAAAAGCCTGTTTGATCAGTGCAGATCCAATAGCGCTTCCGGATGTTGTGTAGCCACTAACAGCAGAGTCTGGGCGGCACCTGTAGGCTGCCTGCGACCCTGCTCCCAATCCTGCAGTGTGCGCAAACTGACCCCCAGCATCTCGGCAAATGCATTCTGTGTTAACCCCACTTTGGCGCGAGCGGCCGCAGCTGGAGTCAGTTCAACCTTGGTTGCCCGAGCAATTTTGTTTGATTTCATTTGTTGGATGGATTGCAAGAGATCTTCTTGAAATGATTGCAGTTCTTTATCCATTGCCGGTTGCCTCTTTCAACTGCTTGAGAAAGCTTGCGGGCAAATTATCGAATTTTGCCTTGCTGTACACGATCAGCAGCCAGATACTGCCTACCGCAAGCTCGTTGTAGTAAATGACCCTCACGCCACCTCGCTTGCCTCCGCTGCTCCCGCGCCACCTGAGTTTCCTAAGGCCGCCACTGCCAGGAATAACGTCGCCTGACAGAGGGTTCGCAGCGATCCAGGTAATAAACGCGTGGCGCTCATCCTCATCCCAGACAGCTTCGGCGTACCGTTTAAAGACTTCCGTTTCAATAATGGTATACATGCGAGGACTATACGGCAAAGCCGTATAGTCCTGCAATCAGGATAAGAGTGCGATAGCCGATCAGAATCCGGCGAAGTGAAGGTATGTGCCGGTAATTGTGTCACCCCAGATCAATGCAATCCACCCGGCGATTGCCAGATAGGGTCCGAAGGGCAGGGGAGTGGCGTTGGACTGGCCACGGGTTTTCAGGATGATGACGCCCAGAATCGCGCCCACCAGAGAAGAGAGCAAAATGGTCAACGGCAGAATCTGCCAGCCGCCCCAGGCGCCAAGCATAGCTAGCAATTTGAAATCGCCGTAGCCCATGCCTTCCTTGCCCGTAATCAGCTTGAATGCCCAGAAAATGAGCCAGAGGGTCAGATAGCCCACCACCGCGCCCCAGAGCGCCGAGTTCAGGTCAGTCATAAGCGCAAAGCTGTTGATGATCAGGCCAAGCCAGAGCAGCGGCAGCACTATCGAATCGGGCAGCAACTGGGTATCGGCATCAATCAGACTTAAACTGATTAGCCCCCAGGTCAACACCAACATGGCTCCAGCCGCCCAACCAAAACCGAATTGCCAAGCCACTGTCATCGACAGCACGGCCGTCAGCAATTCAACTAGTGGGTAGCGCGGGCTGATGCGTGCCCTGCACTGGCCACAGCGCCCGCGCAGCAATAGATAGCTCAAGACCGGAAGGTTCTGCCACGCTTTGATTTCTGTGTTGCAGTGTGGGCAGTGGGAGTGAGGTAGGATCAGGTTGTAGGTCGGTTCTTTCGGTTGTTCAGCATCAGGCTCCAGCATTTCCCGCGCCTGCCTAAGCCAGTCGCGTTCCATCATTCTTGGGACGCGATGGATGACAACGTTGAGGAAGCTACCAACAACGAGGCCTAATAGGCCGGCGATCAAAATAAAGGCCAGCTCATCGCTGGCCAAATAGGAGGGTAAACTCATGAATTAGACAACATTACCAAGCTGGAAGATTGGCAAGTACATGGCAATGATAAGGCCGCCAACCAGCACGCCAAGTACTACCATGATAATTGGCTCGAGAAGCGTGGTGAGGTTGTCCACGGCATTATCGACTTCGCTTTCGTAGTAGTCGGCTACCTTTTCCAGCATGCCATCCAAGTTGCCGGACTCTTCCCCAATGCCCGCCATTTGCACGGCCATTGATGGAAAGACATTTGTGGTACGCATCGAGAAATTCAGCTGAGAGCCAGCAGAAACGTCTTCTTTGATTTGCATAATGGCGTTGTAGAAAACGACATTGCCTGCTGCGCCTGCGACGGAATCCAGTGCTTCAACCAATGGTACGCCTGCGGCGAAGGTCGTCGACAGGGTACGGGCATATCGGGCCACAGCCGCTTTATACACAATATCGCCAACAACCGGGGCCTTCAGCAAAGCGCGGTCTTCCGCATCACGAAATTTCTTGGACCGCACATGGGCTTGAGTGTAGGCATAACCGATGACGATGATAACGACCAGCGCTATAAACCACCAAGCCTGAAGCCATTCAGATATTCCCATTACCCAAAGAGTAAAGGCGGGAAGATTTGCTCCAAAGCTGGAAAAAACCATCTGGAACTGAGGTACTACCTTGAGTAGCAGAATGGCGGTAACGATGATGGCGACCACGACTACCGCGATCGGATAGGTCATGGCCTTCTTGATCTTCGCTTTCAGGGCTTCGGTTTTTTCTTTGTACGTGGCGATGCGTGAAAGCAATGATTCCAGCTTGCCTGACTGCTCGCCTGACTCGACGAGGTTACAAAACAAATCGTCAAAATATTTAGGGTGAGCTCTAAGCGAATCCGCCAAGGTGTTACCTGCCGCCACATCTGCTTTAATCTCGTTGATCAATTTCTGCAAATTGGGGTTTTCAGTTCCCTCAGCAATAATGTCGAACGACTGAATGATTGGGACGCCCGCCGCCATCATAGTAGAGAGCTGACGTGTAAAAAATGCGATATCAAGTGGCTTGATCTTTTTCGCTCGGGTGCCAAACAACGTCGACTTTTTTGTGACCTTGGTCGCCAGAATGCCTTGTTTGCGCAATTGAGCTTTTACCAGAGCAACATTAAGCCCCTGCAATTCGCCAGCTACTTTTGTGCCTTTGCGATCCTTGCCTTCCCACTTAAAAGGTACAGTTTTATCAACTTTTGCCTTTGTTTTGGGCGACGCCAATTTTCTTTTTACTGCGGCTTGTTGCGCCATGACTTAATCCTTGGTCACTCGGTTGACTTCCGCCAGGCTGGTAACACCCTGTTCCGCTTTCATCAGGGCGGATTGGCGCAAGTTTCTGAATCCTTCTTTCTGTGCTACTTCAGTAATCTCAATGGAGTTGCCGTCCTCCATAATGATTCGCTGCATCGCCTGGGTGATTTTGACTACCTCATAGATGCCAACACGTCCTTTATAACCGTCTTTGCAATTTTCGCAACCTACAGGACTATAAATTGTGATCCCAGCGTCTATTTTTTCCTGCGTGAATCCTTCCTCAAGCAGTACTTCATTAGGTATCTCCATTGGCTTTTTGCAGGACTTGCATAGCCGCCGTGCCAGCCGCTGGGCAATAATCAGGTTTACCGATGTGGCGATATTGAAGGAAGGAACGCCCATATTCCTCAAGCGCGTAAGCGTCTCGGCAGCACTATTGGTGTGAAGGGTCGACATCACCATGTGGCCTGTTTGTGCAGCCTTAATGGCGATTTCGGCCGTTTCCAAGTCGCGAATTTCGCCCACCATGATGATATCCGGATCCTGACGCAAAAACGCCCTAAGAGCCTTGGCAAAATCCAGCCCCTGTTTTGGGTTAACGTTGACCTGGTTTACACCTTCAAGGTTGATCTCGACTGGGTCTTCTGCAGTAGAGATATTGCGCTCAACAGTGTTGAGAATATTCAAGCCGGTGTAAAGAGAAACGGTTTTCCCTGAGCCAGTTGGCCCAGTCACCAAGATCATGCCTTGCGGGCGAGCAAGAGCAGACATATACATCTCTTTTTGATCATCTTCATAGCCAAGCGCGTCGATGCCCATCTTGGCGCTTTCTGCGTCGAGAATACGCAGCACTACTTTCTCGCCCCATAGCGTAGGCAGCGTATTGACGCGAAAATCGATCGCTTTGTTCTTGGATATTTTCATTTTGATACGGCCATCCTGCGGTTTACGCCGCTCAGCCATATCCATGGATGACATCACCTTGAGGCGAGCCGCAATACGAACGCCTAATTGGATCGGTGGCTTGGCCATTTCGTGCAATATGCCGTCGGTACGAAAGCGTACCCGATAGACCTTTTCATACGGCTCAAAATGAAGGTCAGATGAGCCCATACGAACTGCGTCCAACAGCATTTTATTCACGAAGCGAACGATGGGCGCATCATCGGCATCACTCGTGCCGCCGTCCTTTTTTTCATCGTCTTTGACGTTCTGGATATCCAGGTCGTCGAGCTCGCCGTCGCTCATATCCCCAAGCCCACCTGTGGGGCTTTCGAGGAACTTCTCGATCAGCGTATGCAGCTTATCGTCTTCTACGATAACGGCGTCCGTCATCAATCCCGTACTGAACTGAACGTCGCTCAGGGCTTGCTGATTAGTAGGGTCTGATATGCCGAGAAACAAGCGTGAACCGCGCTTGAACAGCGGCAACACAGAATGTTGGCGAATCAGCTTTTCGCTGACTAAGTCCTGTGGTTGAGATTCCTTGTCAATCGCCGCAAGGTCGCAATAGGGATAGCCAAACTCTTCCGCACAGAGCATTGCCAGATCGCGAGCGCTGGCCAGCTTGTTCTGGACGAGGTAGGTGATAAAGGGAATCTTGTCCTGACTAGCTTGCTTGCTGGCCTTAGCGGCAACCTGAGCGTCGAGCAACTGGTCCTGAACAATACGCCGGGCCAGACCGGAGAGCGCGGGGGTATCCATAGGCGAAGGGCGGCCTCAATACTGGAGTTATTAGGGTTTTACGAGCCGACTATATTACACACACAGCGCCATGCCCACAGCTAGTCTTTAAAAGTAATACGTGGCACTACGAACATGACAAAAAATGTCACTCCTTGACGAGTTTCATCAGTGCATTGGCTGAGTCTCTGAGATGCATTCCACTTTAAGCCCTATATTGCGGGGAATTTGATTGTTGGCACGGTCAATGCAGTATCGATTTCAGCCTGCCGGCTAATTCATTACTAAACGGAGTTGAACATGAAATCTCAAAAGGGTTTTACATTGATAGAACTGATGATCGTTGTTGCGATCATCGGTATTCTGGCTGCAATCGCTATTCCTCAGTACCAGACTTACGTTGCTAAGTCTCAGGTAAGCCGTGTTATGTCTGAAACAGGCCAACTGCGTACTGCGGTTGAAACTTGTATTCTGGACGGGCGCTTGGATCTGGGTACTGCTGCTGGGGAATGTGATGTAGGTGCTACAAACTCTAACCTATTGGATGGTAATCTTCCTGATATCGACGATCCGTTAACTGAAACTGCCACTATAGAAGCCACTTTCGGCGGGAATGCCGCAGCAGCGATTGATGGGGAAACTCTTGTTTGGACTCGTGACGCGGAAGGTACTTGGGTTTGTACCTCTACTGTAGAGGCTAACTTTGCACCTACCGGTTGTGGTGCAGCAGCAGCTGCAGTGCCACCGCCTCCCTAATGCAGTTGCATAGCACTTTGGCTGTCCGGCAAGTGTTAGCTTAGTATTAGATAAAAGACCTCGCCTCAGCGGGGTCTTTTTTTGCGCGGCTTTGTGAGAATTTTGTTCGCTTTAGCATTTGGTTTTACATTATTAAAGTTCTTGCTTTCTTGCTTTCTTGCTTGCAGGCATGCTTTGCGCTGTGTTTAAGTTTAATCTTCATGTGGGGTTGGATAATGTGTCTTGCCAAAGGCTTCACGCTTATCGAATTGATGATTGTTGTTGCGATTGTCAGCTTTTTAGCTGCTGTTAGTATTCCGCTTTACCAAGGTTTTGTTATCAACACCCAGGTTAATCGAGTTATATCCGAAGCTGCGCGTCTTAGGACGAGTGTCGAAAATTGTCTGCTTGAGTCACGTTTTGTTATAGGTCTTGCTGCTGGTCAATGTGATCCCGCTGCTTCTGGTTCTAACCTCTTGTTCGGCGATTCGCAGGTCGGCGCTATTTTAGCTCCAGGCACTGGCGTGCCCCAGCTTGCCTCTCCTCTTACTCAAACCGCAACAATCACTGCTTCTTTCGGAAATAACGCTACCCCAACTTTAATCAATAGTAACGCACAGGTGGTTTGGTCTCGGAGCGAGGAGGGTTATTGGATCTGCGCGACTACCGGGGTGCCCGCCAATTTCGTGTCTAGAGCCTGCCCTTGAGTGGTAAGTTGTCTTCCACGGGCTGATCGGCGGCAGATCATCCCTGAAATCTTGGCAATTTTCGTCTTAGGCTTTATTCCTGCTATTCCATCCCCACACCTCTCCAGTAGACTTACCCCAAACAATCCGGGGAGAAAATATGCGGCACCGTCCATGGCTCCTTCTGGGTATTGCGCTGGTGGCGCTGGCTTGGTTGGTCAGCGAGGAGATTCAGCACTCCTACTATCAATCCCGGTTCGTTAGTGAGTACGCGTCGCAACTGACCTATGAGTTGATGGAGGGCCCGAGCGAGCGGGTCATCTACCCTGAGTACGGCCCTTTTGATCATCGCTACGGATATACGGTGCTGCCTGCCTTGTTACCGCGTTTGCAGTCGTTAGGCTATTCGGTGGTTGCCCAGGCGCAATTTTCAGATCCTTTGCTGCGCTATGTTGAGCAGGGCTTCTTCCCGCCCTTTGATGAAAAAACTCAGTCCGGTCTGACTATTCAGGATTGCCGGGGCGAACCCGTGTTTTCCTTTCATTACCCAGAGCGTTATTACGAGCATTATGAGCAAGTGCCGCCTTTGCTGGCCGAAGCGCTTCTGTTCATTGAAGATCGTGAGCTGTTAAGTCTTGAACATCCCAATGCCAATCCGGCGGTGAACTGGTTACGCTTGGCTGACGCGTCTGTGTCTTTGGCCGGCAGTCGGTTCAACGCGGACCGCTCAACACCTGGTGCGAGCACGATTGCCACGCAGATTGAAAAGTTTCGCCATTCCCGTGAAGGTCGGACCCAGGGACTGGAGGACAAGTTGATGCAGATGGGCTCGGCCAGTGTGCGAGCTTATAAGAAAGGTCCCAATACCCTGGAAGCACGTCGTCAGTTGGTGCTGGACTATATCAACACTGTTCCTCTGGCAGCGGCGCCAGGACATGGCGAGGTAAACGGTGTCGGGGATGGGTTGTGGGTTTGGTTCTCTGAAGATATTGAGCGATTCAGTCGGCGCTTGGCTGGGGATGAAGATCTCACTGGGCAGGCGGTTGCGCTACGCCAAGCCTTGGCGCTGATGATTGCCCAGCGTCGGCCCTCCTACTATCTGCTGAAAGGCCGTGACGACTTGAACGGCCTGATCGACAGCCATCTACGTTTATTTGCGCGCGAGGGGCTGATTGAGGCGCCATTGCGTGACGAAGCTTTGCTCCAGCCACTGGTGTTTCGCAACTGGTCTGAAAATCCTTTAAGGCAGCGCTTTGCAGTAGACAAAGCCATCACCGTAGCGCGAGCAAGGCTGTCTGGTTTGCTCGGTCAGTCCCAGTATGCGGTTGACCGCTACGATTTGCAGGCCGACACCAGCCTGCACGGTGATTTACAGCAGCAGATCAGTGCTTATCTGGAGAGCTTGTCGACGCCGGAGATGGCGGCGCAGATTGGCTTGCTGGGGGAGCGACTGCTATCGCCTGAGAAGGTTGGGGATGTGCGTTACAGCTTCACGCTGATGCAGCACGGGGTCGACGGCAACCAGGTGCGAGTACAGACAGATAACACCGGGCTGCCATTTGACCTGAATGAAGGCAGCAAGCTGGAATTGGGCTCTACGGCCAAGTTGCGGGTGCTGGCGACTTATCTGGAGATTATTGCGGAGTTGCATGAGCAGTTAAGCGGAGCAGACCCGCAAACACTGGCCAAGCTGCGCGCGGATAACGAGAACGTGCTGGCGGTGTGGGCTGCGGGTTATTTGAGCGCAAATCCCCAGGCGCCTTTGGCCCAGATGCTGGAGGCGGCGCTGGAGCGACGCTATTCGGCGAATCCGAACGAGCGGTTCTTTACTGGGGGAGGTGTGCAGCATTTTGGCAACTTCCTCCGCTCGGACAACGACCGTAACCCGACCCTGCGTGAATCCTTGCGCGAGTCGATCAACCTGCCTTTTGTGCGCTTGATGCGCGACATTCTTCGTTATGCCATTTACCAGTCGCCTGAAAGCAGCATGAACGTGATGCGTGACGATAAGGATCCGTCACGCAAGGTTTACCTGGAGCGTTTTGCAGATAGGGAAGGGCAGACATTTTTGCTGAGGTTTTGGCGCAAGTATGCGGGGTTAACTGAGCAGGAGCGGCTTGACGTATTCCTTGATGGCCTGCGGCCCACGGCCACTCGTCTCGCCGCGGTGCATCGCTATCTCTACCCCGATGCCGACGAGACTGCGTTCCAGGCCTTTATGCAGACCCAACCCGGAATGAGCGAATTGGGTAGCGTTCGGTTAGGTAGTTTGTATCGCGATTACGGGCCTGGCCGTTACGATTTGCCGGATCAGGGCTATATCGCTCGCGTACACCCGCTGGAGTTGTGGTTGGTAGGTTATTTGAGTCGTCAGCCGGACAGCAAATTCAGCGATGCCGTGGAGGCCAGCAAGGCCGAGCGGCAAGAGGTGTATGGCTGGCTGTTTCGCACTCGCCATCGCAGTGCACGGGATTCGCGCATCCGTACCATGTTGGAAGTCGAAGCCTTTCTAGAGGTGCATCGGCGCTGGAGGCAACTGGGCTATCCGTTCGAGCATCTGGTTCCCTCGTTGGGTACGGCATTGGGTAGCTCCGGCGATCGCCCGGCGGCGCTGGCCGAGTTGATGGGCATCATTCAAAACCAAGGCATGCGTTTCCCCAGCCGGCGAATCAATGACCTGCATTTTGCTGCGGGCACGCCTTATGAGGTTCGTCTGCAGCGACCCCAGGAAGTAGGTGTGCAGGTAATGCACGCTGATGTCGCCGCGGCGTTGAAGGGTGTGTTATCCGAGGTTGTTGATGGCGGTACTGCGCGGCGTTTGCAGGGGACTTTTGTAGATGCGGATGGAATGCCTTTAGCGTTGGGGGGCAAGACCGGCACCGGGGACAACCGCATTCACAGCATGACCGCCAGCGGCCGCTCGACCAGCAGCCAGGTGATGAACCGGACCGCGACTTTTGTGTTTTTCCTCGGGGATGATCACTTCGGTACGCTGACGGCGTTTGTGCCAGGCAAAGCAGCGGATGGCTTCCGGTTTACTTCTGCATTGCCGGTGCAAGTGCTTAAAGGCATGGCGCCGATACTGCAGTCCTATTTGCAGCAGGGTGGGGCGCTGTGTGAAGTGGCGCGGGACTGACCTTCGGTCTTGACACAGTCAACCCGGTCGCGCCTCGCAAGCCCGCTCCGCGTCGTCATTCCCGGTCTGCTTCTTGTCATTCCCACCATACTCCGTCATTCCCTCCCGCTACTGTAGTGGTCTAATGAAACCGGACACCCACTTAGGCGACAATGCTCGCCATTGAGAGGTGTTCGATGACTAGAAAGCGACGTACGTTTACCCCTGAATTCAAACAGGAAACAGCCAGCCTGGTGCTCGACCAAGGCTACAGCATTGCCCAGGCCAGCTCATCCATGGGCGTTGGTGAATCAGCATTGCGCCGCTGGGTTCAGCAGCTCAGCGATGAACGGCAAGGTGTCACACCCAAAGGCAAAGCGATAACGCCCGAGCACCAGCGAATTCAGGAACTGGAAGAGCGGTGCCGGCGGTTGGAAATGGAGAAATCCATACTAAAAAAGGCTACCGCTCTCTTGATGTCGGACGACTGGAAACGTACACGCTGATTGACCAGTTGAGAGAGCAGGCCCCTGTCGAGATGGTGTGCGCAGCCTTTGATATCAACCGTTCGTGCTACTACGAACACTGCCATAGGATACAGCGCGTGGATGTTGAGCGTGTGGCCCTGAGAGCCCAGGTTAACGAGATGTTCAACAAAAGCCGCAGCTCCGCAGGTAGCCGCACCATACAGGGCTTGCTGAACGACCAGGGCGTTGAGATCGGTCGCTTCAAGGTGCGCCGGCTGATGGGCGAGTTAGGTCTGGTCTGCAAGCAGCCAGGGCCGCATGCCTATAAACGCGCCACAGTGGAGCGGCTGGACATTCCCAACCGGCTGGATCGCGAGTTTGATGTGTCACAGCCGGACCAGGTCTGGTGTGGTGATATTACCTATATCTGGACTGGCCAGCGCTGGAGCTATCTGGCGGTGGTGCTGGACCTGTGTGCCCGTCGCGTGGTTGGTTGGGCGATGTCTGACACGGCGGATGCGGAATTGGTTGTTCAAGCCTTGGATCATGCCTGGGAGCAGCGAGGACGTCCGGAGAAAGTTATGTTCCATTCCGACCAGGGCTCGCAGTATGCAAGCCGCCGGTTCCGGCAAAGGCTCTGGCGTTACCGCATGGTGCAGAGCATGAGCCGCCGAGGTAACTGCTGGGACAACGCGCCGATGGAGCGCCTGTTCCGAAGCCTGAAAACCGAGTGGATACCTGCGATGGGCTATCACAGTCTGACGGCAGCTCGGAAGGATATCAGCAGCTATCTGATGGGGTACTACAACACTGTGCGGCCGCATGCCTTCAATGGCGGAATCGCTCCGGCGCTGGCGGAAGAAAAACTTAAAACAGTGTCCGGAATCAGTTGACCACTACATACCCCGTCACTCCCTCCCGTCCCCGTCATTCCCGCCCCACCTCGTCATTCCCGCGAAGGCGGGAATCCAAGCGGTCTCGCAGTACACTCCCGCCCCCTACCCAGCCGAAAAGCCAAATGGATCCCCGCCTTCGCGAGGATGACTGTGTTGTGGCGATGAGAAGATACGGTTTATCGGCCAACCCATAGCCGTCACTTGAAACCCCCTAGTTCCGACCTTCACTACTAAATTCCCGCTCCGCCCCGTCATTCCCGCCCCACCCGTCATTCCCGCGCAGGCGGGAATCCAAGCGGATTCATGCGAGTACCATCATCATTCCTACCGGCCTCGTCATTCCCGCGAAAGCGGGAATCCATTTTGACCTTGGTTCTATTGTCTTTCAGCCCACGGATCACCACCTGCGCAACTTCTTGCGCACATATCCCCTTGATCTGATTGACCTTTCTATGCGGACGGCCAACCCATTTTGCCGACTGGCTCACACAACTCACTACCCCGATCTGCGATAATCTGCCCGCGCCCAGCACGGCCGCTTTCGCTTTCAGCCAAATAAGCACTCTATTTGCACACAAGGAACATCGGATGTTCGCCGCCGCCAACCAGGCCCACTTCACCCTCGATATTCCCGGCCTCAGCCACGACTTCAAGGTACTGTCCTTCGAAGGCGTCGAGCACATCAGCCAGCCCTACCATTTCCAACTGGAACTGGTCAGCGAACGCCCGGACCTGGATATCGACCGCCTGCTGCAACAACCGGCCTTCTTCAGCTTTACAGGCCAAGGCAAGGGCATTCACGGCCTGATCCACCGCGTCGCCCAGGGCGATGCCGGCAAGCGCCTGACGCGCTACCATATCGATCTGGTGCCGCATCTGTTCTATCTCGGCCATCGCACCAACCAGCGCATCTTCCAGCATCTGACCGTCCCGCAGATCATCGCCCGAGTATTGAGCGACCACGGCATCCAATCTGATGCCTACCGCTTTCAACTCAATACGGATTACCCGCAACGCGACTACTGCACCCAGTACGACGAAACCGACCTGCAGTTCATCCAGCGCCTCTGTGAAGAAGAAGGCATTCACTACCACTTCGAACACAGCGCCGATAATCACCTGTTGGTCTTCGGTGACGACCAAACCGGCTTTCCCAAACTCGACAGATCCACCGCCTATACCCAAGACAGCGGCCTGGTCGCCGACGAACCGGTGATCAAACGCTTAGCCATGCGCGTCGAAACCCGCCCCAGCCGCGTCACCCGCCGGGATTACGACTTCGAAAAACCCCATCTTTTGATGGAAGCGGCGCACAAGGCCGAACAGCCGGTAGAAGGCGACCAGCCTCCACCACTGCCCGATCTGGAAGACTACGACTACCCCGGCCTCTTTACCGAGCGCGCCCGCGGCAAGCACCTGGCCAAGCGCAGCCTGGAACGTCACCGCAGCGATTACCGCCTGGCTGAAGGCAAGAGTGACGTACCCACGCTCGTCAGTGGCCACTTCCTCACCCTCTCCGATCACCCCAGAGCCGACTGGAACGACCTCTGGCTGATCACCGGGATTCAACACGAAGGCAAACAACCCCAGGTGCTGGAAGAGTCGGTCACCAGCGACACAAAGGATTCCGACGGATTTACCCAAGGCTACCGCAATCAATTCACTGCCACCCCGTGGGACGTCCCTTTCCGCCCGCAATTGAACCACCCAAAGCCGAAAGTGCTGGGTAGCCAGACCGCCGTCGTCACCGGCCCTGAAGGCGAAGAAATCCACTGCGACCAATACGGCCGCATCAAGGTGCAGTTCCACTGGGACCGCGAAGGCCAGGGCAACGACCAAACCAGTTGCTGGCTCAGGGTCTCCTCCAGCTGGGCCGGAAATCAATACGGCGGCATCGCCATCCCGCGAATCGGTATGGAAGTCCTTATCACCTTCCTAGAAGGCGACCCGGACCAACCCCTGGTCACCGGATGCCTGTACCACAAAACCCACCCGGTTCCGTACGAGCTACCCGCGCACAAAACCCGCAGCGTATTCAAAACTCTGAGCACAGCACCGGGTGGTGGTGGCGGTGGCTATAACGAATTGCGCATCGAAGATAAAAAGGGCGAAGAACAGATCTACCTGCACGCCCAGCGCGACTGGGACGAGAACATTGAGCACGACCAGAAGATCCGCGTAGGCCACGAACGCCATGACCGCGTAGAGGCCAACAGCTACACCGAATTCATGACCGAAGAGCACCACACTACTCACGGTGAGCGCAGAACCGAGATCAAAGCCGACGACCACCTGACTGGCGGCAACAACCAGCACATCAAGGTGGGTACCGGCCAGTTCATCGAAGCGGGTAACGAGATCCACTACTACGCCGGTAACAAGGTGGTTATCGACGCAGGCATGGAACTCACTGCCAAGGGTGGCGGCTCTTTCCTCAAGCTTGATCCCAGTGGGGTGACGCTGAGTGGGCCTGGGATCAAGATCAACTCGGGAGGCAGCGCCGGCAAAGGGGCAGGCTTAGGTATCATGCTACCGACGACTCCCGGTGCCGTCGCCCAGGCTGCTGCAGGTGCGCTGGCCGTCGCGGTTCAACCGAATGACTTGTCACGCTTGACGTCCGCAGCCAAACAGAAACTGCTGCTTGCCAGTCAGTGCCATAGGCTCCCTGACGGAAGCTGCCCGCTGGAGGCTTGCCCATGTCTGGACCGCTGATTTTGGATCGAACTGCTGCGCCTGCTTGGTCGAAGGATTGCTATCTGCTGTTGGACGGGCTGGGCATGGACGTTCCGGTGACGGCGTACACCTACGACGATCACCCGCTAATCGAGCCTCTCTTTCGTGATACTCGACATGCCCCACTGATCGAGGCAAGCCCCTGGCTGGTGAAACCAGAAGCAGATAGCCAGCTATTGGCGCAGCCCGAAGTGTGGGCAAGAACAGGCGTCGTGCTGCATTGTGAATCGGGTATGAAAACTCTCGCGAACCACTTACGCAGCCTTATTAGCGTGACAACGCCCCTCGGCCAGTTAGCCTATTGCAGATTCTATAGCCCTGATTGGACCGTCCGACTGCTTGAAACCATGAGCCAGAAGGAGTTTGAGGAATGGTCCGGTCCCATATCGCGTTGGCTGGTGCAACTTCCGGCGGGTTGGATCGAATATGCAAGCGCCAAGGCAGGGAGGGCCCGCTCCGCAGCCGACGAAGGTTGGTACCGATTACGCGAAGAACAGATCGAAAAATGGCAACTCGAGGAGTACGAAAGTTTGGTTGACCGAGTAGCCCTTCAGCTGGGTTCAACTCCGGAGCAACCAGGCCATGCCGAGCAACGCAAACGAATCGAGGTTTTGCTGAAACAAGCGAAGAAACTGGGCTTTGAATCAGAACAAACAGTCCTGCATTATCTTGAGCTTGCCTGGCGCTTTGCGCAGGAGTCGAACGCACCCGACTGGGCGAGTCGATTCGCTGACCGAAACATCAGCCCGGAGCAACGGCTCTATGAAGTCGAACAACAGCTCTTCAAACTAGACGAGGGAGCGTCAGCATGATGCATGTTGTTAGATCTGGCGAGACGTTGAGCGCCATCGCCAACCAGCATGGAACCTCCGTGACAACTCTCGTCCGTCTGAATCCTGCGATCTCGGACCCGAATCGAATTAAAGTCGGTCAATCCATCAATCTGCCTGCCGCAAACCCGCGCCAGCATTGCACTGTTGGCCAGATTCAATCCCAAAGCGACTGCGCCCCGGAGCCCTTCGAGTTGGCTTTTTACTGGAATGATCAAGTTCAGGAACGCAACGCCATTTATACCGAAATCTTTGGAAGCGGCATGAACTTCCGGCTGCGTTCGATTTTCGATCGCAATAATGAGCATCTAGGGACCACAGTTCTACCGGGAGAAATCGTTATAGTCTCCAATATGCCAGTTACTGCCCAGGATAGAGAACGACTGGAGAGACTGAAAAACGAGGCGCGGCTTGCCAGTAGCGGTATTCAGCAGCTGGCTCCCGAAGAAGCTACTACGGTCAAGCGGCACATCGAAATATTCGATCATGCTGCCGCAGGAGACAACGCCTCGCTGCCAAGCGCAGCCCTGGGTGTGTTGAGCGCAACAGCTGCACATCGTCTGAAAGACGTCAGCACAGTCCTGGAGAGCCTGAATGCTGCATATGTTGAAGAGCTCACCCGAAATCCTGCCGCTCGGCGGCTAAGCCCAGAATTTTTGGCCACCCGAGGCCAGCTTTTTAGCGAACTTGACCATGCACTCAACCGCGTCACGATGTCGACTATGAATATTCGCCAGTACGACAAGGTGAAGCACACGCTAGGGTTGTCAACAAAATCAATTTTGTATAACGCCTCAGAGATTTTGGATCGAGGGCAAGTGCCGCAGCTAGGACGTAGAATACAGACAATTTCGGCATGGTCCAAAGGCGCGAAGTTGTTCGGATGGTTCGGGATTGCCATAGATGGTGGCGTAAGACTGAACACAACAGTGGAAGCCTGTAGTGCAGGTCGCGAGGAGCAATGCTCTATGGTCAAGTATCAGCAGGTCAGTGGCTTCGTCGGAGGGGCAGGTGGCGGTGCAGTTGGCGGCGCGGCTTTAGGGAAGATGGCGGCCGCCGGATCGACTGTTGTCGCATTAGCTTTTGGGGTCACATTGGGTGCTCCTGTGATTGCGGTGATCGCGGTTACGGGAGTCGCGGTAGGAGTATACGCTGGAGGGTCAATGGGCGGTTCTATCGGAGAGTCCGCCGGCCAAATGGTGTACGAGTGGCGATCAGCAGAATGAATGTACCGAATCTTGAAACAGTAATAGTTTTCAGCGTCCTTACTATCGCTGGTACGGGTTTTCTAAATGGGCTCTTTATCTGTTTCTATGGCATCAAACTCATGGACAAATATTTGTCAGACTACCCAGATTATCGAAGAGAATCTGAAAGTCCGTTTGATGGGTTTGAAAGAATGCATAGATATAGTCTGTATCACACGTTCGCAAGAAAAAAAACTGCCCCGGTATTTATAAGCGCCTGGTTATACTTTACTTGCTTTACTTTGATTGCGTACTGGTTTGTTTTCCTCGCTAGTACGCTTGCTTATTACTTTGAAGTGGATTTAATTAAAATTATTTCTTTCGGCCTTTCGGACCGTGGATAAATTTCGGAAATCTACCCTCCAGAGTGAAATCTCTACATCTTCAAAATCAACCCCTGATCCGGATTTACCTTGCCCTGCAGCGTCTGCTTATACGCCTGCTCCACGGCATCGCCGCCTTCCACTTCAGTAACCTTCATCCATTTCTGCACTGAAGTCACGAGCGGCGCCCACAGCTTAGCGAAGTTTTGCATCAGCTGCGCATTGCCGAGTTCCTTGCCACGGGTTTCCCAATAACCGGGGGCGAAGAAGACTTCCGGTTTGGCGCCAGGCAGGTTTTTATCGCCACCGCGAGCATCCCAGTGAGCGGCACCGACCAGGGAACTGAACAGCATGTTGTCGGCGAAGTGTTTGTGCAGGCTTGCCAGGATTTCACCGTTGCCGGCGAAGTCTACCGATACGGTGCTTTGGCTTGCGTCAAGCTTGTCGATATCGTCATAGCTGACCACCTTGTCGTAGTAACCCAGACCCTCGACAAAGCCGGTGTTGCCGGGGGAAGTCAGGGCAGTGATGGTCAGTGGTTTACCGCGCTGGCTACGTTGGTGCTGGAGCATAAAGGCCAGACCCAGCGCGGTTTTACTTGAGGCGCTGGTGAGGATGATCTGCTCGGCCTCGAAGAAGTTTTTCACAGCAAGAAAATCATCCAGCAAGAAAGAGGTGATCAACAGCGGCCGCAGCAGCATCTGCAGAGCTTCATGCTCGGGTTGATAGGCTGGGTCGGTGTCGGTGAATTGGTATTGGTTGTAGGCCAGCGCCAGGTGCTGACGATGTTCTGCGGTATCGATAAAACTGCTTTTGCTGACCTTGCCAGGCTTAACCCTGAGCTGACGGGCCATCGGCAGGTAGCCGTACAGGCGTTTGCCTACGGGCACTTCGGGATGCCGTGACGCGGCTACATCGGCAAAGCCCCATACTGGAATCTGGCCCCAGGGCGCTTCGGCGGGGAAAAAGTCCCAGTACTTGAAGCGTTTGCCTAGCGCTGCGTAGGTAATGTTGTTGGCGGTGAAGGCAAAGTGATCGACCGCCAGGAGGACCTCGCCTTCTTGCAAATTCTCGGCGCTAGTAGCGGGCAGGGGTAGCGCTGCGCAATGGTCCAGGTTGCCTTGGTCGACCACAAAGGTGGGGTTGGTGGTGTTCATGTTTACCGGCTCCGGCAAGGGGGGATTTCAGTCTAGCTTGCCTGAGCGGGAACGGGCGGTCTGCATCAAACCATCTGCCAAATACCGCCTGATAATGCCAAGCGAGATAGGCACTAAACTCGAATATTGGCCTGCGTAATATTTTGTATCCGCACGCAGCCCAGCTACGCCTTATGCTAGATTGGGCTGCCCGCATCTGCTGGCGCCGCTGCCCCGTAAGGAGGGGTTTCATTATGAGTTTGACGGTCATTGTCCTGTTTATTGTGGGGCTGGCTTTATTGGTCGCAGGTGCCGAGGTGCTGGTCAAGGGTGCTTCGCGGTTGGCAGCGGGTTTTCGTATTTCACCGTTAGTAATCGGTCTTACCGTAGTCGCCTTTGGTACCAGTGCGCCCGAGTTGGCGGTCAGTACCGGTGCGGCCTTGGGCGGACAGGGCGACATCGCTCTGGGTAACGTGTTGGGCAGCAATATATTCAACGTGCTGTTTATCCTTGGCCTGTCTGCTTTGATCGCGCCACTGGTGGTGTCGCGTCAGTTGATCCGTCTAGATGTGCCTTTGATGATCGGCGCCAGCATGCTGGTCATCTTGTTATCGCTGGACGGCAGCCTCGGTCGCTTCGACGGCATCCTGCTGTTTGTACTGATCGTTGCCTACACACTGTTTTTGATTATCAGCAGCCGGCGTGCCAATACGCCGACCGATGCCGCTGATCTGGGCGTGCCGGATGCCGAGCACGCCGGTTCGACGTTGATAAATGTGCTGTTTGTAGCTGGCGGCCTGGTGATGCTGGTACTGGGTGCCCGCTGGTTGGTCAACGGTGCGGTAGTGATGGCAACCAGTATGGGTGTATCCGAGCGAGTAGTGGCATTAACTATCGTCGCGGCGGGTACCTCCCTGCCTGAGGTGGCGACCTCTGTGATCGCGAGTATTCGCGGGCAACGCGATATCGCTGTGGGCAACGTCGTGGGCAGCAATATATTTAACCTGTTGGCGGTGCTGGGTGTCGCGTCCTTCCTGGCTCCAGCCGGTATCGCAGTGTCGGAAGCGGTGCTGCGCTTTGACATGCTGGTGATGTTTGCTGTGGCCCTGGCGTGTTTGCCGATCTTCATCAGCGGCATGCGCATAAACCGCTGGGAAGGGTTGCTGTTTATGGCCTACTTCGTCGTCTACAACGTTCATGTGGTGACCACAGATGGCGGCGCCAGCGGAATTCCGGGACTACCTAGCGCGATGCTGTTCTATGTAATGCCACTCACCGCGGTTACCTTGCTGGTTATTCTTTGGAAGGGCGCGCCGCGTCACTAAGGTAGTTGTAAGTCAAAAAAGAGCAGCGGCTTGACCGGCTGCTCTTTTTTTTGCCCTAAATGGGTGCGCCCGCTTAATGTCCTGAGCGCTTGCGCTGTGCGGCATATCTTGTTGGCAATTAATTTTCCCCCTTTCTGATCCTCATTCCAGAGCTTTCCCATCAATCCTCGATGACGGTTGAGCTAACAGTGCAGGGTTCTTTTTTCCTTCTCGTGACTGTATGGTCATATAATTGCATTATTAATTAATGTCTCATGATCGGGTTGTCGTTATGGCTGATAAAATCTGGAAATGACCGAAAATATTGATCTCTGTGCTTGATGGAGATCAATGCGTCATTCCGCAGAAGAGTCAATTATCCGAAGTGTTCATGATTTCAATACACCCACCTGAATTGCTCTGGCACCGAGGAAGACTGTAATGAAGCAACTGACACCCATGGATTCGCACTTCTTCTATTTTGAGGGTCCCAATCAGCCGATGATGATCGGTAGCCTGTGGTTATGTGATCAGACAACCGCGCCAGACGGCATTGTGCGGCACAAGGATATTCTGCAGTACGTATCGGACCGGTTGAATACGACCTCGTATTTCCGGAGGCGGTTGGAGCAGGCACCTTTTCAGTTGGACGATCCCTACTGGCTGGAAGACGAGAATTTTGATCTGGAATATCACGTTCGGCATGTCGGCTTGCCCCAGCCTGGGGATTGGCGTCAGTTGTGCATTTTTACCGCGCGGACGATGTCGCGCAGCGTCGATATGGAACGGGCGCCCTGGGAGATCTACATCATCGAGGGCGTCAACAATGTGGAAGGCGTGCCGCCCAACAGTTTTGCTGTGCTGATTCGGTTTCATCACGCCTATGTGGATGGCAAGTCCAGCCTCGAACTCAGCACGGCGATGATGGAAGAAACCGCGGAACACGAATACGGTCGGCGTGACAGAGTCGAGGTCGCCGAACGTGCGCCCACGCGTCTGGAAATGTGGGCTCGCACGGCGCCGCGAATGTTGGGGCAGTCTGTGCGCAGTATGCGAGCTGGCCTGCTGTTCGGTCGCAAGAGCCTGGAGTTGGCGCGTCGTTTGCGGCAAGACGGTTTGCCGGAGCAGCGACGGGTACCGCGGACGATCTTCAACGTCACGGTTACACCGCACCGTTCCTATGGCGGGCACTCGTGGCAAATCCCTGACCTCAAGCGGATGCGTCAACTGCACCCCGGTGCCAGTCTTAATGATGTGATTCTGGCGGTCATCGCCGGTGGTATGCGACGGTATCTGGCCGGACATAAACAACTGCCGGTTGATCAGTCCCTGATCTCCATGTGCCCGGTTTCCATACGTCCAGAGGACGCCCGCTCTGAAACCGGTAACCTGATATCGGCGATGTATATTGCCATCGGTACCAATATCGAGGATCCGACCAAACGTCTGGCCGCGATCCAAGGACGCACCCATCGAGGCATCCCTTTGGCCCGCGAAGTGCTCTGTGACCTGACCAACGCGGTGGGCGACATGGTGCCACCCGCCATCCGCGCTCTGGGTGCCTGGTTCCAGAACCGCACGCATATGGCCGGCACCTTGCCGCTGATCAATACGGTGATTACCAACGTGCCCGGTATCCCCGGCATGCATACCCGCTATTTTGCCGGAGCGGCCATCCGCGAAGTTTTCCCCCTGGTTCCGGTATGCGATGGCATGGCCATCAGTCACGGGATCACCGGCATATATGATCGCCTGAACCTGGGTGTGGTGGCTGACCGCAAGGTGGTACCGGATATGGATTTCTACATCGCCTGCATGGAGGCGTCGACGAAGGAGTATTTAGCCTGCGTAGCAGCGCTGGAGTCTGCCCAAACCAGTACTGCGCAGGAGCGCACGATCGACTCTGACAAGCCCAACGCCAGGCAGCCAAGCAAAGCCGCCGCAAAGACTCAGAGCAACGCGACTGTCGCCAAAACCACCAGTAAGCCCAAGAAGCGGGTCAAAACCAGACCGGCCGCGAGCAAATCGGCGGGGGTAAAGCTTGCCGCCGCCAATAGCTCGCCCAACACATCTGTTGCAGGACCGCTACCGGCTGAAAGTAAGCAAAACTGATTCACGATCATACTCATTTGAGGGGTAGCCAATGAAGCTCTTTGAACGCCCGCGCACCAAGCAATTGTTAAAGGACATGGAGCAGGCCGAGCATTACCAGGATTGGGCCGAGATGGCGGCTGCCTGGGATGAAGAGCATGGGCTGGACGAGTGGAAGCAGAACGATGCCTGCGAGAGTTATGACTACCGCTCCATTCGCCAGCGCCTGGACAAGGTGCGGGACCTGCGCTTTCGCCGCGAGTATCACGACCTGCTGTTTGTCCTGAACGAAGGCCTGCACGGGAATCTGGGCGGCATGGGCAAACCGGCGTTGTATAACAAGGCAAAGCTCGGCACCAAGAACCTGATCACCCGGTATGTAGAAGAGATATGCGGTGCGCTGGATGATCTGAATGAAGTAGATGACAGCATCATTGCGCTGGAAGAAAAGCAGGATTTCTTTTTACGTGCCAGCCATTGTTACGGGCGTTCGGCGTTGATGCTCAGCGGCGGGGCAGTGCTGGGCTTTTTTCATGCGGGGGTGGTCAAGGCGCTGTTTGATCACGGTTTGTTGCCCGAGATCATTTCCGGCTCCAGCGCTGGGTCGATCATCGCTGCAACTGCTTGCACGCATGTGGATGATGAGCTCCAGCACCGGCTGAGCCTGGACAACCTGCACCACGAGGTGGATGAGACCACCGCGATACGCCCGGCGCTGTCCTTGTTTGGCAATCCCAGACCGAGAATGGATGCGGATAATCTCAAGGATTATCTGGCGAAGATTATTCCTGATCTGACCTTTCAGGAGGCGTTCGAGCTGACCGGGCGCAAACTGAATATCACCGTGACTGGGTTGTCTCCACGTCAGGCGCCGCGCTTGTTGAACGCCATCACCTCGCCCAATGTGCTGATTCGTTCTGCGGTCACCGCTTCCTGCGCGATCTACGGCATTTACCCGCCGGTCACGCTGATGTGCCGCAATGCCGCTAACGAGACGGTGCCTTACCTACCTGACTTGAAATGGATTGATGGCTCCTTTGCCGACGACCTGCCGGCCAAGCGCCTGGCGCGGTTGTTCGGCGTTAACCATTTTATTTCCAGCATGACCAACCCTGCGGTGCTGGCGATGACCCCGGATCCGGATGCACCCAGTAATCCGTTCCGCACTCTGCTGACCTATCAGGCGCGTTTTCTGAAAATCACCACCGCCGAAGCAATGCGCTTCAGTCGCGACAACATCCGCATAAAATCCCCGGTGATCAGCTTGATGCAGCATCTGACTTACGGTGTGCTGCGCCAGGAATACACCGCGGACATCAACATCTTCCTGCGCAATCGCTGGGACCATCCGCTGCGCCTGCTCGCTGCGCCCTCGCGGGAGGCTATGCATCGGCTGCTGCACGAGGGGGAACGTTCCACCTGGGAGAAGGTGGAAATGGTCCGTAACTGCACGGCTATCAGCCGCAAGCTGGATACCATCGTGCACGGCCGGGGCTGGGAAAAATAGCCAGTGCAAAAATGCCGTAGGGAAAAGTAGCGCGCAGCAGCGCTTTTCAATGCGCCTGCTGCGCAGCACAATGGGCTTTCATTTGCCTGTGAGCCATCCCATGACCGACGCGACCTTGCCCCTGACGGGCCGTTATATTGCCTTGCCCGAGAGCCGTGAGCTGGATCTGTTTGCGGCCATGCTGGTCAAGCGCGGTGCCGAAGTACTGCGCTGCCCGCTGGTGTCCATTCACGATGCTCCGGATCAAGAGCCCGTGCTAGCCTGGATCGCCGACTTTATTGCGCAGCCCTATGATGACTTGATCCTGCTGACTGGCGAAGGCTTGCGCCGGTTGCTGGCTGCAGCCGAGCGTGCTGGCGGCAGCCTGCGCGATGATTTCATTGCCCAATTGGGCAATGTGCGCAAACTCACGCGCGGCCCCAAGCCGGGCACTGCACTGCGACAGATTGGCCTCAAGGCGGATCTGGTCGCAGTAGAGCCGACTACCGAAGGGGTGATCAAGACGCTGGAAGCTGGCGATCTGTCCGACAGGCGCATTGCGGTGCAATTGTATGGCACCGAGCCTAATCGCCTGCTGGTGGATTTTCTCGCCAACGCCGGGGCTCACGTCAGTACCGTTGCGCCATACGTGTATGCCGATGATGTCGAAGATGCGCGGGTCGAGGAACTGGTGACGGTGGTTCTGGCCGGGCAACTGGATGCGATTGCTTTTACCAGCGCCACGCAGGTACGCCGCCTGTTTCAGATTGGCCGTCGGCAATGCGGTGAGCCTGCGTTAATTGCGGCATTGGCCAAGCTTAAGGTGGCGGCTGTGGGGCCTATCGTGGCTGATGAATTGCGTGAACGCGGCGTTCAGGTTGATCTGATGCCGGAGAGCAGTTTCTTTATGAAGCCGCTGGTGCGTGAGCTGGTCAAATCGCTGGGTGTGCCCGGGGTGGAGGACAACGATTCAGATTGAGGCAAGCCTGGTGCTTCCACGGGGGCGAATTGCCCCCGATGCTGCGGCAGCTTGTCAGCCGGGCATATCACTTATAGCCGGCCATTTATGGGTCCAGGTTGGGCCGCTTCCAGTTGGCTGGCCAGTTGCAACAGCAGCGCCTCGCTGGCGGATGGGCCGCAGAATTGCACGCCTAGCGGCAGGCCATCGGCGGTCCAGTGCAGCGGCACGCTCATTGCTGGCGTGCCGGTCAGGTTGGCCAATTGGGTAAAGGGCACGTAGGTCAGATTCTTCCGCGCCATGTCACTGACCATATTGTCCAGCGCCCCCCAACGCGCCAGTAACGGTAGCAGGCCGGTGTTCAGCAGCAGCTCGATCACTCGCGTCTGTTTGCGCGGCAAGTTGGCTTTCTCGTGGCGGATAGGTGGATGTGCCAGAGCTGGAGTCATAAACAGATCGTGTTGCTGATAGAAGCTGCCCAGCGCCTGGCCAAACTGATTCCACTGCCGGTGACTGTTGATATAGGTTGCGCTGGACATACTGCGCCCGAACGCAGCCAGCGTGCGCGTGAGTAACTCGAACTCTTCATCCCGTGCACCCATTTCCCGCGCCTGGTCCAGCGTTGCTGCCACCTGCCCGAAATACATGTTCAGATAACAGCGCGCCAATGCCATGCCGTCGTAAACAGGCTCGGCTTCTACCACTTCATGACCCAGCGAGCGCAGTAGTTCGGCGGCATTCTTTACCGCACGTATGGCCTCGGGGTGTACTGGCGTATCAACCGGTGAGCGGGTGCTATAGCCGATGCGCAGCACGCCAGGCTCGCGCTTGGCCAGATCACGAAATGCCAGGGCTGCGGGCGCCAGTACAAAGGGATCGCCGCGATTGGGACCGGCCAGTACGTCCATGGCCAAAGCCGCGTCGCGTACGCTGCGGCACAGCACCAGGTCACTGGAAGCGCCCTCCCATATCTCGCCATGTGTCGGCCCAACCGATACCCGCCCCCGCGATGGACGCAATCCGAACAAGCCGCAACAGGCCGCGGGGATACGAATGGAGCCACCACCGTCGTTGGCCCCGGCCATCGGTACCATGCCAGAGGCTACAGCAGCAGCCGAGCCGCCGCTGGATCCGCCGGTGGTATGTGCCATGTTCCAGGGGTTGCGGCTAGGGCCGAAAGCTTCGGGATCGGTGACGCCCTTGAGCGCCAACTCGGGCGTGTTGCTTTTGCCCATAATGACCGCGCCAGCGTTCAACAGGCGTTGGACGATATGTGAATGCTGGCGTGCAGGAATACGGCTGAACACCTTGCTGCCATTGCCGGTAGGCAAGCCTGCGTAATCCTGGATGGCATCCTTGATCAATATCGGCACGCCTGCCAGCGGGCCTGCGAGCGGTTGTTTGACACGCTGACGGGCGATCTCGAACATCGGCTGGCAAACGGCGTTCAATTGCGGGTTGAGGCGGTGATATTGCGCAATGGCAACGTCCAATAATTCCGCTGGCGTGGTGTGGCCTTCAGTTATTTGACGGGCCAGCTCCGTGGCGTCGCTACCCATATACTCTTGTGGGCTTAAAGACATGACATAACCTTTATGGGTCTTGTTGGTGGTTGAGCAAATACTCTAAACCATTAGCAAAGTCTGCACCATCGCTGTTCACGCAGGATGGGGCTTGTCACTCGCAGCGGCGGGGGCAACAATGGGCGTCACCTTTAAGAAGCCTCCCCCGTTTGCAAGGATGTTTGATGAGCAATAAAGCCGCTGCCATGCGCCTGACCCCTGAACAACTCACAGTGCCTATTGATCTGGATAGCCTCGGGTTTGTCACCACCGATGAGCTTGAGCCGTTTCGCGGCATTCTTGGGCAGGACCGAGCGGTGGAGGCGATGCAGTTTGGGGTGGCCATGCATCGGCCTGGGTATAACGTGTTTGTCATGGGCGAGCCGGGCACCGGGCGTTTCTCCTACGTGATGCGTTACCTGAAAGCCGAGGCCAAGCGCCAGATCACGCCGCAGGATTGCGTCTATGTGAACAACTTTGACGAGCCGCGTGAACCTCGTGTGCTGAGCCTGTCACCGGGTACCGCAGGGGCGCTGCTGGCGGATATCGACAAGTTGATCGACAACCTGTTGGCAACTTTTCCCGCCGTATTCGAGCACCCGGCTTTTCAGCAGAAAAAAAGCGCCATCGACCGCGGTTTCAACCAGCGATATGACCGGGCCATCGATTCGGTGGAGCGCAAGGCGCTGGAAAAGAACATTGCGGTTTACCGAGATGCGCAGAACATTGCCTTTACCCCAATGAAAGAGGGCAAAGCGCTGGACGAAGCCGAGTTTGCCCAGTTGCCGGAGGAGGAGCGCGAGCGCTTTCATGTGGATATTTCGGCGCTGGAGGAAGTCCTCAATGAGGCCTTGTCCAGCCTGCCGCAATGGAAACGGGAAACCAGCAACCAGCTTCGTGAACTGAACGAGCTGACGATTACCGAGGCGATTCAACCGCTGCTTGATCCGCTGATCGAACAGTACGCCGGTAACGAAGGCATCTGCGATTACCTGCACGCGATGCGGCAGAATCTACTGAAGACGGTGATTGATCAGCTGGTCGAGGAACGCGCGCCCGAGGCCCGTCCGGAAGCGTACAAAAAGCAGATATTGACTGAGCAGTATTGCCCGAGCCTGGTCGTCGGCCACCCGGACAGCGGCGGCGCGCCGGTGGTGCATGAGCCGCACCCATCCTATGACAATCTGTTTGGCCGTATTGAATACAGCTCTGACCAGGGGGCGCTGATCACCAATTACCGGCATATTCGACCCGGCGCATTGCACCGCGCCAACGGCGGTTACCTGGTATTGGAAGCGGAAAAATTGCTGGGGGAACCCTTTGTCTGGGACGCCCTGAAGCGCGCGCTGCATTCCCGCCAGCTGAAAATGGAGTCGCCCTGGGCCGATATGGGCCGGCTGACCACTGTAACCTTGACGCCGGAAGTGATTCCGCTGGCAGTCAAGATCGTCATTATCGGCTCACGCCATCTGTATTACACGTTGCAGGACGTGGATCCCGACTTTCAGGAAATGTTTCGCGTGCTGGTGGACTTCGACGAAGACCTGCCGCGTACGCTGGACAGCATCGAAAGCATGGCGCAGTTGCTCAAAACGCGTACCTTCGAGGAAGGACTGGCGCCGCTCACCGCAGCGGCGGTCGCCCGGGTGCTGACTCACAGCGCGCGTCTGGCAGAACATCAACAGCGTTTGTCGGCGCGCATCAGCGATATTTTCCAGTTGGTCGCCGAAGCCGACTTTACCCGGCAACTGGCGAATGACCCGCTGATTGATACCGCTCACATCGACCGCGCGCTACAGGCCAAGGAAATGCGCACCGGCCGCGTTAGTGCCCGCATCCGCGAGGACATGCTGTCTGGGGTCATCCTGATTGATACCCAGGGTGCGGAAGTCGGTAAATGCAACGGCCTCACGGTGCTGGAGGTCGGCGACTCGGTATTCGGCGTGCCGGCGCGCATCAGCGCCACGGTTTACCCCGGTGGTAGTGGGATTGTGGACATCGAGCGGGAAGTTAATCTGGGCCAGCCGATTCACTCCAAGGGGGTGATGATTCTGACCGGTTATATGGGAAGCCGTTACGCTCAGCATTTCCCTCTGGAGATCTCCGCCAGCATTGCACTGGAGCAGTCCTACGGTTATGTGGATGGCGACAGCGCCTCGCTGGGTGAGGTTTGCGCGCTGATCTCGGCGTTGTCGCGGATCCCTTTGAAGCAGGGCTTCGCCATTACTGGCTCAATTAACCAGTTTGGTGAAGTGCAGGCGGTCGGTGGTGTGAACGAGAAGATCGAGGGGTTTTTCCGGCTATGCCAGGCGCGTGGCCTGACTGGCGAACAGGGTGCAATTATTCCGCGCTCCAACGTACCCAATCTGATGCTCGACGACACCGTGCTGGAGGCCGTACGCGCGGGCCAGTTCAATATCTATGCGGTGAGTCACGTCGATCAGGCCCTGGGTCTGCTGGCGGGGGACGAGCCGGGCACAGCGGATGATCAGGGCCATTTCCCCGAGGGCACTATCAATGCCCGAGTTGTTGATCGGCTTCGCGAGATTGCTGAGCGTGATGACGAGGAAGAGGAGAGCGAGGAAAGCGCCAAGTCCGAGGCGAAACCGGACAGTCTACTTTGATCAACGCGTAACCAATTGGCGCTGAGCCCGGAGCTATAGGCCCTGGGCGTGGCTCTCCCGAATCTATCTACAGAGTTATCCACAGATTTTGTGGGTAGTTCACGCCGCTGGTGGATTTTGTGACATTGTCAATAACCGATTCAGGGAAAAAAATACCAGCGGCTGGGTTGCCCTTTTTTTGTTATAAGGTGGCGCTACAGGCGCCATGTGCCGTCGCCTTGTACAGGTTCTGTGCAATATAGTCGGGTGCGCTGGTTGTTTTTTGCACGTTGCCTGCCAAGCCTTGTTCTTTATGGGCTGGGGTGGCTTGCCAAGCTACTGCCCACAGAGTTATCCACAGATACTGTGAACAACTGTAGCGGCGGTTTCTGAATGTCCAATTTGAGAGGGTGAGGATGGTATGGAAAGGTTACTGGAAAATTTGTTGTACTCGGCGCGTTGGATTCTGGCGCCTATCTATCTGGGCCTATCCCTCGCGCTCTTTGCGCTGGCGGTGAAATTTTTCCAGGAAGTGATCCACCTTGTCCCCAATCTGTTTGCGATTGCCGAGGCCGATCTGATTCTGGTCGTATTGTCGCTGGTAGATATGGCGCTGGTGGGAGGGTTGCTGGTGATGGTGATGATCTCCGGCTATGAGAATTTCGTGTCTCAGCTGAACATCGATGAAGGCAAGGAAAAGCTCAGTTGGCTGGGCAAGATGGACTCCGGCTCTTTGAAGATGAAAGTGGCTGCGTCGATCGTCGCGATTTCGTCAATTCACCTGCTGAAAGTCTTTATGAACGCGCAGAATATCCCTAATGACAAGATGATGTGGTACGTGATCATCCATATGACCTTCGTGGTCTCAGCCTTCGGTATGGGGATTCTGGATAAGCTGGCCAAGGTCAATGGCGACCCTAAACTCGACAAGCTCTAAATGGCTGTCTAATCGACAACCAATGCCTCTGAAAGGTCTGGTTACAGAGCGCGGGCTGGCTGCAGCATGAGCTGAGTTAGAGTAATCGCTTCAGTTTGCCACGCAAGGCTTGACCATGAGGTGGGATGTTCGGCAATTAGGGGCGCGACGATGAGCGTGCGCCACCTCATTCTGATTCTCGGGGATCAGCTCGACGACGCTATCAGTTCGCTGCGTGATGCCGATCCGCAACGGGACCGGATACTGATGGCCGAGGTGATGGAAGAGGGTCGTTACGTCCCTCATCACCCGCAGAAAATCCTCTTCGTTCTTTCCGCCATGCGCCATTTCGCCGAGCAGTTGCGCGCAGAGGGTTTCACGGTTGATTACGTAAGGCTTGATGACGCAGGCAATAGCGGAACCTTGCTTGGCGAGCTGGAGCGTGCCCGCACGCGACTCGCACCCGAGCGGATCCTGCTGTGCAAGCCCAGCGAGTGGCGTCTACTGGATATTTTCCAGCAAGCGCAGCAGCGATGGCCTGAGCTGCAGCTGCGTGATGACGAGCGCTTTTTCTGTACCCAGTCACGCTTTGAAGCTTGGGCAAAAGGCCGCAAACAGCTGCGTATGGAGCTGTTCTACCGGGAGATGCGCAAACATACCCACCTGTTGATGGACCCTGATGGCGGGCCTGCCGGCGGTGCCTGGAACTACGACGCGGACAACCGCAAGGCGCTGCCGGCTTCGGTGGAGATTCCACCTCAGCCGCATTTCCCATCTGACGCCATTACTCAGGAGGTGCAGGCGCTGGTTGCCGAGCGTTTCGCCGATCACTATGGCGTACTGGAGGGTTTTGATTACCCGGTCACCCGGGACGCCGCAGAGATGCTGTGGGCGCATTTTCTGGAGTTGGGCATGCCGTCTTTTGGCGACTATCAGGATGCCATGGCAGACAACCAACCCTACCTGTTTCATGCGCGTATCGCCGCGGCGATGAATGTCGGTCTGCTTGATCCGCGGCGCGTGTGTCTGGACGTGCAGGTCGCCTGGCAGGCCGGTGATATTCCGCTGAATGCGGCGGAGGGCTTTATCCGCCAGATACTCGGTTGGCGCGAATATGTGCGCGGTATCTACTGGCTGATGATGCCGGATTATGCCGAGCGCAACGCTCTGGGTAACCAGCGTGATTTGCCGGAGTTCTACTGGACCGGCGAAACCCGGATGAACTGCATGAGCCAGGCTATCGGCCAGACGCTGGAACACGCCTACGCGCACCATATTCAACGGCTGATGGTGACCGGAAACTTTGCACTGCTCACCGGCGTTCAGCCCAAGCAGATATGTGACTGGTATCTGGCGGTCTATATGGATGCCTTTGATTGGGTCGAGCTGCCCAATACGCTAGGCATGGTCATGCATGCCGATGGCGGTTACCTAGGCTCGAAACCCTATTGTGCCAGTGGCCAGTACATCAAGCGCATGTCCAATCACTGCAAGGGTTGCGCCTACAAGGTGACCGAACAGACTGGTGAAAAGGCCTGCCCGTTCAACTCGCTGTATTGGCATTTTCTCATGCGTCACCGGGACAAGCTCGGCGCCAATCATCGCCTGGCCATGGTCTATCGCAACCTGGACCGCATGCCGGATGCCAAGCAGCAGGCGCTGTGGGCCTGGGGCGAAAAGCTGTTGGCGCGGCTCGACGCTGGTCAGCCGCTGTGACCTGCCAAACTCGATGAAGAGCAAATATGATGTGCCGGTAAAGACCTGTGCCACATGCGGATTGCCGTTTCGCTGGCGCAAGAAATGGGCGCGCTGCTGGGCAGAGGTGAAATACTGCTCGGAGCGCTGCCGGCGACAGTAAGTTAGCAGAGAGCGCTTAACTGTCGCGGCAGATCGCTAAAGCAGATAAGCCGCCTTCAATTGCTGGCTTTAAGTACCACGAATTTGGGATTGCCGGACAACTGCTCAACCTTCTCGAACCAGGCGCGTAATTTGACGTGGTAGCCCAGGTGCCGGTTACCTACGACCATCAGGCTGCCTGTTGTGCTCAAAGCGCTATAGCTTTGCTCGAACAGCCGCTTGGCCATTTCATCGCCGACTGCTTGCTGCTGATGAAAGGGCGGGTTGCACAGAATCAGGTCAGCGCTGCCGTCCTCGAACTCGGTCAAGCCGTCGCTGACGTTAAACTCGGCAGCGCGCTCGGGAAAGGCTTGGCTGAAATTGTGCCGGGCCGAGGCGACAGCAGCGTAGGACTCATCGATAAATACTAACTGCGCGTCAGGATTGAGCTGCGCTGCCATGATGCCCAATGCGCCATTGCCGCAACCCAGATCAACAATGCAGCCACCTTCCTGCCCGGTGGGCAGGCTTGAAAGTAGCGCGCGGGTACCGTTATCCAGCTTCTCTCGGGAGAACACGCCCGGCTTGTTCAGCAGTTGAAATGTGGAAGCGGGCAACTCATAACGCGTTTCCAGCTCTGGTTTGTCAGGGCTCAGTGCGGAATCCAGTGTGCTGGTCAGCAATCGGGATTTTTTCCAGGCCAGTGACGCCTGGTACGGGCCGATATATTGCGCCAACAGATCGCCTGCAGCGTGCGGTAGATGCTTGACCATGGCGCCGGCAATGACCTGCGCCTGCTCCGCCAGGGCTGGGCGCAGGCGGAACAGCTGGTCCTGCATCAGCGTCAGGCTTTTGGGTACGCGCATCAGCACGCACTGGTACGGGCCGCTCGGCGTTTGCTGGCTGTCGATAAACTGCACCGCCTCAAAGGGCAGGTCATTGGCCGCCAGGTTGCTCTGCAACCCCAGCTGCGCCAGTTTTGAATCGCTCCAGCTGTGCACCTTGCGGGCCGGCTCTGCCTTGGCCAGCGCGCAGGCCAAAGTGCCAAAATTATCATTGATGACCAGAATCGGCAGGTCTGAAACGGGCAACTCAGCGGCACTTTGCAGCAGATACAGATCGGCCGTATCAAAGGCTTGCAGCGTGGGGTTCTGAGTGGGCGGGTAGCGCTCGAGATTCAGAGTGCCGAACGGGGTGTCACATGATTGCATGATGGCTGCCGGTTAGAAGTGCGGGGCGGCAGTATAGCGCAGTTGGGCGCAAGGGCTTGGCGCAATGCTGCCGGAACACCGCTTACGCGATGGCCGGCAGATACGCCGCCTGGCAACGGTGCGTTCAGGGGTTGGGCTTTTGCTGCAGCAGGTCGCGAATTTCGGTGAGCAGGATTTCCTGCTTGCTCATGGTTTCCGGCGGGGGAGGCGTAGGCGCGGCTTCTTCCTCACGCTTGAGGCTGTTCATCACTTTGATCGCGACGAAAATCGCTGTGGCAATAATCAGGAAGTCGACAATGCTCTGGATAAACAGGCCGTAGCCCAGGGTCACCGCAGGAATTTCACCCTGTGCTTCCTTCAGCACAATGGCCAGATCGGCAAAATCTACACCGCCAATCAGCAGTCCCAGCGGCGGCATTACCACGTTGGCCACGAAGGAGGACACCACCTTGCCAAAGGCCGCGCCAATAATGATACCTACGGCCATATCGATCACATTGCCGCGCATGGCAAACGCTTTGAATTCCTGAACAATACTCATCGTCATCTCCTGTCGGGCGCCAGCATGGCGCTGCCGTAATATCACTAATCAAAATAATATCCGGAAATCGAGATTTGTCAGGTTTTATTCAGGCTTATTTCAACGCCTTGCGCAAAGTGTCGCAAACAATTTTCAAGGTCTGCACTCGGGCATGGCGTTTATCTTCCGCGGCGATGACGTGCCAGGGTGCTTGTTTGGTGTCGGTGAATTCCAGCATGTCGTTGATGGCTTTCTGGTAGGTGGACCATTGTTGGCGGTTACGCCAGTCCTCTTCAGTCAGCTTGTGCCGTTTCAGCGGCGATGCTTCACGCGCCTGGAAACGCGCGAGCTGTTCCTCTTCGGTGATCGCCAGCCAGAACTTGATCACCAGCGTATTGGCCTGCTGCAGTTGCTGCTCGAAATCATTGATCTCGCCATACGCGCGCTGCCAGTCTGCAGCCCCACAAAAACCTTCAACCCGTTCGACCAACACACGGCCATAGTAACTGCGATCAAACACCACCACTGTGCCGGGGGCTGGAATGCGCTTCCAGAATCGTGTCAGGTAGGGTTGGGTGCGTTCCTCTTCGGTTGGAGCGCGGGTGCCGTGCACTCGCAGGTAGCGAGGATCTAGGCATTGGGTAATGCGGCGAATGGCGCCGCCTTTGCCCGCTGCGTCAGTGCCTTCGAAAACCAGCAGCAGGCTGCGCCGCGCGAAGCGCGGATGGCTCACCAGTTCCCGTAGTTGGTTCTGGTAGTCCTCCAGCTGCGCCTTGTAATCGTCCTTTTCCAGTTGTGCGCTGTAATCGACACTATTCAGACGATCCACGCTACCCGGTAGAAAACTCTTGTGATGGCCAGCGGCAGACTCAGTGGAAGACTCGAGATGCTGACGCATTGCTTTGAGCAGCAGCTTGGCGATCTCGATATCGCGGTAACGCGGGTCGTGACTGGGAATCCTGATCCAGGGCGCTTGCTCGGTAGACGTCAGTTCGATCATCTTCTGTGCCCCGGCGCGGACTTTTTCGTAATCAGCCCGGCTGAAGTCGCCCCATTCACGCATGGCCACGGTATCCTGATAGCGCTGCTGGCCCGCAGATGTTTCAACGGCTTCGCCATTCGGGCTGAGATGCAGCCAGACCTTGAGCACCACAACGCCTTCGTCACTGAGTAATTGTTCGAAGCGCAGGATATCTTCCATCTGCTGTTTGAAAGCATTGGCCGAAAGGTTGCCCCGACTGAAGCCCATCAGCGGCTGGTGGTACCAGGAGCCCAGGTAGAAACCCAGTTCGCCAGCCGGCGGCAGGGAGCGCCAATAGCGCCACATGCGCGGCATGCGTTTCTCAATTCCCTGGGGCAAAACAAAGGCGCGGGTATTGAGAAAGCGGCTATCCAGCCAGGCGTAGAAGGTATGAATAACCTCCGCTTTTCCGGCCAGGTCATTGCCGCTAATCAACAACAGAACCGGGCCTTTGCCGGCTTTGCGCAGTTCAAACTGCGCTTCCAGCAGGGCTTCATTCAACTCGGCGCTCTGCTGTTTGTAGGCTTTCTTGCTGAGGCTGTAATCAGGCATCGGGCCAACTGACTTCGGGCAGCTGTTCAAATGCCGGCTTGGCAAACAGGTAACCCTGAAACAGATGCACGCCAAGTTTCTGAAGCAGGCGCAACTCGGCGAGGCTTTCAATACCTTCGGCGATGACTTCGATATTCAGTGCCTTGCACACGCCCATTATTCCCTGGACGATCGCCTGACGGACTGGATTGGTATCAATGTCGCGAACCAGGGCCATGTCGAGTTTGATGATGTCCGGCTGAAATTCGGCGAGCAGGTTAAGACCGGAATAACCGGCACCAAAATCATCGATGGCCGTTTTGAAGCCCTGGCGCTTGTACTCTGTAATAATGCTCTTCAAGTGAGCCTTGTCGACCAGTTGCTCATTTTCGGTAATCTCGAAAATCAGTCGCGAGGTCGGGAAGTTGTAGCGCCGGGCTGCTTCCAGCGTCGCGCGTATGCAGGTGGCGGCCTGATAAACCGCGTTGGGCAGGAAGTTGATGCTGACGAAACAGGGGATTTGCAGCCGTGATGCCAGCTCCACCGCTTTGACCCGGCATGACTGATCGAAGATATAACGGTTATCCTCGTTCACCTTGGACAGCATCTGCATAGCGCCCTCGCCGGCCAGGCCGCGAATCAGGGCTTCATAGGCAAAAATGCTGTTATCGCGGGTATCCACGATCGGCTGGAAAGCCATGCTGAAATCGAAACACAGTGGTGTATTGTCCTGGCACGATTTGCAGGGTTTGGGGATGTCTACGCTAATGCTCATACAGGTATCCGTTCACCAGAGTCGTGAAGTAGTGTGCATGTTATCAAGCTGACCTGTGGCCAGTGGCTATAAAGCAAAATAGCACCTAACTATTCCTCTGGGGGGAATTAATGGCAAAAAACAAGCGAATTTATGGCTGCACCGAATGCGGTGCGACTTTCTCCAAATGGGCCGGCCAGTGCGCTGAATGCCAGGCCTGGAACACGCTTGTGGAAACGGTAGTCGATACCACCCCTACTGGTGGCAGTGGCGTTTCGGCCAGCCGCACCGGACACTGGGCAGGGCAGGCCGCTCAGGTAAGAACGCTGGCAGAAGTCTCTACCGAGGAGGTGCCGCGCCAATCCAGCGGCTCTTCGGAGCTGGATCGCGTGTTGGGTGGCGGCCTGGTCGCGGGCTCGGTGGTGTTGATGGGCGGGGATCCAGGTATAGGCAAATCGACCATTTTGCTGCAGACCTTGTGTCAGTTGGCGCAAAGCATGCCGGCGTTGTATGTCACCGGGGAAGAATCCCAGCAACAGGTGGCGATGCGCGCGCGGCGATTGGGGCTGCCGGAAGACAAGCTCAAGGTCATGACCGAGACCTGCATTGAAAGCATCATTGCCACCGCCCGGCATGAGCAGCCGAAAGTCATGGTGGTGGATTCGATTCAGACGATCTTCACCGAACAGTTGCAATCGGCTCCCGGTGGCGTAGCGCAGGTTCGCGAGAGCGCGGCGCTGCTGGTGCGTTATGCCAAACAGAGTGGCACGGCGATCTTTCTGGTCGGGCACGTGACCAAGGAGGGTTCGTTGGCCGGGCCGCGCGTGCTCGAGCATATGGTCGATACCGTGCTGTATTTCGAAGGCGAGTCTGATGGTCGGCTGCGCATGCTGCGCGCGGTAAAGAATCGCTTCGGTGCGGTGAACGAACTTGGCGTGTTTTCAATGACGGACAAGGGGCTCAAGGAGGTCTCCAACCCGTCGGCCATTTTCCTTTCACGTTACGATACGCCGATTCCCGGAAGCGTAGTGATGTCGACCTGGGAGGGCTCCAGGCCGATGCTGGTGGAGGTGCAGGCACTGGTGGACACCAGTCATCTGGGTAATCCGCGGCGGGTCACGCTGGGCCTGGATCAGAACCGGTTGGCCATGTTGCTGGCAGTGTTGCACCGCCATGGCGGGGTGCCGACCTACGATCAGGATGTGTTCGTTAACGTGGTGGGCGGGGTCAAGGTATTGGAAACCGCGGTAGATCTGGCGCTGCTCGCAGCGGTCATGTCCAGCCTACGCAATCGGCCGTTGCCGATGGATCTGATGGTGTTCGGTGAGTTGGGCTTGTCCGGCGAGATACGGCCGGTACCCAGCGGTCAGGAACGTTTGAAGGAAGCGGCCAAGCACGGCTTTACCCGCGCTATTGTGCCCAAGGCCAATGCTCCCAAAGAGTCGCCCAAGGGCATGCAGGTGATTGCTGTGACCCGTCTGGATCAAGCATTGGCGGCGATATTCGACTAATCTCTGGATCGGCCGGGCACCCTCCCGGCCGTCAGCGGTTAGAGCAGACTGCCCAGTTCGCGCTCAATCAGCGCTTCATCACCCATATTCAGCGCCACCAGGCGTTTCAGGTGGCTGATGGAGTCCAAGTCGATATGATCGCACTCGAACCCCAGCAAGCCTTCCTCGGCATGGGCCAGGCGCACATCCATGCAAATCTGGCTGCCTTCGGCCAGCTGAATGACTGCATTGAAAGGTGCCTGCACATTGGCATTGACCCAATCGGCCGGCTGCAATACCAGCAGCCCACGTAGCGATACATCAACCAATTGCACGCTGATACTCCACTCGTCCTGATGCAAACTGGTCTGCGCATCAAAGGGAATGCGGGTAAAGCGGCGTCTATCATCATTCATCGATCAGCCCCCCGGCATTGTGCCAACGCTTTTACTATAGCTGGTTTTGAGTTGGTCAAATGACCCCCTGGGCGAGCATAGCATCGGCTACCCGAACGAAGCCGGCTATGTTTGCACCTTTGACGTAGTCAATATAACCATCGGCTTCCCGGCCATGCTCCTCACACGCTTGGTGAATACTGTGCATGATCTCGCGGAGGCGCAGGTCGACCTTTTCCGCGCTCCAGTTAAGCCGCATG
Source organism: Halopseudomonas pelagia (assembly GCF_009497895.1). Lineage (NCBI taxonomy): Bacteria > Pseudomonadati > Pseudomonadota > Gammaproteobacteria > Pseudomonadales > Pseudomonadaceae > Halopseudomonas > Halopseudomonas pelagia. The sequence continues at coordinate 3,850,522 of NZ_CP033116.1, read as the reverse complement.
GCGTTCTGTGACATCTCCAGACCGCTGACAGCAACGCCGCCAGCGTTAGCCGCCTTGCCTGGTGCAAAAAGAATACGGGCCGCGTGGAAGCAGTCTATGGCTTCCAATGTGCAGGGCATGTTGGCGCCTTCGGTCACACAGATACAGCCCCGCGCCAGTAGCTGCGCGGCATCGTCACCGTTGAGTTCGTTTTGTGTGGCGCAGGGCATGGCCACGTCGCACTCAAGGTGCCAGGGCGTGCTGTTGGGCAGGTAGGTCATGCCCGGCGCATTGGCCAATTCAGCCAATCTGCCGCGGCGGACATTTTTCAGCTCGGCGATGCTGGTCCATTGCTCCAGGCTGAACCCGTCAGCGCAATGCAGTGTACCGCCGGAGTCGGACAGGGAGATCACCCGGGCCTGCAGCTCGATCAGCTTGCGTGCGGCAAACTGCGCCACGTTTCCTGAGCCGGAAACGCAAACGCGTTTGCCGTTCAAGTCGAGGTTGCGCTGCTTGAGCATTTGTTCGGCGAAGTACACACAGCCGTAGCCGGTCGCTTCAGGCCGAACCAGGCTACCTCCGTAAGACAGGCCTTTGCCGGTTAGTACAGAGGTGAACTCGTTGCGCATGCGCCGGTACTGACCGTACAGATAACCGATCTCGCGCGCGCCAACGCCGATATCGCCGGCCGGGATGTCCACACTGTCGCCAATGTGGCGTGCCAGCTCGGTCATGAATGACTGACAAAAGCGCATGACCTCGGCGTCACTCTTGCCTTTGGGGTCGAAGTCGGCGCCACCCTTACCGCCGCCCATGGGCAGCGTGGTCAGCGCATTCTTGAACACTTGCTCGAAAGCCAGGAACTTGAGTACGCCCAGGTTGACGGTAGGGTGAAAGCGCAGACCGCCTTTATAAGGGCCGATGGCGCTGTTCATCTGAACTCGGTAGCCGCGGTTGACCCGCACCTGGCCACGGTCATCGACCCAGGGCACGCGGAACATGATCACCCGCTCTGGCTCCATCAGCCGCTCGATGATGCCGTTGTTCAAATAGGTCGGGTGCTCTTGCAGGAAAGGCCACAGGCTGCTGAGTACTTCTTCGGCGGCCTGGTGAAACTCCGGCTGATCGGGGTCGCGTAAACGCAAATGGGCCAGGCAGGCCTGCAAGGTGTCGGTCATGGATGAACTCGTACTTTAAAGGAGCGCAGACCCTATCAGAGTTGGCCGTGCGCGGCATAGCCCGCTCGTTGTCAGCGGTGGTAACAAAGTGATACCCAGGTACTGGAATGCGCAAAAAAACGGCGGGCTGGTTATCCAGTCCGCCGTTTGATCAGTCACGCCAAGCTCAGGCGAGTTTCTTGTAACGCACCCGGTGTGGTTGGGCGGCAGATTCGCCAAGGCGTTTCTTGCGATCTGCCTCAAACTCGGTGTAGTTGCCTTCAAAGAAGTTGACCTTGCCGTCATCCTCATAGGACAGGATGTGCGTGGCGATGCGGTCAAGGAACCAGCGATCGTGCGAGATCACGATAGCGGAGCCGGGAAAGTCCAGCAGTGCTTCTTCCAGAGCCCGCAGGGTTTCCACGTCCAGATCGTTGGAGGGTTCGTCGAGCAGCAGTACGTTGGCACCCTGTTTCAGCGTCAGGGCCATGTGCAAGCGTCCGCGTTCACCGCCGGACAGATCCTTGACGAATTTTTGCTGATCCGCGCCCTTGAAGTTGAAGCGGCCCACGTAGCCACGTGAGGGCACCTCATAGTTACCGACCTTGATCATGTCGAAGCCGTCAGATACCTGTTCCCACACGGTCTTGTTCCCGTCCAGCTCGTCACGGCTCTGGTCGACACTGGCGATCTTGACCGTGTCACCGATCACGATGCTGCCGCTATCGGGCTTCTCCTTGCCGGTAATCATGCGGAACAGCGTGGATTTACCCGCGCCGTTACCCCCGATCACGCCGATAATCGCGCCCTTGGGCACGGCAAAGCTCAGATCGTCAATCAATACGCGGTCGCCATAGCCCTTGCCAACGTTATTGAACTCGATGACCTTGTCGCCCAGACGCGGGCCTGCAGGGATGTAGATCTCGTTGGTCTCGCTGCGCTTCTGAAATTCCTGCGATTGCAGTTCCTCAAAGCGTTGCAGTCGGGCTTTGGACTTGGACTGACGACCCTTGGCGCCCTGGCGTACCCATTCCAGTTCGGCTTTCATCGCCTTGGAGTGCGAAGACTCCTGCTTGGCTTCCTGGGCCAGACGATTGGCCTTGGATTCCAGCCACTGTGAGTAGTTGCCCTCGAAGGGGATGCCGTGGCCACGGTCGAGCTCAAGAATCCAGCCGGCGACATTGTCGAGGAAGTAGCGATCGTGGGTAATGGCCACCACGGTGCCGGGGAAGTCATGCAGGAAATGCTCAAGCCAGGCGACAGAATCGGCGTCCAGGTGGTTGGTCGGCTCGTCGAGCAGCAGCATGTCCGGGGCTGACAGTAGCAGACGGCAGAGAGCTACCCGGCGCTTTTCACCGCCGGAGAGATGCTCGATGGTGGCGTCCCACGGCGGAATACGCAGCGCGTCGGCGGCGACTTCCAGTTGACGCTCGAGATTGTGACCATCACCGGCCTGGAGAATAGCCTCAAGCTTGGCCTGTTCGGCGGCCAGCGCATCGAAGTCGGCATCGGGCTCGGCGTAGGCGGCGTAGACTTCGTCGAGTCGCGACTGCGCTTGCTTGATCTCGCCAACCGCTTCTTCAACGATGTCGCGAACGGTCTTGCTCGGGTCAAGTTCTGGCTCTTGCGGCAGATAACCTATCTTGATGCCGGGCATTGGCCGCGCTTCACCTTCTATTTCGGTATCGACGCCGGCCATGATGCGCAGCAGCGTGGATTTGCCCGAGCCGTTCAAGCCCAATACGCCGATCTTGGCGCCTGGGAAAAAGGACAGGGAGATATCCTTGAGGATCTTGTTTTTCGGCGGTACAACCTTGCCGACGCGGTGCATACTGTAAACAAATTGAGCCATGTGCTGAAAACCTGACATAAGGAAGTGGAGCGCGCCCTGACCGTGGAGGTTCACGCGGGGTCTGGATTGCCCGCAAGGCTAGCCCAACTGGGCGTGCAGGGCAAATCCGCCGTAGCAATTGTTCGGACGGGCGGGTAGTGGCATGCTTGGCAATCAAATCGCATTTTTGCAAGTGAGCAGCTTGAATAACAATAAGAATTCAGACATCCAACCGCCGCTTGATCCCCCTATTGCCTCTCAGGTGACTCGCGCCCCCGGGTCCGGCTGGCAGTCGACCGGGGCCGGATTTCTGCTGATAGCGGTTGCCGGGCTGTTGTTGACCGGCTTGATGGTCTGGCAGGCGGCTCAGGATTACCGTCTGCTGCGCCTGCAGCATCAGATTCAGGTCGAGGAGTCAGTTTGGCTGACCGCAAGCCAGATTGCGCTCAATCTTGAAGTGAAATCCGCCGCGCTTTCCCAACTGCTTGACCAGATGTACGAGAAATCACCCGAGGCTGCGTTGCAGGCGGTCGAAGCGCTGCTTCCGGGGCTGCGTAATCTGACGCAGGTAAGCCCCCAGATACCTTATTTACAGGATACTGCGCCCACCTGGATGCCCTCGGTACGGGGTCTTAGTGTCAGCGGTCAGGCTTTTGCGCTCGACTCCGATCCGCTTAGCGGGTCCCTTCTATGGGTAGTTGACAGCCGCCGCCCCGGCTACGCCTGGGTGCTCGAAGTAGATGACCGGGACATTTCCGGGCTGGTATCTGCTCAACCTGCCCAGGGCTACGTATGGCTGCTGGAGGATGCCGGGCATGCCCGCGTCCTGGCCCGTCAACAGGAAGGCAGCCTGGTGTATCTGGATAACAAGGCGATGACCGCTCAGGAGCGCAGCCAGGTGGTGGTCAGCGCGCCTGTCGCCGGCAGCCTTTGGCAGGTGCGCGGCCTGGTTGAGCCCGACTACTATGTGCAGCAGTTGGGTCAGGTTATTCGTTTCAAGGTGATCGTGGTGGTCGGCTTTGTCGCCGTGCTGCTGCTGGTCGCGTGGATCCTGGCGCGTATGCGTCGGGCCAATCGTCGCCTGCTGGCCAGCAACTATGCTTCTTCCCGCGCGGTGGAAGACACCGAGCGCCGCTATCAGGACGTGTTTCAGGGGGTGGGTATTGCCCTGTGTCAGTTGAATCTGGCCGGGCTGCGCGACCGTCTGATACGTGAGGGCATCACCAGCCGGGAGACATTAGACGCCTGGCTGGACAAGCACCCCGCCGAACATAGTGAGCTACTCGAATGCGTGACCGTGGTCGATGCCAATCAGGTAACGCTCGATCTGTTGGCGCTGGATTCGATGAGGGGATTGGAGCGCATGCTGCATCGGCCTGATCGTATCCGCCGGGATACCGCCCGCTACCGGCTGATTCAAGCAGTGCTGGAGCGACAGCCGCGGCTGGAGATGGAGACGCCCCTGCGCTCGTCCACCGGCGCCGCCCGCTATGTCTGGGTCATTATGCGGTTGCCCGAGCGGGTCGAGGACTACCATGCGGTCACCATGAGCATTTCCGACATCACCAGCCGCCGCCGGGTGGAGTTGTCGATGGTCGAACGTGAACGCTTCTGGGCCGGGGTAGTGAAAGCGGTCCCGGATATCGTGTTTATCAAGGACATGCCGCGGCAGAAGTTTGTGTACAGCAACCGCTCATTGGCGCAAATGCTCGGCTACGCTGATGACGATCCGGAAGTGCAGGCAGAGGACTATCGTGACCGCCTGCTGCACCCGGATGATCTTGAGTCGATGCTGATCAATCGTAATCTGCAGCAGGTCTTGCCTGATGAAAAGGTTCAGGAGGCGCGACTACGCTGGCGTCATCGTGATGGTAGCTGGCACTGGTTCAGCTTGCGGGTCAAGGTGTTGTCGCGCTTGCCGGATGGCCGGGTCAAGCAGCTGATTGGCGTTATTCGCGACGTAACCGTGCAAAGCGAGTCCACCGAAAAATTGAAGACCAGCGAGCAGCGTTATCGACTGCTGGCGGAAAATATCAGCGACGTGATCTGGTCGACGGATGCTTCCTTCCGTCTGAATTACATCAGTCCGTCGGTAAAGCCCTTGCTGGGTTACGAGCCTGACGACCTGATTCGGCGAGGCTTTACCGATATAGTTGCCGGTGATGAGTATTCGCGATTCATGGGCCAGGTGCTCAAGTATCTGGCGCCGCTGGTGGGCGAGCCGGAAGAGGCGGCACGCCTGCAAAAAGAAGGCTTCTATCGCGAAACCACTTTTGACTGTATTACCGCAGAGGGTCGCAAGTGCCCTACGGAGTTACGGCTGTCTTTGATGTGGGGCGCGCAGGGTGAATTCCTCGGGCTGCTCGGCATCGCCCGTGACATCACCGAACAGCGCCGCACCGAGAACCGTCTGCGCATGGCGGCGACCGTATTCGAGAACACCACCGGGGCGATCCTGGTTACCGATCCGGCGGGCTATGTGGTTCAGGTGAACGAAAATTTCTCACAGATCACCTGTTTCAGTGCGGAAGAGATATTGGACCATACCCCGCGGCTGCTCGAATCCACCGTGCATGATGAGCGCTTTTATCCTGGCATCCTGCGCACGCTGCGCGAGCAAGGCCGCTGGGAAGGCGAGATATGGTTAAGACGCAAGAGTGGCGAGCAATTTCCGGCTTGGACTGGCATTACCGCAGTACAGGACAATGAAGGCGACCTGGTCAGTTATGTCTGCTTCTTTGTCGACATCAGCGAACGCAAGGCCAGCGAAGCGCGGATTGAAAGCCTGGCTTATTACGACGCCCTGACCGGGCTGGCCAACCGTACCCTGTTTCAGGACCGCCTGCGCACAGCGCTGCAGTTGGCAGAACGGCGCGATGAATGGGTCGCAGTATTGTTTCTCGATCTGGATCGTTTCAAACCGATCAACGACACTCTGGGCCACGCGGCGGGTGACGCCATGCTCAAGGAAGTCGCACGGCGTTTGCGCGAATGCGTGCGCGACAGCGATACCGTAGCGCGCATGGGTGGTGACGAGTTCACCATGCTGCTCGGCGGCCTCACCGATCGCGAGGCGGCGATGGGCGCGGGCATTCACGTCGCGGAAAAGATTCTCACTGCGCTGGCGCCGGCCTTCTGCCTGCAGGAACGTGAGTTTTTCATCAGCGCCAGTATCGGTCTGGCGCTGTATCCGCAGGATGGTCTGGAGGTCAGCTCGCTGCTGAAGAACGCCGATACGGCGATGTATCACGCCAAAGGCGCGGGTAAGGACACCTTCCAGTTCTACCAGGCCGACATGAATGCGCGGGCGCTGGAGCGATTGAGTCTTGAGGGGGATTTAAGGCGCGCACTGCAGGACGACGTGCTGACGTTGCATTATCAGCCGCAGTTCGACTGCGCCAGCCGCCGTTTGACCGGCGCCGAGGCGCTGCTGCGCTGGCAACATCCGGTGCACGGTGCCATCTCGCCAGCGGTGTTCATTCCCATGGCCGAGGAAATCGGCCTGGTCGGCGTGCTCGGCGAGTGGGTGATTGACCGCGCCTGCCGGCAGATGGCCGAGTGGCGCGATGCCGGTCACCATCTGCCACGCCTGGCCATCAACCTGTCCGCTCGGCAGTTTACCGAAGGCCGGTTGGCGGAGCAGGTGGGCAAGGTGCTAAAGCGTTACGCCATTGATCCTGCCACCATCGAGCTGGAACTGACCGAGAGCGTGCTGCTGCACGACGTCGAGGAGACCATGCAGACGCTCGCAGCGCTCAAGCAGCTTGGTGTGGAGATTGCGGTGGATGACTTTGGCACCGGATATTCCTCGCTGAACTACCTGAAGGATTTTCCGATCGATACGCTGAAGATCGATCGCAGCTTTATTCAGGCCATGCACGCTGGCAACCGTGATACGCGTCTGGCCAAGGCCATCGTCGCACTGGGCCGCAGTTTGCAGCTGCGGGTGATCGCCGAGGGGGTGGAGACGCTGGAGCAGTTGGGTCTGCTGGTCGGTTTTGGCTGCGATGAGGTGCAGGGCTACCTGTTAGGCCACCCGGTCCCTGCCGATAGCTTGCTCGCCGATCACCTGCTTCCGCGCATGAGTGCGGATTAGAGGCCGTATAGCCGGCTTGAAACGATTTTGTGTAATGCGTGAGCGCTTTTCATGTGCCACTCGCGGTCGCTTGCGTTAAAATACACGGCTTAATTTGAACGTCCTTGCAGGGGGCCGCGACATGTTTAGCCGTTCCAACGATATTGCTACCTTTGATGCCGAACTCTGGGCTGCCATGCAGCAGGAGGCCGTGCGTCAGGAAGATCACATCGAACTCATCGCTTCGGAGAACTACACCAGTCCGGCGGTGATGCAGGCCCAGGGTTCGGTATTGACCAACAAATATGCCGAAGGCTACCCAGGCAAACGCTATTACGGTGGTTGCGAGTTCGTCGATATCGCCGAGCAACTGGCGATTGACCGGGCCAAGGAACTGTTCGGCGCCGACTACGCCAACGTTCAGCCACATGCGGGTTCACAGGCCAATAGTGCGGTTTTCCAGGCGCTGTTGACGCCCGGTGACACTGTGCTGGGCATGAGCCTGGCACACGGCGGGCACTTGACTCATGGTGCTTCAGTCAACTTTTCCGGTAAGCATTACAATGCTGTGCAGTACGGCATCAACACCGATACCGGGTTGATTGATTATGATGAAGTCGAAGCGCTGGCTGTAGAGCACAAGCCGAAGATGATCATCGCCGGCTTTTCTGCCTATTCCCAGATTCTCGACTTTCCACGCTTCCGTGAAATCGCCGACAAGGTCGGTGCCTATCTGTTCGTCGATATGGCTCACGTTGCTGGTCTGGTTGCTGCTGGCGTGTATCCGAACCCGGTGCCTTTTGCCGATGTGGTCACTACCACTACGCACAAAACCCTGCGCGGTCCGCGCGGTGGTTTGATTCTGGCGCGTGCCAACGAGGCGCTGGAAAAGAAACTTAATTCTGCGGTATTTCCTGGCGGCCAGGGTGGCCCGTTGATGCATGTCATCGCGGCCAAGGCGATTTGCTTCAAGGAAGCGATGAGCCCGGAGTTCAAGACTTATCAGCAGCAAGTCGTCAAGAATGCCCAAGCCATGGCTGAAGTCTTTATCGGACGCGGCTTTGATGTGGTCTCAGGGGGCACGCAAAACCACCTGTTCCTGCTGTCGCTGATCAAGCAGGACATCACCGGCAAGGATGCGGATGCCGCTCTGGGTCGCGCGCACATCACCGTGAACAAGAACGCAGTGCCAAATGATCCGCGCTCACCCTTTGTTACTTCTGGCTTGCGAATCGGTACACCTGCCGTCACCACGCGTGGTTTTAACGAAGCAGACTGCGGCGAGCTGGCAGGCTGGATCTGTGACGTGTTGGAGAACATGGGTGACGAAGCGGTTATTGAGCGCGTTCGTACTCAGGTGCAGAACATCTGTGCACGGCTGCCGGTTTACACTGACTGACGCTTCCGTTCATTCCGAGACCCCCTTCAGCGAATCGCTGGCGGGGGTTTTTTTATGAGCTAGGATTAAGTTCATGGCGCTATTTTTATGGCGTGGAATTATTGACTTATTTTGTTACCATTACGCACCGTTTTTGTGCGGTCGGCCCGCGGGCGACTGGCAACAGTGAGGCAAGTTTTGCGACTACTAAAACAACAAAAAGGTACTGCCTGGTTTCGTCGATGCATGCGTGTGTGTCTGGCTGTCACCCTGTGGATGTTTCCCTGGCCGTTGATGGCTGGCCCAGAGCTGAACCCGCAGGCCGCTCGGCCAGTGGTTCAAGTTGGAATAATGCGTTTTCCCGAGTATTCCTATCAAAATGAGCAGGGCAAGGCGGTGGGCGTGATGGTGGATTTAACCCGGCTGTTGCTTGACCGTGCGGGTTATCGTTCGGACATCCGCATTCTGCCCAGTGCACGCATATGGCGCGGGTTGGAGGATGGCGAAGTGCATCTTTGGCCGGGTATCGTTAACAAGCCCGGTCTGGATGACCTGACTCTGTTGACCGAGCGAGATCTGACCCGGGTTGCCATCAATCTCTATTATTTGCCGGGGCAGCCCAAACCGGCTCTGCCCGAGGCTCTGGTCGGCAAACGGCTGATCCTTATTACCAATTACACCTACGTCAAATCCCTACTTGAACGTCTGCAGGACCCGGCTTTGGCAATGAGCTTCGATTCCAGCATGTCGCATGTGGGCGCGCTGGAAATGCTGCTGCGGGGGCGGGGTGATTTTCTGCTGAACTATCGCGCGCAGGTGGATCCACTGGTGGCCGGCATGGGGCTTGAGCCGTTGCCTCATATCGAACTGGCCGAGCACCCGATGCGCTACGTATTGTCGCGCCAGTCTGGGTTTGCCGAACAGCTTAAAGCGGATCTTGACCGGGCTTATGACGAGCTTGCAGCCGAAGGGGTAGAGCTGGACGTGGTAAAGCGTCTGCAACTGTTGCATGAGGGCGCAGCGCTGGAAAAGGGGCCGGAATGACCGGCCCCTCACCCTGTATGCTATTGCATAACGACTAGCGACGTAATTGCAATGTGCCGAGTGTCCGGCTGCGAACCTGTTTCAATAGTTCCGCATCCTTGATCAGCGACTGGCCATAGGACGGCACCAGCTCTTTCATCCGTGCTTGCCATTCTGGGCTACTGATACGGTCCTTGAAGCAGCGCTCAAGGACGTCAATCATCGCCTGTACCGCAGTAGACGCGCCAGGTGATGCGCCTAGCAATGCCGCCAGGGTGCCATCTTTGGCCGCCACGATCTCGGTACCAAATTCCAGCTTACCGTGACCTTGGGCATCCTTCTTGATGATTTGCACGCGCATGCCTGCATCCTGCAGCTTCCAGTTCTTCTCTTCCGCCTGGGGGAAGAAGTTGCGCAATGACGCGACTCGATCCTTGTGCGACTGGAAAGACTCGGCGATCAGATAGCGGGTCAGATCCATATTGTCTCTGCCCACGGCCATCATCGGCGCCACATTGTAGGGTTTGACCGAGGAAAACAGATCGAACACTGAGCCCTTTTTCAGGAACTTGGTAGTGAAGCCGGCAAAGGGCCCAAACAGCAGTGCGGGCTCGCCATTGATAATGCGTGTGTCCAGATGCGGCACTGACATCGGCGGTGCGCCGGTCGGTGCCTTGCCGTAGACCTTGGAATGATGCTGGCTGACGACATCCGGGTTTTTGCACACCAACCACTGGCCGCTGACCGGAAAGCCACCGTAACCTTCGCTTTCGTCGATGTGCGATTTCTGCAGCAAGGGTAGTGAGCCACCGCCCGCGCCGAGAAACACGAATTTGGCGTTAAGCATTTTCTCTTCGCCGGTTTTCTCGTCCTCAACAGCTACGCGCCAATGCCCGCGTTTGCTCTTCTTCAACGAGTTAACCGAATGGCTGAGCCACAGATCAAAATTATCTGTTTTTTCCAGATGCTTGACCATGCTCCGGGTCAGCGAGCCAAAGTCCACGTCCGAGCCAAAGTCCACCCGGGTCGCTGCCACGGCCTCTTTCGGATCGCGTTGGTTCATCACCAACGGCATCCATTCGCTGATTTGTGCAGCCGAATCACTGAACTGCATATCGGCAAACAGGTGATGAGCGCTGAGCAACTGATGCCGACGGCGCAGGAACTCGGTGTCCTTTTCGCCCCAGACAAAGCTTTGATGCGGAGTGGGGTTGATAAAGGCCGGTGGTTCCGGGAGAATTTTTTGCTCCACTAGGTAGGACCAGAACTGCAGGGTCACCTCGAAGGACGCATTGATTGCCAGCGCTCTGTCGATGGTGATGTTGCCTTCGGTGTCTTCAGGAGTGTAGTTCAGCTCACAGTAGCCAGCATGGCCAGTCCCCGCGTTGTTCCAGCCATCCGTGCTTTCGTGGGCAACGTGGTCCAGGCGTTCAACCAGGGTAATGGTCATCGCTGGATCCAACTGTTTGAGCAACATTCCCAGGGTGGCGCTCATGACGCCCCCACCGACAAGCAATACGTCTATGTTCTTTGCTGTCATTAACATGTCGCCTCTTGCATGAAAATCGGTATCGATAATACCGGTTTATCCACATGAGTGACATACACCGGCACTAGGCATAAGGTCTAACTTTTGGGTTTCACCGTTGCGTTGGACTCACTTTTGGCTATTTCCCCCGCATGGTTGGTATTCTCTATCTGGTTTGAGCTGTAGCAGATACTCAAGTGAGCAGAGCGTGGGGGTAATTTCATTGCAGCAGGTGATCGTGGTGGGTGGTGGCGTAATCGGCTGCCTGAGTGCTTTGTGCTTGTTGGAAAAGGGCTTTGCCGTGCGCCTGATCGAACGGCGACGCACCGGCCAGGAAGCGTCCTGGGCAGGCGGCGGTATCGTTTCGCCGCTATACCCCTGGCGCTACAGTCAGCCGGTGAGTGCATTGGCCGACTGGTCACAAGGCTTTTATCCGCAACTGGGTGAGGCGTTGGCGCAGGCAACCGGCATAGATCCAGAAGTCAGCCCCTGCGGTTTACTCTGGCTGGATCACGCTGAGCAAGAAGACGCTTTGCTCTGGGCTGCGGAGCATAAGAAGCCGCTTGGTCCGGTTGATAATGCTTTTATCTATCAGCAAGTCCCGCACCTGGCGCAAGGGTTTCAGCAGGCGCTATGGCAGCCCCAGGTTGCCAATGTACGCAATCCGAGGTTAATGACAGCATTGCGTACGCGTCTGCTGCAACATTCGAACTTCAGTTTGCTGGAGGATACCCCGGTAACCGGATTGTTGCTGAGCAGCGGCAAGGTGCAGGGCGTGCGCGCCGGTAGCCAGACATATCAGGCCGATTCGGTGGTGCTGGCCGCAGGCGCCTGGAGCGGTGACTGGCTAGCCGAGCTGGGTCTCGGGCTGCCTGTGAAGCCGGTCAAAGGCCAGATGATTCTGTACAAGACAGCTCCGGGCTGGTTACCAAGTATGGTGTTGTTTGATGGACGTTATGCCATTCCCCGGCGTGACGGCCACGTGCTGTTTGGCAGCACGCTGGAGCATGCCGGGTTCGACAAGCACACCACGCTCGAAGCGTTGGAGTCGCTCAAGGCATCAGCCATAGCTCTGTTACCAGCTTTGGCCGATCAGCAGCCCGTTGCTCAATGGGCAGGGCTGCGACCCGGATCGCCGGAGGGTGTACCCTTTATAGGTCCGGTACCCGGCTATGATGGTCTCTGGTTGAACACCGGGCATTATCGTAATGGCCTGGTATTGGCGCCGGCGTCCTGCCGGTTGCTGGCGGACCTGATGAGTGGCGCGCCAGCGATAATCGATCCGCGCCCCTACGCTCCTGCAGGCCGCGTGGAGCTGGCCGTTTAGTCTTCCATGCCGAGCTTTTTCAGCCGATAGCGTAACGAGCGAAAGGTCAGCCCCAGGCGTTTGGCCGCCGCAGTCTTGTTCCAGCGGGTTTCTTCCAGTGCCTGGGTAATGGCGGTGCGCTCGATGTTATCCAGGTAATCCTCAAGTGAATCAATCTGGGTCAGCGAGGGCTGCTGATTCTGGCTGCTGGCGCAGGACGCAATGTGGATATCATGAGTCTTGATCAGCTGGCCTTCACTCAAGGTAAAGGCGCGCTCAAGGATGTTCTCCAGTTCCCGCACATTGCCGGGAAAGCGGTAATTGCTCAGCCGCTCCAATGTTTCCGGGCTGACCGTGGACCCCGGCATTTCGTTGCGTACCGCCAGTCGGGCGAGTATATGCCGGGTAAGCAGCGGAATATCTTCGCGGCGTTCGCGCAATGGTGGCACGCGTAGTTCGATCACGTTGATGCGATAAAACAGATCCTGGCGGAAACGCCCGGCGGCCACCTCGGCAGCCAGGTCTTTATGTGTGGCACAGAGCAGCCGGATATCCACGGCTTCTTCCTGCTGGGTGCCTAGTGGGCGCACAGCCTTTTCCTGAATCGCGCGTAACAGTTTCACCTGCATGGCCATGGGCAGGTCAGCGACCTCGTCGAGAAACAGAGTGCCGCCTGAGGCCGCTTGAAACAGCCCGGGCTTGTCTGCGATGGCGCCAGTAAAGCTGCCGCGTTTGTGACCAAAGAATTCGCTCTCCATCAACTCGGAGGGAATTGCCCCGCAGTTGACTGGCACAAAGGGCTGTTCGGCCCGGGCACCCAGCGCATGAATGCGTCTGGCCACCAGCTCCTTGCCGCTACCGGACTCACCACTGATATACAGCGGTGCCTGGCTGCGGGCCAGCTTGGCAATTTGCGAGCGTAGCTGAATGATTGGCGGTGAAATGCCGAGGATCGGGTCAGCTTCATCCTCGGTGACGTTGTTTTGCTCGGGGTTGCTCAGGCTCAGGCGCAGGGCATTGCTGACCAGCTCGCGCAGGCGTTGCAGGTTCACCGGTTTGGTCAGGAAGTCAAAGGCGCCGGCTTTCAGGGCGCTGATGGCGGTGTCCAGGCTGCCGTAGGCGGTGATCATTGCGACCGGGGTCTGCGGATAATGCTGCTGGATATGCCGAACAATCGTCAGGCCGTCGCCGTCGGGCAAACGCATGTCGGTCAGGCACAGGTCGAACCGCTGCTTGCCGAGCTTATCCAGCGCCTGGCTCATGGTAGCGGCGCTGCAGGTGCGTACTTGCATGCGCTGCAACGTCATTTCCAGCAGTTCAACGATATCCGGTTCGTCGTCAATGATCAGTACCGTAAGGCTATTCATCGGTCGCGATCGGGCTCCTTTCCATGCGCTGGCCAGGGTGTGGCCAGGGGCTGACTAATTGTTTGGCGTCATTATACAAGGCGTCGCGGATGAGCAAAGGTGATGCGCATGCAGCTACCGCGGGGTACCAAGGGTTCATACTCCAACCGGGCCTGGTTACTCTCACAGAGTTCGCGTGAAATATACAGCCCCAGGCCAGTGCCTGAAGTCTCAGTGGTGTAAAACGGCTCGAAAATATGCGCGAGATGCTCTTCCGGAATGCCTGGTCCATGGTCGATCACTTCCAGAATTGGCAAATTGGATTCAGGGTGGATATAGAGTTTCAGCCAGATGCTGCGATGCTCGCCCTCGGCACCACTGTAGCGCAGCGCATTGCTGCACAGGTTGTCGAGCACCTGGTTAAGCTGGTTGGGGTCCATGCGGGTCATGACGTTGTGACCTGCTTCCAGCTCAAGCCTGTCGGTAGCGGGGTGGCTCAGCGCAAAGGTCTCGGCAAAATGCTCCAGCCATAGTGACAGATCGATCAGTTGTGGCTCGCTCGGGCGTCTTCTCGACAACTCCAGTACCGTTTCAATGACCTTGTTCATGCGCTTGGAATGCTGCTGAATAATTTCGCTCAGGCGTTTGTCCTGTACAGGAATCTGCTCGGATTCGCTGAGCAACTGGGCGGCATGGCTGATCGCCCCCAGCGGATTACGAATCTCATGCGCGATGCTCGCCGTGAGCCGGCCAAGAGAGGCGAGTTTGAGCTGCTGCGCCTGCTGCGCCACCTGAGTATTGTCGTCGAGGAACACCAATACCGTCTCGCCTTCATCACTGGGCAAGGGTTTGAAGTTTGCAGTAATTTCGGCCCCGCCACTGTGATTGTGGAAGGGCAGGGTGCGAATGGCCGGGTTGTTCTGCCACTGGCGCAAGCGCTGGGCCAAACCAATGGCCAGGTCATCTACATCCATGCCGCGAATGATCGGTTTACCCAGCATTTGCGCAGCGGCTTCATTGGCGAGCAGGACTCTCTGCTTGCCGCCGACGACCATGATGCCCGTGCGCATGCGCTGAATAATCAGTTGATTGAGCTTCTCCAGGCTGGCAAGGCTGGTGGCCTGCTGTTGCGCCAGGCTTTCGGACTGACGCAGGCGTTTGCTCAACCGCTGTACAAAAAGCGCGACAGCGAAGTAGATACCGCCCAACACCCCAACCTGCAAATAACTCTGTACCGCCCCGGGAGTGGACAGGCTCAGGTAGAAAGTCAGGTAGATGGTTACCAGGCTGGCCAGTGCGGCCAGCAACAGGCCCACGCGCCCGTGAATCAGGATGTTGCCCGCTGCTACCGGAATCAGCAGCAGATTGCCGAAGCCACTACCGGCGCCGCCCGCCGCATAGAAAATACTGCCGAGCAGAAAGATATCCAGTACCGAGAGCACGAACAGGTATACATCGCGCTTGCCCTGATGCAGCAGCAGCGCGATAAGCACGTTGATAAACAGGTAAAACCAACTGGCTGTTTCATACAGCTGGGGGTTGTTCAGTTCCAGCAGGCCTTCACGTAACGCGCCGCTGGTCAGCACTGTCAGAAAAAAACCGAGAATGACTCGATAGATGTTATAGATCCGCAGAATGCGCGGGCGTTGGTAATCGATGACCTCAGTCATGGCGCCCGGCATCACGGTGCGCGTCGCAGCAGTACCATTGATCATTGACCCGCAGCGCCTGATCGCGGGGCAGGTGCAGTTGGCACTGCGCGCAGCGCACCATCAGCGGCGGGTTGGTTGGCGTGGGTTGTTGGCGCTGGCTGGAGATTTGCCAGGCCTTGAAACGCCGCCACAGAATGACCAAGCCTATCACCACCGCTATCAGTACCATCAGTTTGATAAGACCCATCTGCCCGTCCTGTAAAGTAATCCGTTGATCCAGCCCGCTCTGCATTGTATCTGAGGCGGTGGCCTCCGCCGTATTATTGCGGCGGTATGTTATGCAGCATGCCTGAGAATGAGCGCATTATGAATCACAGAGGCAAGGGCTGCCTTTGCCGTGTTGAGTTGACCTGCGCCAACTCCAGCCGCAGAAAATGCGGCCAATAAAAAAGCTGGCTCGGTGCGTGTGCCCGGCCAGCTTTTTCAGTATTGCAGCTCAGCTACTCAGTCGAATAGACCGAAAGTGATTCGACTCCAGATCGAGCGGGTCTGTTTTTCCTGCTCGGGCGTACGAATCTCCCGGGGGATCGCAGCGACCGCTTCCTGATACTGCTGCTGCATTTCACGCTCCATCTGCGTGCCTGTCTGGCGCGAAGGTGGGGTCAGAACCTTATCGGCAAAACCAGCCATCATGCTGCGCAGGCGGCCTGCCTCTTGCTCTGCCGGCTCCACGTGATGGCGGAATTCGCCGTCATCCAGGCTTGGATGTTCAGGGTAGTTCTCCTGCAAAGTGGCCAGGGCGGTATTGGCCAGATCGTCCATCGCCAGCCGCTGGTACGCCTCGACCATCAGTGCCAGACCATCACCCACTGAAGGGGTCTGCTGGAAGTTCTCGACCACGTAGCGGCCACGATTGGCCGCCGCCAGGTGCGCTTCACGCTTGAGATAGTAATGACCAACATGGATATCGTAAGCCGCCAGCAGGTTGCGCAGGTAAACCATGCGCAGGCGTGCATCAGGGGCGTAACGGCTTTCCGGATAACGGCTGACCAACTGGGCGAATTCGTTGAACGAATCACGGGCCGCGCCCGGATCACGGCGGGTCATGTCCAGCGGCAGGAAGCGCTCGAAAATGCCGGCATCGCGGGTAAAGGACGTCATGCCGCGCATGTAGTAAGCGTAGTCAACGTTGGGGTGCTGCGGGTGCAGGCGAATAAAACGGTCAGCCGAGGACGTGGCAGCTTCAGGCTCATTATTCTGATAATAAGCGTAAATCAATTCCAATTGCGCCTGCTGGGCGAAACGACCGAACGGATAGCGAGATTCCAACGCGCGCAGGCTTTCAATTGCCGGGCCATAATTGTTGGCATCCAGATCTTCCTGGGCCATCAGGTACAGCTCCGACTCGCTGAGCGACTCGTCAATTACCTTCGGATTCGAGGAGCAGGCGGCGGTCAGGGCGAGCACAGCAACCAGCAGCAGGTGTTTCATCGACATAGTTGATATCCGGATGGACGACCACACGCTGTTGCCGGAACAGCCGTCCTGTTATAGTTGGGTCCTGTTTACAGGCAACCGTTCTAGCGTTGATTGCCTTTAAAGAAGCCGTATTTAACCACAGCGCAGAGCCGATTCCAAAAAGGATTGCGCTTTGCCATTGCGCCTCGGCGCCTGCCAGTGAGTCCTGAATGTCTGATCGTATCCGCTTGTCTGCACTGGTCACCCCTGAGAGTGGCGGTCAACGCCTAGACCAGGTGGCGGCCCAATTGTTCCCCGAGCACTCACGCTCCCGCCTGCAGGGCTGGATCAAGGATGGCAGCCTGACGCTCGACGGCCGCAGTGTTCGCCCGCGTGACACTGTATATGGCGGCGAGAAGCTCGAGCTGGATGCCGAGCGTGAAGTGCAGGGTGACTGGCAGCCCGAGGCGATTGCTTTGGATGTGATCTATGAGGATGAGGCCTTGCTGGTGATCAACAAGCCGGCCGGGTTGGTGGTGCACCCGGCGGCCGGACATGCTGACGGCACTCTGCTCAATGCGCTGCTGCACCATGCGCCGGAGTTGGCCAAGGTGCCGCGTGCCGGCATCGTGCACCGATTGGACAAGGACACTACCGGGCTGATGGTGGTGGCCAAGACCCTGGAAGCTCAGACCGACCTGGTTGGTCAGTTGCAGGAGCGGACGGTGACTCGTGAATACGAGTGTGTGGTCGTGGGGGTGATGACCGCCGGCGGCAAGGTCGACCAGCCGATCGCCCGGCACGGAACCAACAGGCAGAAGATGGCGGTGATGGTCGGCGGCAAGCAGGCGGTCAGTCACTACCGGGTAATCAGCCGCTTTCGTGCGCACACCCATGTGAAGGTGAAGCTGGAAACCGGGCGTACCCATCAGATTCGCGTGCACATGAGCTACATTAATTTTCCCCTGATAGGCGACCAGACCTACGGTGGTCGCATGCGCATACCGGCTGGCGCAACCAAGGAGCTGATTGCCCTGCTGCGCGAATTTCCGCGGCAGGCGTTGCATGCACGGCGGCTGGAGCTGGAGCATCCGGTCGACGGCCGGCATATGTCCTGGGAAGTGCAGCTACCTGAAGATATGCAGCACCTGCTGGCGATGCTGCGTGAAGACGGTGAACTGGCGGAATGAAGCCGCAGTGGCTGAGCGCTGACTGGCCTGCGCCAGAGTGGGTGCGAACCTGTGTGACTACCCGGCAGCTGGGCAGCAGCCAGGGACCCTGGAAGGGCTTCAATCTTGGTGATCATGTCGGGGACGATCCCGTGCACGTGGCTGCCAACCGCGCCGAGCTGGAGCGTGAACTGGCTTGTCGCCCTGCCTGGCTGGTACAGACTCACAGTACCGATGTGGTGCGCGCCAATCCTGCGCTAACCGCTGAGGCTGACGCCGCCTGGACTGATGAACCTGGCATCGCTTGTACCATCATGACGGCTGATTGTTTGCCGGTGTTGTTCTCTGATCGTGCGGGGACCAAAGTGGCTGCGGCCCATGCCGGCTGGCGCGGATTACTCGACGGGGTGTTGGAGAGCACGCTGAAGGCGCTGGCCACTGAGCCATCCGAGGTGTTGGTCTGGTTCGGTCCGGCGATTGGCCCGCAGGCGTTCGAAGTAGGCTCTGAAGTGCGGGAGGCCTTTATCCAGGTCGATCCGCAGGCCGCGTCGGCTTTTGTGCCGTCTGACCGGGCTGGGCATTTCCTTGCCGATATCTATCAGTTGGCCCGGCAACGGCTGAATGCTGCCGGTGTGCAGTCGATCAGTGGTGGTGATCAATGCACGGTCAGTGACCCGCTGCGCTTTTACTCCTATCGCCGTGATGGCCAGACCGGGCGCATGGCGTCGTTGATCTGGCTCAGTTCGAAGTAACTTCCGTCTACGAAATACCGTATGGGCGATCGCTCATCCGACAATATTTTGACTCTGGTCAATGTTTCCTGCCTTGAAAGACCAATAATAAACCCTATCTATAGTCCATACTCAATGAACGTCATCGCCTGCGAATCAGCGGGCGATCATCTAGATAGGATGCAAACACCATGCGTATTGATCGCTTTACCAGCAAACTCCAGATGGCGCTGTCCGATGCGCAGTCATTGGCGGTGGGCCGTGATCACAATCAGATAGACCCCTTGCACCTGATGCTGGCGTTGCTCGATCAGCAGCAGGGTTCGGTCAAGCCGTTGCTGCGCCAGGTCGGCTTCGACACCAATGCGCTGCGTGCGGCTCTGGTCGATGCGTTGGACAAGCTGCCCACCATCAGCAGCCCGACCGGGGACATCAACCTGTCCCAGGATCTGGCGCGGCTGTTCAATCAGGCGGACCGGCTGGCGCAACAGCATAACGATCAGTTCATCTCCAGCGAGTTGGTATTGCTGGCGGCGATGGAGGGTAACTCGGCGCTGAGCAAGATATTGCTCGGCCAGGGCGTGTCAAAGAAGGCTCTGGAGAACGCCATCAGCAATCTGCGCGGCGGCGAGTCGGTGAACGACCAGAATGCCGAAGAGTCGCGCCAGGCCCTGGACAAGTACACAGTCGATCTGACCACCAAGGCCGAAGAAGGCAAGCTGGATCCGGTGATTGGCCGTGATGACGAAATTCGCCGGACCATTCAGGTGCTGCAGCGCCGGACCAAGAACAACCCGGTGCTGATCGGCGAGCCCGGCGTGGGCAAGACCGCCATCGTCGAGGGCCTGGCGCAACGCATTATCAATGGTGAAGTGCCGGACGGGCTGAAGGACAAGCGCTTGCTGTCGCTGGACATGGGCTCGCTGATTGCCGGCGCCAAGTTCCGCGGTGAATTCGAGGAGCGCTTGAAGGCGGTGCTGAACGAGCTGGGCAAGCAGGAAGGCCGGGTGATTCTGTTTATCGACGAGTTGCATACCATGGTCGGCGCCGGCAAGGCCGAAGGCTCGATGGACGCCGGCAATATGCTCAAGCCGGCGCTGGCGCGCGGTGAGCTGCACTGCGTGGGCGCGACCACGTTGGATGAGTACCGCAAGTACATCGAAAAGGACGCGGCGCTGGAGCGACGTTTCCAGAAGGTGCTGGTCGATGAGCCCTCCGAGGAGGACACCATCGCCATTTTGCGTGGCCTGAAAGAACGCTACGAGGTGCACCACAAGGTCGCGATCACCGATAGCGCAATCATTGCCGCGGCCAAGTTGAGTCATCGCTACATTACCGACCGGCAGTTGCCGGACAAGGCCATCGATCTGATTGACGAGGCCGCCAGCCGCATCCGTATGGAGATCGACTCCAAGCCCGAGGTACTGGATCGTCTTGAACGGCGCTTGATTCAGCTCAAGGTGGAGCGCGAGGCGTTGAAGAAGGAAGAGGACGACGCTGCGCTCAAGCGTCTGGAAAAGCTCAAGGAAGAGATTGCTCGGCTGGAGCGTGAATACGCCGACCTGGAAGAGATCTGGAAATCCGAGAAAGCGGAAGTTCAGGGTTCGGCGCAGATCCAGGAAAAAATCGAACAGGCTCGCCAGGAGCTGGAAGCGGCGCGTCGCAAGGGCGACCTGAACCGCATGGCCGAACTGCAGTACGGGGTGATTCCTGACCTGGAGCGCAGTCAGCAGATGGCTGATCAGCACAGTCCGACCGAAAATCAGCTACTGCGCAGCAAGGTCACCGAAGAAGAAATCGCTGAAGTGGTCTCCAAGTGGACCGGTATTCCGGTGTCC
This sequence comes from Halopseudomonas pelagia, assembly GCF_009497895.1. Lineage (NCBI taxonomy): Bacteria > Pseudomonadati > Pseudomonadota > Gammaproteobacteria > Pseudomonadales > Pseudomonadaceae > Halopseudomonas > Halopseudomonas pelagia. The sequence goes on along the minus strand of NZ_CP033116.1, from coordinate 3,830,051 downwards.
AAGATGCTTGAAGGCGAGCGCGACAAGCTGCTGCGTATGGAAGAAGGCCTGCACAAGCGGGTTATTGGTCAGCATGAGGCCGTGGTGGCCGTGTCCAATGCGGTACGGCGTTCGCGCGCGGGTCTGAGTGATCCCAACCGGCCCAGCGGCTCGTTCATGTTTCTGGGGCCAACCGGGGTGGGCAAGACCGAGCTGTGCAAGGCGCTGGCCGAGTTTCTGTTCGACACTGACGAAGCCATGGTGCGGATCGACATGTCCGAGTTCATGGAAAAGCATTCGGTCGCGCGCTTGATCGGGGCGCCTCCGGGGTATGTCGGCTACGAAGAGGGCGGCTATCTGACCGAGGCGGTGCGCCGCAAGCCGTATTCGGTGATCCTGCTGGATGAGGTGGAAAAAGCCCATCCGGATGTATTCAACGTGCTGCTTCAGGTGCTTGAAGACGGTCGGCTGACTGACAGCCAGGGCCGCACGGTGGACTTCCGTAATACCGTCATCGTCATGACCTCCAACCTGGGCTCAGCGCAGATTCAGGAGCTGGTCGGTGATCCGGAAGCTCAGCACGCGGCGGTGATGGATGCTGTTGGTCAGCATTTCCGCCCGGAGTTTATCAACCGGATTGATGAGGTTGTGGTGTTTGAGCCGTTGGGCAAGGAACAGATTGCCGGCATCGCAGGCATTCAGATGCAGCGCCTGGGCGTGCGGTTGGCCGAGCGTGAATTGAAGCTGGAGCTGACTGATGAGGCGTTGGAGAAACTGATCGCGGTAGGCTATGACCCGGTATACGGCGCTCGTCCGCTCAAGCGTGCGATTCAGCGGTGGATCGAGAACCCGTTGGCGCAGCGTATCCTGGCCGGTGATTTTGCGCCGGGGGTAACGATCAAAGCCAAGGTTGTGGATGACGGGTTTGTGTTTGAGGGTTGAGGCTACCGAGGAGCGCTGCCAAATCCTTTCGCGGCGAGGCCGCCGCTCCCACAGGCTGTTCCCTTGCGGTTAAGCCAGAACAGGTAGGAGCGGCGGCCCCGCCGCGAAGGCGCAGCAGGATAGAACAGAGGTCGCGCTGAAAGTGCGGTGCCGGACCGAAGCCCGACACCGCCCAGCTTTACAGCAGCATCGACCTGATATCGCCCAGCAGTTCACCAAGCCGCTTGGTGAACTGTGCTGCGGCCGCACCGTTGATGGCGCGGTGGTCGTAGGACAGTGACAGCGGCAGCATCAGCTTCGGCTGGAACGCGCTACCGTCCCATACTGGCTGCATGGTTGCCTTGGATACGCCAAGGATAGCCACTTCCGGTGCATTCACGATTGGCGTGAAGTAAGTGCCGCCAATATGGCCCAGGCTGGAGATGGTAAAGCAGGCGCCCTGCATACCATCGGCACCCAGCTTCTTGTTACGCGCCTTCTCCGCCAGCTCTGCGGCTTCACCAGCCAATTGCAGCAGGCTTTTCTTGTCGACGTCGCGAATGACCGGGACCATCAGGCCGTCCGGCGTATCTACAGCAAAACCGATATGCACATAGTTCTTGTGAATCAGTTGCTTGCCATTGGGTGCCAGCGCGACATTGAAGTTGGCCTGTTCACGCAGCAGGTGAGCACAGGCCTTGAGCAGAAAGGGCAGGATGGTCAGCTTGACGCCGGCCTTTTCCGCCACGGCCTTCTGGTCCTTGCGGAAAGTTTCCAGTTCGCTGATATCGGCCAGGTCAAACTGCGTCACGTGCGGCACATTCAGCCAACTGCGGTGAATATTGGCGGCGCCGATCTGCTGCAATCGGGTCATATCCTTGACTTCGATTTCGCCAAAGCGGCTGAAATCGATTTCCGGTACCGCAGGGATGCCTGAACCACCGGCCGTGGCAGGCGCGCTCTTGCCCTGCTTCATTACCGATTTGACGTGATTCTGTACATCTTCCTTGAGAATTCGGTCGCGCGGTCCGGTGGATTTCACTTCGGCCAGATCCACACCCATCTCGCGGGCGAGCAACCGTACCGCCGGGCCTGCGTGTACCTTGGTACCTTCGCGGCTTGGTCCACCAACGGGAGCGGGCGCTTCGTCCTGTTGGGCAGGCTTGCTGTCGGCACTCTTGTCCTGCGTGGCTTCAGGCTGCTTGTCGGCCTTGGCCTCGGATGCAGGCTTGTCGTCCTGCGCTGGCTCGGCAGCAGCTTGCTGCTCCTCGCCTTCAACCTTCATATGCAGAATCAGATCGCCAGTGCCGGCGTCCTGCTCCAGCTTGATCTCGACCGACTCGACAGTGCCCGCGACAGGGGAGGGGATCTCCATGCTGGCTTTGTCGGACTCCAGCACGATCAGCGACTGGTCGACTTCGACGGTATCGCCTTTCTTGACCAGTATCTCGATGACCTTGGCCTTGCTGTCCGAGCCCAGGTCCGGGATCTTGACCGGTTGAACGGAACTGCCAGAGGCCTTCTTGTCGCTGGCGGCTTGCTTGTCATCGCTGGCTTTTTCAGCAGGCTTCTCGTCCTTGTCGTCGTCTGACGCCTTGGGCTTCTCGGCGGCTTCTGGCTTTTCTTCTTTCGCTTCCTTCTCTTCGCTGGCGTCGGCGCCCTCGGACTCCAACTCGATCAGGTCATCGCCTTCCTTCAGGGTATCGCCCATCTTGACCTTTATCGATTTGATGGTGCCGGCCTTGGGGCAGGGGATTTCCATGCTGGCCTTGTCGGACTCCAGGGTCACCAGGCTCTGCTCGGCCTCGACCTTGTCGCCGACCTTGACCAGTATCTCGATAACTTCGCCCTCACCGTCGCCGATGCCGGGTACTTTGATCAGTTCACTCATACCGTTTTCCTCAGCAATCCAGCGGGTTGGTTTTTTCGGGATCAATGCCGAAGGTCTTGAGCGCGTCGGTCAATACCTTGGGTTTCAGATCACCGGATTCCACCAGCGCGGACAGCGCGGAGTAGGCTACCCAGTAACGGTCCACTTCAAAGAAGTGACGCAGTTTGCGGCGGCTGTCGCTGCGGCCGAAACCGTCGGTACCCAACACCTTGAAGGTGCCCGGCACCCACTGACGGATCTGCTCGGCGAACAGCTTCATGTAATCGGTCGAGGCGATCACCGGACCCGTGTGCTTGGCCAGGCTCTGTTCAACAAAGCTCTGACGTGGCTTCTTGGTCGGATGCAGGCGGTTCCAACGTTCCACATCCAGACCATCGCGACGCAGCTCGTTGAAACTGGTGACGCTCCAGATATCAGAGGTCACGCCGAAGTCATCCTTGAGAATCTTCGCCGCTTCACGCACTTCGCGCAAAATAGTCCCGCTGCCCATCAGTTGCACATGCAGGTTCGCCGGCTTGCTAGCGCCTTCGAGCAAGTACATGCCGCGCATGATGCCTTCTTCCACGTCCTTGCCCTTGGGCATGGGTGGCTGCACATAGGCTTCGTTCATTACGGTCAGGTAGTAGTAAACGTTTTCCTGCTCTTCCATCATCCGCCGTGCACCTTCGCGGATGATCACCGCCAGCTCGTAACCGTAGGTCGGGTCGTAGCTGCGGCAATTGGGGATGGTCGAGGCGAGGATATGGCTGTGGCCGTCTTCGTGCTGCAGACCTTCGCCGTTCAACGTGGTACGCCCTGCGGTGCCGCCGATCAGGAAGCCCTTGGCGCGGCTATCGCCAGCGGCCCAGGCCAGATCGCCGATGCGCTGGAAACCGAACATCGAATAGAAGATGTAGAACGGCAGCATGGGCTGGTTGTAGGTACTGTAGGCAGTCGCAGCAGCGATCCAGCTGGACATTGCGCCGGCTTCGTTGATCCCTTCCTCGAGAATCTGACCCTTCTTGTCCTCGCGGTAGAACATCACCTGATCTTTATCCACGGGCTCGTATAGCTGGCCGACTGAAGAGTAGATGCCGAGCTGGCGGAACATGCCTTCCATGCCGAAGGTACGTGCCTCGTCGGGCACGATGGGCACGATGCGTGAACCCAGTTCCTTGTCCTTGACCAGCTGCGAAATAATCCGCACAAAGGCCATGGTGGTGGAAATTTCGCGGTCGCCGCTGCCGTCCAGGATCGCCTTGAGCGTATCCAGGGGTGGTACCGGCACCTTGAAGCTTTCGGTGCGGCGCTGGGGCATATAGCCGCCGAGCTTTTCGCGGCGTGAGTGCAAGTACTTGTATTCGGCACTGCCTTCTTCGGGCTTGAAGAAGGGTAGCTTCTCCAGATCCTTGTCATTGACCGGAATGTCGAAGCGATCGCGGAATTTCTTCAGGCTCTCGACATCGACTTTCTTGGTGTTGTGTGCGGTGTTCTGGCCCTGGCCGGTACCGGTGCCGTAACCCTTGATGGTCTTGGCCAGGATGACCGTGGGCTGGTCTTTGTGGTTGACCGCCTCGTGATAGGCCGCATACACCTTGTAGGGGTCGTGACCGCCACGGTTGAGCTTCCAGATTTCCTCGTCTGAGAGGTCCTTGACCATCTCCTTGAGTTCCGGCCGAGTGCCAAAGAAGTGCTCGCGCACATAGGCGCCGTCGTTGGCCTTGTAATTCTGGTAGTCGCCGTCGATGGCTTCTTCCATGCGCTGCTGCAGCAGACCGTCGTGGTCCTGGGCGAACAGTGGATCCCACATGCGACCCCAGATGACCTTGATCACATTCCAGTCGGCGCCGCGGAAGCTGCCTTCCAGCTCCTGAATGATCTTGCCGTTGCCGCGTACCGGGCCGTCCAGGCGCTGCAGGTTGCAGTTGATGACGAAGATCAGGTTGTCGAGCTTCTCACGTCCAGCCAGAGAAATGGCGCCCAGGGACTCGGGTTCATCGGTCTCGCCGTCACCGACGAAGCACCAGACCTTCTGCTTTCCTGGTTCGATAAAGCCGCGGTGCTCCAGGTACTTCATGAAGCGCGCCTGGTAGATCGCCTGAATCGGGCCCAGACCCATGGATACAGTCGGGAACTGCCAGAAATCGGGCATCAGCCAGGGGTGCGGATAGGAAGACAGACCTTCGCCACCGGTTTCCTGTCGGAAGTTGTCGAGCTGGTCTTCACTGATGCGGCCTTCGAGGAAGGCGCGGGCATAAATGCCGGGAGAAGCGTGGCCCTGGAAAAACACCAGATCGCCGCCGTGCTCTTCTGTAGGGGCCTTGAAGAAGTAGTTGAAACCGATATCGTACAGGGTCGCGCTGGAGGCAAAAGTGGAAATGTGGCCGCCCAGATCGGGATCCTGCTGGTTGGTGCGCATCACCATGGCCAGCGCGTTCCAGCGCACCATGGAGCGAATACGCCGCTCCATGAACAGGTCGCCGGGCATGCGTGATTCGTGGGTAACCGGGATGGTGTTGCGGTAGGGCGTGGTGATCGCGTAGGGCAGTGGCGTACCGCTGCGGCTGGCCAGTTCACCCAGGCGTGTCATTAGGTAATGGGCGCGATCTTCACCTTCGTTGTCCAGTACGGACTCCAGTGAGTCCAGCCATTCCTGAGTTTCCAGTGGATCGATATCGTTTTGCTTCATGCGTCAGTTCTCCAGACCTTGTGGGCCTAATTCGCTGTGCGGGACTTGATAGCCTGTGACAACGAATGGGGTGTGAAATGCGGTTCTTGTAGTTTAGCTACAAAAAATAGGTTTAATCCATCCCTTTGTAAAGATTTATGTAGTTATGCTACATATTCGCCAGCATGTTCTTGCCTTGCAGACTTTTACGCAGGTCCCAGGCATGGCAAGCTGCGACATTGCAATCCCTACAGGATAGACCATGCCTTTTTCTCCGCCTCTGCCGTTGCCCGAGTCCCTGCAATCCATGGTGCAACACCATCGAGACCAGTGGCAGGCTGCCGTCGCCCATGCCGATCTGGCTAGCCGGGTGTCTGAGTTAGGCGAGCAGTTTCTCACCAGTCTCGACCCGGTTCTGGCCGGCAGCGATTTTGTTGCCGAGCAGCTTCGCCGGGATCCGCACATGGCCTGGCGCCTGGTGGAAGATGATCTGCTATGGCGGACCCTGGAGAAAGGCGACATGAGTCGTATGCTGAGTCTAGCCCTGACTGCAGTAGAGGATGAAGAACAGCTTGCGCAAGCATTACGTCGGTTTCGTCAGCAGCAACAGGTGCGGATTATCTGGCGGGATGTAACGCGCATGGCGGCCACCGCCGAGACTACCCGCGATCTGTCGGACATGGCTGACAGCTGTATCGAACTGGCTTATCAATGGTTGTATACCCAGGCATGTGCGACGCTGGGTACGCCGTCGGGGGCGGACGGTGAACCACAGCATATGGTGGTGCTGGGCATGGGTAAGCTGGGTGCTCAGGAATTGAATCTGTCTTCTGATATAGACCTGATCTTTGCATACCCCGAGGCAGGCGAAACCCAGGGCGGTCGGCGCAGCTTATCGAACCAGGAGTTTTTTATCCGCCTCGGCCAACGCCTGATCAAGGCGCTGGATGCGATTACCGTCGATGGCTTTGTCTTTCGTGTCGACATGCGCTTGCGTCCCTATGGTGACAGCGGCGCGCTGGTGTTCAGCTTTGATGCGCTGGAGCAGTACTACCAGAGCCAGGGGCGCGATTGGGAGCGCTATGCCATGATCAAGGCCCGCGTGGTCGCTGGCGATCAGGCCGCGGGCGCCGAGTTGCTGGCGATGCTCAAGCCGTTCGTTTATCGCCGTTATCTGGATTTCGCCGCGATTGAGGCGCTGCGCAGTCTCAAACTGATGATCCAGCGAGAAGTACAGCGCAAGGGCCTGCAAGACAACGTCAAGCTGGGGTCGGGCGGTATTCGTGAGGTCGAGTTTATTGGCCAGGCATTTCAACTGATCCATGGCGGGCGAGACCGCAGCTTGCAGCAGCGGCCAATCCTGTCAGTACTGGATATGCTGGCCACTAATAGCTATCTGCCGGATGAGGCCGTGGATGAGCTCAAAGGCGCGTACCTGTTCCTGCGCGACACCGAACATGCGCTGCAGGCACTGGATGATCGGCAGACCCAGATGTTACCCACCGACTCACAGAGCCAGCAGCGTATTGCCTACGTCATGGGCTTTGATAACTGGGATGCCTTCCGGCAAGCGCTGCATAGCCAGCGTGCGCGGATCGCGCGGCATTTTGCCGACGTGATAGCCGATCCAGATGATGAGCATGATGAAGAGCTGCCCCTGCATTCGGAATGGATGCCGGTCTGGGAAGGATCGCTGGATGCGCAGCAGCGTATCGAACAGCTCAGTGAGGGTGGGTTCAAAAAGCCTGAGGAAGCGTTACGGTTGCTGCAAGGCTTGCAGGAATCCGGTCGGGTTCGCTCCATGCAGCGTCTGGGGCGAGAGCGGCTGGATGTGTTCATGCCGCGCCTGCTGGGCATGGCTACAGAACAGGACGATGCAGACCTGGCGCTGGAACGGGTCATGCCGATGGTAGAGGCGGTGGCGCGACGCTCAGCCTACCTGCTATTGCTGACAGAAAATCCTAGTGCGTTGCGTGAATTATTGGTGCTGTGTTCCGCCAGCCCATGGATCGCCGAGCAGATCACCCGCTATCCGGTGGTGCTCGATGAGTTGCTGAACGCCGGGCGGCTTTACCGTCCGCCGGAGACGGACGAGCTGGTTGACGAATTGCGTCAGCAACTGATGCGTATCGCCGAAGATGACCTGGAGCAGCAGATGGAAGTGCTGCGCTATTTTCGCCGTGCCCATGTGCTGCGCGTCGCCGCCTCCGAGATCGCCGGCACGTTGCCGTTGATGAAGGTCAGCGATTATCTGACCTGGATTGCCGAAGCTATTCTTCAACAGGTCTTGCAACTGGCCTGGCGAGAATTGACCCAGCGCCATGGCTTCCCCAAGCGTGCTGATGGCAGTTTGTGTGAAATGGACTTTGTCATTCTCGGCTATGGCAAGGTCGGGGGGATAGAGCTTGGTCACGGCTCCGACCTGGACCTGGTGTTTATTCACGATGGTGATGCGGATGCGGAAACCGACGGTGCCAAGCCAATAGAAGGTAGCCGGTTTTTCACTCGCCTGGGGCAACGCATTATTCATATGCTCAACACCCAGACCACGTCCGGAGCGCTGTATGACGTGGATATGCGCCTGCGCCCGTCGGGTGAATCCGGGTTGCTGGTCAGCTCGCTGCAGTCCTTCGCCCGCTATCAGCGTGAAGAGGCCTGGACCTGGGAGCATCAGGCGCTGGTACGCGCGCGTGTACTGGCCGGCTGCAAGCGCTTGAGTCATCGTTTCCAGGACTTGCGGATGGAGGTGTTGAGCCGCCATCGGGATGAAGCCAAGTTGCGCGAGGACGTGGGCGGCATGCGTCAGAAGATGCGCGACAACCTGGGTACCAAGGCCACGCGGGCTGGTTCTGATCCGTCTGCGTACACGGCAGAGGCGTTGTTTGATCTGAAGCAGGACGCCGGAGGTATCGTTGATATCGAATTTATGGTGCAATATGCCGTTCTGGCCTGGTCGTGCCGGTACCCCGAGTTACTGCGTTATACCGATAACATCAGAATTCTAGACGGGCTGCGTGATGCCGGATTGATCTCCGGCGAAGACGTGCAGCGTTTGCAGGAGGCTTACAAAGCCTACCGCGCCGCAGCCCATCGCCTGGCACTGCAGAAGCAGCCGGGCAAAGTGAGTGGCGACCAGTTTCAAGATTTCCGTCGTGGCGTCATCAGTCTGTGGCAGCAGTGGCTGCCGGAATGACACGCCATGCCCGGGCGTTTCCCGGGCGCGGCGACAGGGCAGGTCCGGGCCGGACATAATCGAGTTAAGAATAACCAATTAGATGGAGCGGGCTGCAATGTCGATGGCCGATCGTGATGGTGTTATCTGGTTTGATGGTGAAATGAAGCCGTGGCGCGATGCCAATGTGCATGTACTGACTCATTCGCTGCACTACGGAATGGCCGTATTTGAAGGCGTGCGGGCCTACAATACTCCCGACGGCACGGCGATCTTCCGTTTGCATGCGCATACCGACCGTCTGTTTGACTCGGCGCATATCATGGGCATGAAGATTCCCTTTACCAAGGAGCAGCTCAACGAAGCGCAGCGCGCCGTCGTAGCCCAGAACAATCTTGAAACGGCTTATATACGCCCGCTGGTGTTCTACGGCTCCGAAGGCATGGGTATTCGTGCCGACAACCTCAAAGTACATGTGGCCATTGCCGCCTGGCACTGGGGTGCCTATATGGGCGAAGAGGCACTGGAGCGTGGCATCAAGATCCGCACCAGCTCCTTTACCCGTCACCACGTCAACATCACCATGACCCGCGCCAAGGCCAGCGGCGCTTACATGAACTCCATGCTGGCATTGCAGGAAGCGGTGTCCGCTGGCGCTGACGAAGCCTTGCTGCTGGATCCCGAGGGTTATGTGGCCGAGGGTTCGGGCGAGAACGTGTTTATCGTCAAAAATGGCGTGATCTATACCCCGGAAGTGACCGCCTGCCTGAACGGCATAACCCGCGGTACGGTGTTGGCATTGGCGGCGGAATTCAATATTCCGATCGTCGAGAAGCGTCTGACGCGTGATGAGGTCTATATCGCCGATGAAGCCTTCTTTACCGGTACCGCCGCTGAAGTGACGCCGATCCGCGAGCTGGACAATCGCCAGATTGGCGAAGGGCGCCGTGGTCCCGTTACCGAAAAGCTGCAGAAAGCCTATTTTGACCTGGTCACCGGTCAGAGCGGCGCACATGCCGAATGGCGTACGCTGGTTCGCTAAGAGCCGCAAGCTGCAAGCCACAAGCGGCAAGCTGTCGGATATTCGACGTTTGCCGCCTTGCTTGGCTTTCTTGCCGCTTGCCGCTTGAGGCTTGTCGCTCATGAGAATTCTTATCGTAGGTCCCAGTTGGGTTGGCGACATGGTGATGGCGCAGACGCTGTTCGCCTGCCTGAAGCAGCGTCATGGCGCGGAATGCCAGATCGATGTGCTGGCCCCGGACTGGAGCCGGCCGATTCTTGAGCGCATGCCCGAGGTGCGCCAGGCGCTAAGCTTTCCTTTGGGGCACGGCGTTCTGGATATTGCCGTGCGTCGGCGGATCGGCAAGAGTCTGACCGGTCGCTATGATCAGGCTATTTTGCTGCCCAACTCCTTGAAGTCCGCTCTGGTTCCCTACTTTGCCGATATCCCTTTGCGCACTGGCTGGCGCGGAGAGATGCGTTATGGGCTGCTCAACGACCTGCGCGTATTGGATAAAGAGCGCCTGCCGCTGATGATCGAGCGCTTTATGGCGCTGGCCTATGAGCCCGACCATCAGTTGAAACAGCCTTATCCACGCCCTGGTTTGCGAATTGACCCAACCACTCGGGACGCTGCATTGACGCGCTTTGGCCTGGAGCTGGATCGTCCGGTGTTGGCGCTTTGCCCAGGCGCCGAATTCGGCGAATCAAAGCGCTGGCCTGCCGAGCACTACGCCAAGGTTGCCGACCAGAAAATTCGCCAGGGTTGGCAAGTGTGGTTGTTTGGTTCCAAGAAAGATCATCCAGGTGGTGAAGATATACGTCAGCAACTGATTCCTGGATTGCGCGAGGAATCAGTGAATCTGTCCGGTGAAACCAGCCTGGCCGAAGCGATTGACCTGCTCTCCTGCGCGGGCGCGGTGGTCAGTAATGACTCAGGCTTGATGCACGTGGCTGCAGCGTTGGACCGGCCACTGGTAGCGGTCTATGGGTCGACCTCCCCGGCGTTCACGCCACCCTTGTCAAGCCAGGTGGAAATCGTGCGCTTGGGTCTGGAATGCAGCCCCTGTTTTGACCGTACCTGCCGTTTCGGCCACTACAACTGCTTGCGTGACCTGCGACCGCAGATGGTCATTGACGCACTGGATCGTCTGGTAGGCGAACCGCTTGCCGATCCGCAGGTACTCTGAGCATGCGCGTACTGCTGATCAAGACATCGTCCATGGGCGATGTCATTCATACCCTGCCAGCCCTGACCGATGCGCGCCGGGCGATTCCGGATATTCAGTTCGACTGGGTGGTGGAGGAGGGTTTTGCCGAGATTCCGGCCTGGCACCCCGCTGTAGCCGAAGTCATACCCGTGTCGATCCGTCGCTGGCGCAAGCACCCGCTCCAGACCTGGCGCAATGGCGAGTGGGCGCGGTTTAAAAAGCGCTTGAGTAGCACCCGCTACGACCTGATCATTGACGCCCAAGGTCTACTGAAAAGCGCCTGGTTAACGCGTTACGCCAGGGGCCCGGTAGTGGGGCTGGACAAAACCTCGGCGCGCGAGCCGATGGCCAGTCGCTTTTATGATCAAAGCTGCGATGTACCCTGGGGTCAGCACGCAGTGGAACGGGTGCGGCAATTGTTTGCCCAGGCGTTAGGCTATCGATTGGCTGAGGGCGTTGGCGATTATGGGCTTAATCGCGCGTATCTGGCTGGCGAGATCACCGATCAGCCTTATCTGCTGTTTTTTCATGGTACGACCTGGAAGAGCAAGCACTGGCCGGAAATCTACTGGCGAGAATTGGCCGAATTGGCCGTCGCGGATGGACTCTATGTACGCTTGCCCTGGGGTAACCCTGTTGAGAAAGCCCGGGCCGAGCGTATTGCCGATGGGCTGGAGAGGGTGCAGGTGTTGCCGAAACTGTCTCTGGCGGGCATGGCCCGAATGGTCGCCGGGGCGTCAGCGTGTGTGGCGGTGGATACTGGCCTCGGACACCTTGCTGCGGCTCTGGATTTGCCGACATTATCGCTTTTCGGTCCGACCAATCCGGTTCTGACCGGGGCCTATGGCGCCTCGCAGATACACTTGTCCAGCGACTTCCCCTGCGCCCCCTGTATGCAGAAAACCTGTCACTATCAGCCGACACCGGAGGACGCCCGTCAGTTTGATCTACGTCGCGAGCAACCGCTGTGTTTTACCCGGCTGAATCCCCAGCGCGTCCATGTGCAATTGCAGTCCTTGCTGCTTGACGAGAGGGTTGTCTGATGCAACTGGCGTTTGTCTTGTACAAATACTTTCCTTACGGCGGTTTGCAGCGTGATTTCCTGCGCATCGCGCGAATCTGCCAGGAGCATGGGCATAAGATTCGGGTTTATACACTGGCCTGGGACGGTGATCTTCCTCAGGGTTTTGAAGTGGTGCTTGTGCCGGTAAAGGCCTTGACCAATCACAAACGCAACGAGAAGTTTACCGCCTGGGTCAAGAACGACCTGGCACGTCGCCCGGTGGATCGTCTGGTTGGATTCAACAAGATGCCTGGCTTGGATGTGTACTACGCCGCCGACCCTTGTTTTGAAGACAAGGCCCAGACCCTGCGCAGTCCGTTGTATCGCCTAGGGGGACGCTACAAGCATTTTGCCGAATACGAGAGGGCGGTGTTTTCGCCAGCGGTCGGTACCGAGATTCTGATGATTTCTGAGGTGCAAAAGCCGCTGTTCATGAAACATTACCGGACACCCGAGGAACGCTTTCATTTATTGCCTCCCGGTATCGCTGCCGACCGCCGCGCGCCCGCTGATGCGGCGGAGCAGCGAGCTGCTTTTCGCGCCGAATTCGGTCTGGCAGATAGCGATTTGTTGTTGCTACAGGTGGGTTCGGGGTTCAAGACCAAGGGTCTGGACCGCTCGATTGCTGCGCTGGCGGCGCTACCTCCCGAGTTGCGCGAGCGCACCCGGTTGATGGTAATTGGCCAGGACAACGCCAAGAGCTTTCAGGCCCAGGCACGCGCGGCTGGAATCAGTGATCGGGTCGAGTTTCTTCAGGGCCGTGACGACGTACCGCGCTTTCTGCTCGGGGCGGACCTGCTGATTCATCCGGCTTACAATGAAAATACCGGCACCGTGTTGCTGGAAGCACTGGTCGCCGGCTTGCCGGTGCTGGTCACCGAGGTATGCGGCTACGCTCATTACATTGAAGAAGCCGACTGTGGCCGGGTGGTGCCCAGCCCTTTCCAGCAGGATCAATTAAACCAAATGCTCAGGCAGATTTTGCAGGACGAGCAGGTCCGGCGTCGCTGGCATGAGAATGCCCTGGCGTTTGCCGATACGGCCGACTTGTATAGCCTGCCGGAGAAGGCCGCCGCCGTCATAATGGGAGAGTCGGTTTGACCCTGACGTTATCAGAGCCCTTCGCCAGCCTGTGGGCTGGGCGTGATGCTTTTCAAGCGGTAGAGCAGTTGCAGGGCGAGGTATTCCGCGAACTGGAAGCCCGGCGCACGCTGCGTACCGAGGTAGCGGGTAAAGGCTATTTCGTCAAGATTCACCGCGGGGTGGGTTGGGCCGAGATCATGAAGAACTGGCTCACCCTCAAGCGCCCGGTGCTGGGCGCCGATCAGGAATGGGAAGCGATTGCCGCTTTGACGCAAGCGGGAGTGCCAACCATGACGGCGGTGGCTTTTGGCGAGCGTGGCGTTAATCCAGCTGATCGACACTCGTTCATTATTACCGAGGAGCTGGCGCCGACCATTAGTCTAGAGGATTACACTCGCGACTGGCTGGAGTCCCCGCCAGTGCCGGCGCTGAAAAGAGCCTTGATCAGGGAAGTCGCCAGTATGACCCGGCGCATGCATCTAGCCGGAGTGAATCACCGCGACTGCTACATCTGTCACTTTCTGCTGCATACCGATCAACCGCCAGCACCTGACGATTTCCGTTTGTCGCTGATCGATTTGCATCGTGCCCAGATCAGACCTGCCGTGCCGCGCCGCTGGCGCGACAAGGACCTGGCCGGACTGTACTTTTCGGCACTGGGAATCGGTTTGACCCGCCGCGATAAATTGCTGTTTCTGCGAACCTACTTCGATCGTCCCTTGCGCGACATTTTGGCCAGCGAAGCAGCTTTGCTGCGAATGCTGGAGCAGAAAGCGGCGCGGCTGCAAGAGCGCTTTAAGCGTAAGTACGCGAGGGACGAGCCTGCATGAGTGGTTGGACGCTGAATCCCGAATATGCGACTGGCGTCAGCGGGCAGCTGTTTGCGGATCTGGACCGGGTATTCGCTCTGGAGGGCGAGCAGATTACCCAGGACGATATCAGCAGTGTGCACAAGGTATGGGTGGGTGGGCGTTTCTATTACGTCAAACGTTATACCGGTGCCGGTAAAAATCTGCGCCGCTACATAGGCCGTCCGCGCATACAGGCAGAGTGGGAAAATCTGCTCAATTTTCATGCCTGGGGTATCCCGTCCGTCACGGTGGTCGGCTTTGGTATGGAGCGCCGACATGGCGCCTTCCATCGGGGCGCGTTGGTTACGCAGGATCTGGCGAATACCTCGGATCTGGCGCACATCGCGAAGAGTGCAGATTCGCGTTTTCGGGATCGGGTGTGGGTCAATCATGTGTCGCGGCAGGTGGCCCACGCCACGCGCATGATGCACGATCAGAATTTCGCTCACAACGACCTCAAATGGCGCAACATTCTGGTTGATCAGAAACCCTATCCAGACGTGTTCATGATCGATTGCCCTAGTGGCAGTTTCTGGTGGGGTCCGGTGCTCGAGTACCGTGTCATCAAGGATCTGGCTTGTCTGGATAAATTGGGCCGTAGAGTATTAACCCGCTCCCAGCGTCTACGCTTTTATCATGACTACAGCGAAAGAAAGCATTTGAATGCCAGTGATAAAAAGCGTATCCGCGCTGTGCTGGCCTTTTTTCGGGGTAGAGAATGAGCCGTTCCGATTTCATTGCGGTCAATGCCCGGGACGTGCTGGCCAGGCATGGTCTCGACAGCTTTGATGACCTATGGCGTTACCGCGAAGAAGAGCAGGCGGTAGTCTCGCGTGATCAAAAGCGCTGGAAAAGCGTCATCCGGCTGGTACTGGAAGATGTCAATGGGTTGCCGCAAAGCTTCTATCTCAAGCGTCAGGATCAGCAACTGACGCGCGGTCTGATGCACCCCCTTGGTGAGCCGACCTTTGCGCGGGAGTTCAGAGCTATTCAGCATTTTGCGCACCTGGGCATCCCAGCGCCGGAAGCGGCGTTTTTTGCTCAGCGCCGCATCAATGGCCACAAGCAGGCAATATTGCTGACCCGCGCGCTGGATGTGTACAAGCCGCTTACCTATTGGTACGAACAGTGGCGAGATCTCGATTGGCGTGACCGACAGGACCTGATCCTGGCCGCTGCTGCCTTGATCAGGGCGTTGCACAATGCCGGCAGAATGCATAACAACCTCTACCCCAAGCATATCTTTCTCAAGCTTGATGGAGATGGCGCTGGCGCCCGGTTGATCGACCTGGTCGAAACCAGGCCTGCGTGGCTGGGGCAGCAGGACAGAATCCGCGACTTGAAAAGCCTGCTCAGGGAAAGTCATGTCGCCACGCCCGGGCAGAAGCTGAGGTTCTTTCTGGCCTACATGGGCAAGTCACGGGTGGACACCGAGGCGCGCCGGTCGCTTGAGCTGATCGGAACGCGAGTCAGGCGCAAGGCGCAGAGCCCATGCTGATCAATATTGAAAGTTTGAAAACAAGCGGGCGTGAGCCACCGGTGCCGGTTGAAATTGCCAGTTCTGCCGGTCAGCTTTATGTTGAGCGCTGGTTACGCATAGTGCCGGGCCGGCGGCTGGTTGGTTCAGGCATGCTGGACGGCCAAAAAGTGCTGGTCAAAGTGTTTGTCTCCAGCCGCGCGAGAAAGCATTGGCAGCGCGAGCTGGACGGTTTGATATCCCTTCAACAGGTGCAAATCGCCTCTCCAGACATTATTGCCTCCGGCGCCTTGGACCATGGCGGGTATTTCATTTGCACGGCATTTCTGGATGATGCCGCCACCTTGCAGCAACGGTGGGACAGCCTGGCAGAGGTAGACCCGGGGGAGCCGACAGCCATAGCTTTGCTAGGTCAGGCACTGGAGAGTATTGGCCAGTTGCATGCCCAGGGCTTGGCGCAAACGGACCTGCATATGGGCAACTTCCTGCTGCAGGGTGAACGGTTGTATGTCATCGACGGTGACGCTATTGACACTGTAAGCCCTGGCCAGCCGCTGACGTCAGAGCAGGCAGAAGATAATCTGGCGATTTTCTTTGCGCAGCTTGATGCCCAATGGGATGAACTGGTTGAGTTGCTGCTGATTAACTACCTCAAGGTCAACCCGTTGGCCATCAATCCGGATCGGCTCGCTAGTCAGGTTCGCAAGGTCAGGACCGAGCGACTGTCAGATTGGCTTAGCAAGGCTTTACGTGACTGTACGCACTTCATGGTCAGGCGTAATTGGTGGCGTTTTTCTGTAGTGGTGAGGCAGCAAGCGGATGATTTGCACGACTTGATCGAGCAGCCGGACGCCGCTTTCAAGGCTATACCTACGCTCAAGAACGGGGGCAGCAGCAGCGTCACTCGGGTCAGTACGAAGCAGCATGAACTGGTGATCAAGCGGTACAACATCAAAGGCATGGGTCACTGGCTAACCCGCTTTTGGCGCCCCAGCCGCGCCTGGCATTCCTGGCTTGCTGCCCAGCGTCTGCGGTTTTTGAACATTGCCACGCCCGCGCCGCTGGCCATGATTGAAAGCCGCTTCGGGCCTCTGCGCCGGCGGGCGTGGTTTATCTGTGAATACTGTCCAGGCCAGAATTTGCTCGAGCTGTTTGGCAATGATGGTCACGCTGAACCTTCCGCGGCACAGGGCGAGGCACTGCTGGCGCTACTCCGGCAACTGGCTGGTGCGCGCATCAGCCATGGGGACTTCAAAGCGACCAATCTGCTTTGGCACGCCGGACAGGTATGGCTGATCGACCTCGATGGCATGCAGGCCCACGGTAGCCACGCCGCATGGCAAAAGGCATGGTGTGTAGACCGTGCACGTTTACTGCGTAATTGGCCAGCCAGCAGTCCCTTGGCGCGGTGGTTGGACGTAAACTTGCCCTGAATCCGACCCATGTCGGCCGGCATCAACTTTTGCCAGTTGAGCTATGATGTCGGACATTCTCGTCAGCCATCTCTCAAGGAGCTGATTCTTGCTGCAGGCAATATTGTTCAACGACACCTCCTATGATGACCATCACGGCTGCCAACTGGTTGTGAGGCAGATTCGGGCCTTGGCGGCAGAGGCGGGCATTCATATCGCTGCTGCTTCACCCGTGCGCCATGATTGGTCTCAAGACCGGTCTTTACTGGAACGTATAGCCGAGGCTGACGTGTGTATCGTCAATGGCGAAGGCACGATGCATGACGATGCGCCGGCAGCCTTGATGCTCGGACGCTTGGCGCGGCATTGCCGCAAGCTTGGAATACCCTGCGTGTTGATCAACTCGGTGTGGCAAAACAATCAGCAGTTGACCGAGTTCGCCGGTGACTTTTCCCAGATTTACGTTCGGGATCACCTGAGCAGAGCGGAGCTGGACCAGTCGGGGGTTGCGGCTGAAGTGGTACCAGACTTGACGCTGACATTTCGTCCTGAAATAGCTGGCATTCCCCGTCATGGGCTGATCATCAACGGCAGCGTGCTGAAGCCGGTTCAGCAACAGTTGTGGCAGGCGTTAAATCAGCTACCAGACGACAAGGATATTCGTTACCTGAGTATTCGTACTGTCCCACCTTTGCGGCTGGGAAATGAACGCCGGTTCTTTCTCAAGAGTTTGAAGGCCAATAGCAAGATGTGGCGCCACAAGTTGAGCAGCCGGCTGGGCCGCCTTGATGCTTCAACGTCCAAGGGGCTGGGTCGGCTGCGTTGGCGGTACTCCGTTCAATCCACAGCGGAGTTCCTCAATACCATCAGCGCTGCTGAGGGCGTAGTAACCGGGCGTTTCCATATGGTGACGCTGTGCATGATAACCGGCACTCCATTTATGGCTCTCGGCTCCAATACCCACAAGATCGAAGGTTTGCTAACACAGGCAGGGCTATCTGGACGCCTTTGCGACAGCTATGCGGAGGGTATTTCCAGATTACCCTCGCTGCCCTACAGCGAGGCGGAAAGGGCAAATCTGGAGGCGTTTCTAGCGGGCTCGCTCGCGGCCGCCCGGCGGATGTTTGCTGCTATCGCGGGATTAGCCGGAGAGGTACAGAAGCAGTGATGCGAACTCAGCCTTTATTGAGCTTTTTGAGCCGCTTTGCCCACCGAGCTTTTTGACGCGCTAACCAGGATTTACGCGTGGGTTTGGCGCAGAGCCGGGCAGTGAGCTTGGGAAAGAGCGATAACCGGCCATTGCGCGCGGCTGAGCTAAGCAGGTCCATGGCTGACCCCCTTTCTCCCCTATTGCTCAAATCAATATCCAGAAGCATATCTTCACTGAAACTGTTATCGAGAAACATATCGGGTATCTTGCCCGTTTCTGCGAGAAACATCGCTTTGCTGCGGCTGCATTTGGAGCAGACACCGCAATTCTCTGGGCGGATCTCGCGATTTTTACAGAAGCTCACACAGCGCAACGCCATTTCGTTGCCGCTCAACGCGGCCAGTTTTTCCGGGCGCCCCAAGTCAAGATCGAGGGTGTTGATATGAAACTGGCTGCTGGCAAACAGCGGGTTGGTTAGCGAGCTCGTACCCCAAGGGGAGATCAGCATCTCGATCTGCCTCGTGCAGTCGGCTGCAATACTGCCACTGCGATACCTGTCTTCAAAAAGAAACAGCGAGCTGAACAATTGAAATCCGTGGCCGCAGTCGCCGTGTATACCGTGGCGAGCCATGACCTCTGCAGCATTGGACGTAATGGTGTAATGCTCGTTGATCGCCAGGTCACGAAGCGGCCGTGTCTTGGCCAACAGGGCGTTGAAGCGAACTGCATCCTCTGCATCGTAGTCCATGCCCTGAATGGTCAGGGCGGCCACCTTGATGCCTCGCTGTACATAGTGGGCAAGCAGCGCATAAGTGGAGTCCGCACCCCCGGAATAAAGCATCAGCTCACCTTCCTGCCGAGTGTAGGTGGACTCCAGAACTTGTTCGGCAGTTACATTGATGAAGTGAAATAAACCTGGCCGCCAGGAAAACCAGATTTCGATGAGCTTTTTCGCGTTCGCCAAGGCGGTAGGGCTTACCTGGCCGAGAATATGTAGGTCACGATTCATGCTCATGGCGATCGGTAAGCATATCCACAGAGCAAATGTATTGCTGATACCGGTGAAGTCCTCACGCCCCTGCACCTTGAAGTCAATCTCAAAGCAGTCGGCCTGCAGCTTGATATGGCCCTGATTAAACACCGTACTAATGGTAAGAGCGGTTGGATTGCTGTCCATGTGGTAATTCCGCGAAGAGTGAGAATAGTCTATGACATTCACCCTCGGGAGTAATTCCAGAGGAACCAGCGGTTTGGAAAAAACTCTTGTAAGCCGGGGAGGGAGATCAGGCGCCAGGAAATGGTTCCAATAAATTAATGGCTAGGCTTGAAGATCGGGGTGCTCTACAAGCGAGGGATATTTCTGTTGGAAAGCTGACCGGCCTAACGTTTGGTATTCATCACGAATTCGTTGCCACTCAGCATGCCGCCCACGGACAAGTACGGGAACACTTTTCAGGCCCAGCACCTTGGCCATATTGAGTCTATGATTGCCGCCCGATGTGTAAACAAAGCGTCCATCCCCATGTATGTAAATATATATTGGCTCTATATCGACGTTATGGCGCGCCGACTTGACCCCCTCTAATGCCAACTGGTGATATAAAGCATCATACTTTTCTTCGTACAACTTAATAAGCTCATGCATGTCTCGGCAGCCCTGAACATTGGGTTTTTCCAGTAGCTCCTGCTCATACTGCTTGAAAAGAGTGGTTTCTTTCCACTCAACTCCCAGAACAAAGTGTTCGCGGAAGCCAATAAGCTTCACGTTCTTGCCGTTGACAGGTTTGACATGTTTCCAGAACGCACCCTCTATTACCGTATTAACTGTCTTGTAGATTTTTCTATACGATGGATGTTGTTTTGCAAGCGATCTATCGTCAATGACCATGTTGATATCGGCAATATCGATCAAAAGCTCCTTGGTAGGACGGGCTGGATTTTTGTAAATGGTTTTGTAATAAAAATACCTCATTTCGCCTTGTAGACGAATTTTAAAACGTGTTTTGTACTTCCGAAACTGTGTTCCCAGGCTCAAGAGTAAAATCCCATTTCCATATCGATATCTTAAAAAACGAGTATATCCTGCTTGGTCAAAGCAGAGGAACCATCATCCGTCGGAGCAAAAAAAACCTCTACTTCGAGATCGACATGGGGGATGTCACCCCTTGGATATCCTTTACCGGCGGCAACAGGATTGGCTCGCCAATGCGACCGATCTGGTGCGCAATGCTCAGCTCAATACGCCGATTCAGGTTGCTCCGTCATGTGAATGCTTCTAGATGGCGGTAACTGTCAAGGTATCTGTCGCCCTGTTTGATTTTTATGCAGCTATTTTCTCTACCTCCCTAACTACTCGGCGCTCTGGGTTTAGCGATACTAATGTCACAGGATGCCAGTTGCGGGTGTCACCACTCCAGCGCTCAGGATGCGCAGCTCTGGCTGCAAGGTTGAGCGCATGTCTCTTGGCTAATATGGCTTTGTCTTCTCCTGTGTGGCGCTGCATCGGCGTCACGAAGCGGATAGCACTGTGGCGGTGCTCATAGTTGTACCACTGGACGAAGCCGTGCACCCAACGCTGGGCAGCTGATAGGTCAGCGAAGCCACTGACGGGGTAGTTCGGCACATACTTGCAGGTGCGGAACAGAGCCTCGGAGAAGGCGTTATCGTTGCTCACACGCGGTCGACTGAACGAAGGCTGGATCTGCAGATCTCTCAGCTTCTCAAGCAAGGTGACGCCTTTGAAGGGGCTGCCGTTATCAGCGTGCAGCACCAGAGGCTGGCCTACCATGTTTTCGGCCAGCACGGCTCGTTCAATGACACGGCGTGAGTTAGCTGCAGACTCCCCCAGAAAGGCTTCCCAGCCCACGACTTTACGGCTGAA
This sequence comes from Halopseudomonas pelagia, assembly GCF_009497895.1. Taxonomy (NCBI): domain Bacteria; kingdom Pseudomonadati; phylum Pseudomonadota; class Gammaproteobacteria; order Pseudomonadales; family Pseudomonadaceae; genus Halopseudomonas; species Halopseudomonas pelagia. The sequence continues at coordinate 3,809,314 of NZ_CP033116.1, read as the reverse complement.
GATGTCGAGGATCATCACCAGATAGTAGTAGGTACCCTTGGCTGGCCCAGGAAGCCAGGTGCAGTCCCAGGACCATACCTGGTTGGGGGCGATTGCTGTATGTGTAGTCGGCGCTGGCTGTGATTTGCGGGCTTTGGCGCGTCCCCGGTGTGCCAGCTGGCCATGTTTACGCAGTACTCGATAAAAGCTCGATACGGAGGCAATGTAACGCTGCTCTTCATCCATCAGCCGAATAACAATCTGATCCGGCGGTAAAGCAGCAAACTCGTCACGGTGGCATTGCCTCAAGATCTCAGCCTCTTCTTCTGGGGTCAGCGCATTAGCAGGGGCTGGGCGTTCGGCTACAGGGCGTTTATCGCCTGTTAGCTTTCCCGCCTGCATCCAGCGTTGGTGAGTCCGGATAGAAATCCCGACGACTTCACAGGCAGCCGTCAAGGTGGCGCCCTCGTTGCAGGCGACAGCAATCAGCTCTACGGCACGTTGGCGATCCTCGATGCTGATCATGACTCCTCGTCCCCCCAGATCGCCCGTGCTTTTTTTGACAGCGTCAGCAGTGCTGCTGTCTCCGCGAGTGCTGTGTTCTTGCGATGTAGCTCTCGTTCCAGCTCTTTGATCCGCTTGCGCTGCTGCTTGGCTTCATCCGCTTCTCGACGGCGGTCCTCATAGGACAGGCTGGCGGCTTGTTCGCAGTCATGACGCCAGCGTTGCAGCTGCTCGGGATACAGTCCCCGTTGACGACAATAGGCAGCAACGTCTTCGGTGTTCATCGCTGCGGTCTCAACCACCGCTGCAAACTTGTCTCGGGACGACCAGCCGGACGTACCCTGGTCACTTGCATCGGGCAAGCAGCGTCCCTCAGCACGAGCTTCTTTGCGCCACTTGTAAACAGTGGCTGGCGAGATACCCTCCTGCCGGGCGACCTCTTCTACGCTTTGGTTATAAGGCGGTAACAGCTTGGCCACAGCGGCCTGACGTCGCTCATCGGAATAGCGAGGCATACAGATCTCCAAACGCCCCTGAATGTTTAAGAGAGTGTAACAAGGGACGCGACATCAATCCTGACAGAGGGGGATGGAAGCGAGTACGCGTTCAAGCATTGGCCCGCAATTGGACAATGCTCGGGTAGGACACCTGTGGGCGCGACTGTGTCTCAGCACATGCAATGTCCAGAGTAAGGATTGCCCACGCAATGCAACCATCGTGAGTTTGCCTAGTCGAATCAATAGCTAGCCTATGAAAGTGACGCTTCCAGTCAGTCCTCTAGGCCGGCAATTTTCGGGTAAAGCAGAGAGGCGATTGGTTTGGTATTTGACTCGTTTAAACACAACTTTCAAAGTGAGAGCGGTCCGGTGTTTATTCTCGCTTCGGGCCCTTCGGCAGCGGAGTTTCCGTTAAAAGAGTTTCCGAACATTCCGGTTATCGCGATGAATGGTTCGATTCTTAAATGCGAGACTGATGGGATAACACCTTATTTTTACCTTTGTGATGATCCCGGTTTCGTCGAAGGGAGGCCTGAACTCGCTGCCAAAGGCGTCAGTCAGGCCCAGCGCACAGCGATGACGGCTGATTGCTATGAGCAGCTAAGCCTAGTGGCCCCACATTCCCTGGAGGCAAAACAGCTGTATCTCATGTCACGCTTGAATCGGCGTAATCGCCGAGCAATTATCCCCGATAAACGCTTTGCCTGGTCGATACGGAATGACCCGGATTTGCACAGCTATTTTTCTCTGTTGCACGCGAAACCTAACCGAGTGGGATTTAGTACCAACATGAGTAAAGGGTATTTTGGCTCTCGTACTATCCCCCTGGCGGGCTTGCAGTTGGCTTGCCACCTCGGGTTTAGTGAAGTTTTTTTGCTCGGTGTCGATCTTAACCCGTCATTCGGCCGCTTCTATGAACAGGGTGACAGCGCCTTGCCCAGTACGCTGGACAAGGACTATGACGATTATATTCTCCCTAGCTTTCGTCTGATGGCGGAAAGGATTGTCATGCCCGGTCGTTTCGAGGTGTTTAATCTTTCCGAGAATAGTCGCTTGCCCCCGTCAATTGTGCCCCGTCTGCCGCTCACAGAGGTGCATACCCGGCTGCACGAGTCGATTTCCTGATACCGCCGTTCGAACGGTATTCCTGGCATGTTATTGCAGCCGCCGCTGTTCGGACATCTGCATTGGAAAGGTTATACTAGCCACCGCGCGTTAATGTGGAATGCTGGCCAGATCGAACTGGTCCTGGTTTCGAACCTCCCACCCGGGGCTATGCGGCTCGGTATCATCAATCAAGAGGCAGACCATTGGCGCTGACTATTCTTGGCCTGTCTGGCGCGCTCGGCCACGATCCTGCTGCCGCCCTGTATGTCGGCGGAAAGTTGATTGCGGCAGCCGAGGAAGAACGTTTTGTGCGCTCCAAACATGCCAGGAATCGCATGCCTTACGAGTCTGCCAAGTTCTGTCTTGAACAGGCAGGAATTACTCCTGCTGACGTCGATATTGTCACCATTGCATACGCGCCCATCAGCATATTCGGCAAGGCCCGCTGGCATTACGCCAGGCATCATTGGTATGCGCCTGATCATTCGCTAGATGCGATTTTGCTGGGTAACCGCCGCTTCAAGCGTTTTCGCAGGAAGATCCTCTGGTGTCTCGAGCAGTTAGGGTTTGACCTTGGAACGGTGCGTCTTGAGCCGTTAGCGCACCAACTGGCGAATGCCTCGAGCGCCTATTACTGCTCGGGTTTCAAGGAAAAGACAGCAATCCTGTACATCGGCGACAATGGTGAATATGCCACGACCTTTTTCGGCTATGGCGAGCGCGGCAAAATTCACATCATCAAGGAATTCTATGCGCCTGAATCCCTCGGTGCTCTTCACGCTGCACTGAGCGAGTATTTGGGTTTTGATGAACTTGATGGTCAATTACCAGCCATGAGCTTGGCCGCCTATGGGGACGCGACCAGGTATGATTTCTCCAAGTTGGCTCGGTTCGAGAACGGCGAGCTGATCATCAATACGGATTATGTCAATGTTGTTGGCTCGCGTCGTCATAAGGAGGAGGGCAAGTATTACTCCTTCTCGTCGAAGTTGGTCGAGTGGCTGGGGCCCAGACCAGAAGAGACTACCGCTGAAGAGCCCTATGTTCATTATGCCGCCAGCATGCAGGCTTTAGTTGAGAAGTTGGCGCTGGAGATGATGGATTACTACCTCGGCGACATTCTGCGCGAGACCGGAAAAATTGCTTTCGCTGGTAGCTGTTCATTGAACCTCAAACTCAACCAGCACATCATCGCGCGCCCCGACGTCAAGGAGTTATTCGTGCAGCCTGCCTTTGGCGAGGCGGGAGTTTCAGTGGGGGCTGCTGCGTATATCTCCGAACAGCAAGGAGTGCCGGTTGAAAAGATGGAAAATGTCTACTTGGGCCCTGACTACTCTAACGAGGATGTCATCGCGGCCTGCGTCAGCCATCTGGATAGGCCGCAATGGCAGTTGATTGAAGATGCTCCCGAATATATCGCCGATATTCTGACTGACGGCCATCCGGTCGCGTGGTTTCAGGGTCGCATGGAGTTCGGACCGCGCGCGATGGGTCATCGCTCGATACTTGGCTGCCCCAGCGTCGTGGGTGTTGTTGAGCGAATCAAGTCGCAGCTCAAGGTTTGCGTGCCCTGGCGTCCATTCTATTCGTCGATGCTGGATACTGCTGCTACGCAGATGTTGGAGATAGATCATCCATCGACCTTTATGAATGTTGCCTTTGATGTGAAAGATAAATATAAGCGCCGTGTAGCTGAAATTCTCCATGAAGACACCGCTGCGCGGACCCAGGTGCTTAAGCGGGAACATAACCCGCGCTACTATGATCTGATGATCCATATGGAGCGCCTTACGGGTAATGGCGTGCTGCTCAGTACCTCGCTGAATCCTGATGGAGAACCGATGGCCTGCTCACCGAAAGAGGCGTTAGATATGTTTTTTAGCTCGGATTTGCAGTATCTGGTCATGGAGGATGTGTTGGTGGTGAAGGCATGACTGATGTGATGAAAAGCGCCGCTGCAGGTCGCGTTCTGCAGTTTTGCCATGGCTATGATGGCCCTTTCCTGGACTGCGCGCGGCAATATGCTGCGCTGTTTGACGGAACAGGCTACCAGGTGACTACGGTGTTCCTGACCGGTAAAAAGGATCCGCAGGTAGCGGAAAAATGCCAGTCTGCGGAAGTCATTTTCATGGAGTACAGTTCTTCCGCTATCCGCGGTTTGAAGATCAAGGCGATTCGCGAGTTTCGTCAGATAGCTCGGGCGCGAGACTTCAGCTTCTGTATTGCGCACCGCTCCAAGCCGACCTATATCGCTTGCTTGGCTACGGATTTACCGGTACTCGGCGTTCATCATGCCTTCGGCGATTTTGATCGATTAGGTCGCAGACTGTTCGCTCGGGCCTATCGTAACCGCCTGCATCTACTTGGGGTTTCGGACGCGGTGAGGGATGACATCCGTAACGCTCTTCCAGACTGGCCGCATGAGCGTATCCAGACCTTATACAACCGGATTGATGTTGAGGCTGTGCGCAATGCGCAAGTGGACCGTGCCGAGGCCCGGCGTACACTCGGCCTGGCTGAAGATGCCTGGGTTGTAGGCAATGTCGGAAGGCTGCATCCGGACAAGGACCAGACGACTCTGCTAAAGGGGTTTGCCCTGGCATTGCCTGACTTGCCGGAAAACAGTTTACTGGTGCTGATTGGGAAAGGGCGTCTTGAGGCGTCCCTCAAGAGGCTTGCTGGCACCCTGCAGATAGCAGATAAGGTTCTTTTCTTGGGGCAGGTTCCGGATGCGCGGAATACTTTCAAGGCTTTCGATGTGTTCGCTTTAACCTCTGATCATGAGCCCTTCGGTATGGTGTTGCTTGAGGCCATGGCCGCAGACGTACCGATAATCTGTAGCGACTGTGGGGGCGGTCCGGAGGTGGTGTCGGAGCATGGCCAATTGTTCTCCCTAGGTGATGCACAGGGGTTGGCCCGCTGTCTTGTCACTGCCGCAGGCACTGAGCCTTCCTCCCTCAATAAGCAACGGCAACTCGCAGCTGATATACTGATTCAGCGTTTCTCCGACGCAGCAGCCAGGAAGCGCTTCTGGTCTCTACACGCTTTACTCAATCTCAAATAGACCCTGGCTTATGAACACAGCAATAGCAATCCAGCCGAGCATTCGTTTTGTTATACCCTATTTTGGAAGTTGGCCTTTCTGGATGGCTTTTTATCTTGAAAGCTGCCGGCGGAACCCAACTATTGAGTGGCTGTTTTTCACTGATTGCGGGATACCTGACAATCCTCCTGACAATGTTCGCTTCATTGAAATGAGCTACCGGGCTTATTGCGAATTGGTTTCTTCGCGTCTGGGAATTGATTTTTATCCGGAGCAGCCATACAAGCTCTGTGATATCAAACCTGCACTTGGCTACATTCACGCTGACCAGCTGGATGAAGTGGATTTCTGGGCCTTCGGTGACATAGATGTCATATATGGTGACCTTCGCGGGTATTTTACCGCTGAGCGCCTGGCCACCAAAGATCTTTTCGCCACCCATCACCGGCGCATTTCCGGGCACCTCTGCCTCGTTCGCAATACCGTCATGATGCGCGAAGCTTTTATGCGGATACCCCAATGGCGAGAACGTTATGCCGATCCGGCGCATCAAGCGTTAGATGAAGGTGCTTTCAGTCGTCTGTTTATTCGTCACAAGAATTGGCCTGAAAGCCTCAGACTTTTTGCCGCCAGATTTAATGCCTGGAGTCGCCGTAGTGAGTTTATCGAATCACACAGCACTTTTACGATTCTTGCTAATGGTCGAAGAGTCTTGCCGCAGAAATGGTTTCTCCGGGATGGTCGCTTGACGAACAGTGAATTGAGCGGCGTTGAGCTTCCTTACCTGCATTTTCTCGTCTGGAAAAACCAGTCATGGAAGGAACTGACGGCTGATAGCTTGAAGGGGCCAGACGGGCTGGCCTTCTGCGCTAATTGGGATGTCAGTCAGATAGGCTGGCGGGATGCGGAGCTGTGAGTTCGGCGGATGCCCTGTATGCCCCGTTAATCTCGGTAATAGTCCCGTGCTACAACTATGCGGCTTACGTAGGCGAGGCAATACGCAGTGTGCTGGCTCAAGACCATGACAATTTTGAGCTGATCGTGGTTGATGATGGTTCCTCCGATAATAGTGTTCAAATTATTAATGAAGCTATTGCGGTAAGCCGAGCTACCAGTTCAGTGAAACACGTAGAGTTGGTCTGCCAGCAAAATGCGGGTGTCAGTGCTGCCCTTAACACGGGGCTTTCAAAGGCGCGTGGCCAGTTCATTGCCACATTCGATGCCGACGACGTAATGCCTCCAGGCAGGCTCAGAGTGCAATCCGACTATCTCCTTGAGCATCCTGAAGTAGGTTGTCTGGGCGGCGGGGCGGTTCGCATTGATGAAGCCGGGCAGGTATTACCGAAAAAAGACAAGAAGCGGTCTGTTCGTCGCTATGATTTTGATCAGGCGCTTGGCGATGCTCTGGTTGTGGGGGGCAATATTGCGGTTTTCCGGCGAGAGGCGATTGATCGTGTCGGTGGTTATGATCCAGCGATCAAAATCCAGGACTTTCAGATGACGCTCAAGGTGGCTCACGCTGGTTATGCTATCGATATTTTGCCTCAGGTAGTGACTCTCTATCGCAAACATCCGGCCAGTCTCTCCAGCAATTATCGCCTGGAGTACGAAAGCGGCCTGAGCGTTATCCAGGCTTTTGCATCTCATCCGGCTTATGCAGCGGGTCGGGCCAAGTTGGTAACCAAAGCGCTGCGCAGCGCGGTCACTGATGACAAGCCATTCGCCTGGTCGCTGATCAGGCAGGTACCGTTGAAGTATTGGGACACCCATTTACTCAGGCGTTTGCGACATTTGCTCTTTAAAAAGACCTCGGTTCGGTAGCGCCAAGTGCGGTGAGCCGAGGCGCCTGCAACTGGCTGACGGTTAGCGATTACTAAGCAATATGGAGTGGATATGCATTTTCAGCACCGGCTGGCTCAATGGTTAGGGCTAGGCATTTTGTGGTTTTTAGTCGGCATAGTGCTGTTCACCAGCTACAAGCCTTACCGTCAGGGGCTTATTGTTTTTTATTGGCTACCAGTGGTCATCCTGCTCGCTACCCGATGGTCGTTAGTCGATGAGGTCTGGCAACGCTCGCGCCCTCTCATAACGGCTCTAGGGGCACTGATTATGTGGGCCGCACTGAGCTTGTTCTGGAGTCCAGATGAGGACGCAATGCGGCTGCTCAGGCGCTTATTGTTCGTGCTGCTTTTTCTTGTCGGTTTTGCCTTTTTCGGCCGGCTGCGTCCAGAGAGTATCCACAGCATGTTGCGCCTGGCTTGTCACTTGCTTGCGTTAAGCTGTCTGGTAGCGTTGCTTGCTCAGTATATGGGGCCGGCGGATTTATCCGCCCGAGCAGGGGGGCTTGGTCAACTTGAGCATCCGATTCTGGGTGGATATGCGATAGCGGTTGCTGCACTGCTCCTGGCCTTTTTGCCTCATCCGGCGTATCGCTGGCTCTGGCTCGCCAGTTTATTGGTCATGTTGACCTTGATAATCATGACTCAAAGCCGCGGTCTGTGGGTGGCATTTCTGTCTACCCTGATGGCCATGGCGATGTTGCGAGGGGGGCGGACGATCTGGGTGGTAACCGGGCTGCTTTTAGCAGTAGCGGCTGTTGGCTTTGTTCAATTCCATGCGATGATTCTGGAGCGAGGAATGTCTTATCGCCCCGAGATCCTGCGTGCCAGTTTCGATATGATTCAGCAGCGGCCATGGCTGGGTCTTGGATTGGGAGGCGACTATGTCATTAAGATCCCTAGCAGCGCAGAGATTATGCCGCATAGCCACAACTTGCTTGCCCACGTGACTATAGAGCTTGGACTGATTGGTCTTGCGCTGTGGCTGGCCGTCTGGGGTTGCCTTCTGCGGGCTGCCTGGGTATTGCGGCACCTTGCTCTGGGGCGCGCGCTGTTGGCGGTGATCCTGTTCTGTACAATCGCTCAGCTGTTCGACGGTGGGCAACTCTGGGAGTCTCCCCGTGCTGACTGGTTCTTTACCTGGCTACCGGTTGGTCTAGGTTTATTTCTTCTTGCAAGCTGGGGCGCCCCTGTCCCTAGGGCTCGTCCGATAACGTTGGTCAGGAATGAAAATGATCCCTGATCTGTGGATGAACCAGTGCCCAGTCATCTTCATAGCGCAATAGATGCTGATAGTTTCTTCTGCGCATCCATTTGGAAAGCGGCTTGCCCAGGCAGCGCATATCCGAGATATCGATTAATCCAAGGGCGCCGTCAGGCGTCTTGACGATATTGCCCAGATGCAGTGACCGAAAGTACACGCCCAGATCGTGCAGCGTGGTTATGAAGCTGGCGAGGTCTGCAAACAGCTCTATCTGTTCAAGAGTGGGTTGTTCGTTCAGCAACTGGCGCAAGGTTATGCCTTCCAGCGGCTGATAATGAACAATCGATCGATAGGGATCGGTCATTTGATACAGACCCAGCACAACAGGGCAGCGGATGCCTAGCCGCTGGAGCTCGGCCGCATTGGCCGCAAAACGTTTTGCAGGGGGAAAGAGGGTGGTTTTCGAAAACCAGCTTTTGCGCCGGAACAGTTTGAGAAATGTCCCATCCACCAGATGCAATACCTTTACGCCATACCGATCTTCTTCCAGAACCTTCGCAGCTTCTGACCAGGCTGCAAACTCATCGTGGCTTAGTTTTTTCACGTCACTTTCCTGAAACAAAACCGTAGTTTACCGCACTTGCAACAGCGGGGCTTTGATCCCGGTAGCCTGTGGTAAACTCAGGGCCCGGTTCCTTATCGTGAAGGGCATATGGCAGACGCACAGCAAGAAACCTTTTTCCAATCCAGCTTGCGAATCTATTTACGGTTGTTGGGTTACGTCAAACCCTACTGGATACCCTTTGCCATCAGTATCGTCGGATTCGTCATATTTGCCTCCAGCCAACCTGCGATGGCGTGGATGCTGAAGTATTTTGTCGACGGCCTCACCGATGGCAATAGTGGTCAGTTTCTGGGTGTGCCGCTGTTATGGGGGTTCCCTTTATTCATTGTTCTGGTCGCCGTCTATCAAGGGATTGGTTCCTTTTTAGGTAATTACTTTCTGGCCAAAGTGTCGCTGGGTATAGTCCACGATCTTCGTACGGCACTGTTCAATAATTTCCTTACCTTGCCCAATCAGTATTTCGATAACCACAATTCCGGCCATCTGGTCTCGCGGGTTACGTTCAATACTACGATGGTTACCGGCGCTGCAACGGATGCCATCAAAGTGGTTTTCCGCGAAGGAATGACGGTGATCTTCCTCTTCGCTTATCTGCTTTGGATGAACTGGAAGTTGACACTGGTGCTGATGGCTATCCTCCCGGTTATTGGCCTGATGGTTAATAGCACCAGCAAAAAGTTTCGCAAGCAAAGTAAGAAAATCCAGGCAGCGATGGGGGATGTGACGCATGTAACTTCTGAAACCATCACCGGCTACCGCGTGGTGCGCAGTTTCGGCGGCGAGAGCTATGAGACGGAGCGTTTTGACAAGGCCAGTGAAGCCAACCGAGAGCGCGGGTTGAAGATGACCCGCACAGGTGCGGTGTTTACCCCTACGCTGCAACTGGTGACATATGGTGCGATGGCTTTCGTCATGTTTCTGGTGCTGTATTTGCGCGGCGATGCTACAGCGGGTGATCTGGTGTCCTATATCACTGCAGCGGGTCTGTTGCCGAAACCGGTACGTCAGTTATCTGAAGTCAGCGCCAACATACAGAAAGGTATTGCTGCGGCGGAAAGCATCTTCGAGCAGCTGGACGAGGAGCCGGAAACCGATACAGGCACGGTTGAGTTGGAGCGAGTGAGCGGCCGCATTGAGGTTAGAAACCTCAAGTTCAGTTACCCCAATACCGACAAGTTGGTGCTTGACGATATCAGCTTCACTATCGAGCCTGGCCAGATGGTCGCGCTGGTGGGGCGATCAGGAAGTGGCAAGTCCACGCTTGCCAGCCTGATTCCGCGGTTCTATCAGCACACCGAGGGCGAAATTCTGATCGACGGTGTGGAAGTGGCGGACTATAAGTTGCGCAACCTGCGTCGGCATATCGCCCTGGTGACTCAGCATGTGACGCTTTTCAATGACACCGTCGCCAATAACATCGCTTACGGTGATCTGGCTGATGCGCCCAGGGACGCTATCATCGAGGCAATCGAGAAAGCCTATGCCAAGGAGTTCATCGACAAGCTGCCTGAAGGGTTGGAGACTCTGGTCGGTGAGAACGGTGTGCTGCTCTCCGGTGGCCAGCGCCAGCGTCTGGCGATCGCCCGGGCGCTGTTGAAGAATGCGCCGCTGCTGATTCTGGACGAGGCCACTTCGGCGCTGGATACTGAGTCCGAGCGGCATATCCAGGCAGCTCTGGACAAGGTGATGGAGGGACGCACGACACTAGTCATTGCCCACCGACTTTCGACCATCGAGAAAGCCGACATTATCATGGTTATGGATCAGGGCAAGATAGTCGAGCGTGGCAACCATGCCGAGTTGATCGCACAGAACGGTTATTACGCCCGCTTGCACAGTATGCAGTTTCAGGACGAAGCCACAGCCGAATCATGAGACTGCTGCCTCTGAATAGCCGAACGAATATAGGTATACAAGACATATGAAATTGACCATGCCCCGTTTTGATTCCGCCCCGGTTCTAGTGGTCGGCGATGTCATGCTTGACCGTTACTGGCATGGGCCAACTCACCGCATATCCCCGGAAGCGCCAGTGCCGGTGGTCAAGGTGGAACAGATTGAGGACCGGCCCGGTGGGGCGGGTAACGTCGCGTTAAATATCGCGGCCCTCGGCGCACCGGCTTGGCTGGTGGGCGTCACCGGGGACGACGAAGCTGGGTTAAGCCTTAAACAACGCCTTAACGCTGCCGGCGTTTATTGCGCTTTTCAGGCGCATCCGGGCAAGACCACGATTACCAAATTGCGGGTTATGAGTCGTCACCAGCAGTTGATTCGCCTGGATTTTGAAGAACCGTTCAAGACTGACGGCGACGCGCTATTGGAGTCTGTTCGCGGGTTGCTGGGTGGGGTCAAGGTGATGATTTTGTCGGACTACGGCAAAGGTGCTCTGGTGAACCATCAGGCGCTGATCGCGTTGGGGCGTGAACACGGCATCCCGGTTCTGGCCGACCCCAAGGGCAAGGATTTCAGTATTTATCGCGGTGCGACGCTGATTACGCCCAACCTGTCGGAATTCGAAGCGGTAGTCGGGCATTGTTCCAGCGAACAGATGTTGGTTGACAAGGGCATGGCGCTGATTGAGGAGCTGGACCTTGAGGCGATGCTGGTTACGCGCAGCGAACAGGGCATGACGTTGCTGCGGCGGGGTGAAGCGGCAATGCATCTGCCTGCGCGCGCGCGCGAGGTGTTTGATGTTACCGGCGCGGGCGACACGGTGATTTCCACGCTGGCTACTGCGCTGGCCGCGGGCGAGAGCCTGCCTCATGCTGTCGGCTTGTCTACGCTGGCGGCGGGCATCGTGATCGGCAAGTTGGGGACCGCTGCGGTCAGTGCGCCGGAGCTGCGCCGGGCAGTTCAGCGCGAGCAGGGCAGCGAGCGAGGTGTGTTGGGGATGGAGCAGTTATTGCAGGCGGTCGAGGATGCGCGTGCGCACGGTGAGCGCATTGTGTTCACTAACGGTTGTTTCGATATCATCCACGCCGGGCATGTAGGTTATCTGGAAGAAGCGCGCAGTCTGGGTGATAGGCTGATTGTGGCGATCAACGATGATGCCTCGGTAAGTCGCTTGAAAGGCCCTGGGCGTCCGATCAACAGCGTGGAGCGGCGCATGGCGGTGCTCGCCGGACTTGGCGCGGTGGACTGGGTCATCAGTTTTGCTGAAGATACGCCGGAGAAGCTCTTGGCTGAAGTCAAGCCGGATGTATTGGTCAAGGGCGGTGATTACAGCGTGGACCAGGTCGTAGGCGCGCCCATTGTGCAGGCCTACGGTGGCGAAGTGAAAGTGCTGAACTTCGTGGAAAGCTGTTCTACCACAGCCATCGTCGAGAAAATTCGCCAGCGTTGAGGCTGCCTTGCTCAATCAGTTGGGGGTTACCGCCTCTCTAGAGGCGGGTAAGCCCTTCGGGCCATTTGCTGCGTGGCTCTTCAATTACCCAACCCGTTTGCGGTGCCAGCGCTTCGCTCAGCCAGATGTTCTTTGGCCTGCGTGGCACCAGCTCACCCTGTTCCAGGCTGAACAGTTTGCCGGTCGCCGCACCATCGCGCATCTCTGCCAGGAAGATTTCCGGGCGCTGATAGTTCATCTCAACCAGCAACTGATTTTTCTCGGTATCCATATGCTCGTCGGCATGCAGCATGGTCAATCCCGGGCAGTTGTCCGGCAGCTGCAGCTGCATGGAATACACCAGTTGCAGAGAGTTGGTGGGCAGGTGCACATAGGCGCGAGGGCGCTCGATCAAATGCAGCTCCCGGCACAGGACTGGATGCGCTGCAGCATGATGCGAGGTCAATTGGTAGGAGTGTCGTTTGCTCAATGGCAGGCTGGCAGAGTAGGGCGTGGGCAGCCAGGTTTCCATATAGCGGCCCTGAAGCCATCCTCGATTGCTCTCCAGTAATAACTCCTCGGCAATTTCAGTCATGACCGTCAACAGCGGCACACGCAGCTCGTGCGCTGGTACGTAACCGGAAATCAACTTGAGTACGTTGTCTTCCTGCTCAGTGCGGTCCTGGCGGATCAGCACGCGAAAATCGCGCTCTTGCCAGGTCAGGCTCAAGTCTACCGACACACCCATATTGGCGACAGTCAGCTCGAAGGACTCGGGGTCGTCGACTGAAACGGGCTGGCGCAGGTCCTGCATCTCTGCGAATCCCAAGGGGTTGCCCACCGGTGTGTAGCACAGGACCTCAGGGCTGGCCTTTACGTGAATGGCCTGGGTTTTGAAAATGACCGGATTGACTCGGGCAATGATGCGCGACATGCACTTCCCTCTTGTTTTATAAGCTATCCAGCACCTTGAGGGCGCTGATGACATTCTGTTGGAGATGCCGGGGGTTGATAGTGCCGATAATGGCGGAGGCCACCGCAGGATGGGCGAAGACCAGCTCCAGGCTCTTTTTCGCCGGGTCCTCACCCTGAAGGCAAAGGTGCCCGCTGGCAAGGGCTTTTTTAATCAGAATGCCCTTGTTGTGTGACAGGGCGAAGTCCAGCACCGAACGCTCGCCCTGTTCCGCCAGGTTGTACGTCACCATTGCACAATCGCCTGCTTCCAACGCGGCAATACCGCCCTCTACCGTCTTGCCGGAGAAGCCGAAGGCGCGAATCAGGCCTTCACGTTTGAGCTGCTCCAGCGCAGGGTAGGCTTCGCCATTGAGTACTTGCAGGTCGTTACCATCCGAATGCACCAGCACCAGATCAAGATAATCCGTATTGAGTCTGCGCAGTGAGCGCTCTACCGAGAGACGGGTATGTGCGGCGCTGAAATTGAAATGCGACTGGCCCTGCTCGAATTCCTCGCCCACCTTGCTGCAGATGACCCAGTTTTGCCGCTGACCGGCCAGTAGCGTGCCGAGCCGCTCCTCACTGGTGCCGTAGGCGGGTGCGGTGTCGATCAGGTTGATGCCCAGGTCATGCGCCAGTGCGAGCAGCTCGAGCGCTTGCCGATCGTCCGGCAACTCGAACTGCTGTGGATATTTCACCCCGGTATTGCGCCCGAATTTGACCGTGCCCAGGCCCAGCGGTGACACCGTGAGACCGCTGCTGCCGAGCGGCCGGTGATGGGCGTGAAGGCTATTCATGGGAAGCAGATATCCCATACCGGCAGTGCGATTGAGGGTCTGGGTAGCGCACTGTAGTCATCATCAAAGGTGGGTTGGATGCCTTGCTGCTGAAGCACAGCGATGGCCTGGTCACTCAGGTCTGGAGCCAAAGCCAGTTTTGTCGGCCAGGTGACCAGCACGTTCTGCACCGCCTGCAGATACGCGGTATCCGGCCGGGCTGCGCCGCTTTGCGCCGGCTCTGCGCGATTTACGGGCAGCGTTGTCCACTGACAGTGCTGCAGGTCGACCCAGGGCAGCAACTCGCTCAGCTCCCGGCGCGCGCGCGCCACGAGAGCGTCCGGGGTAAGGTTGACGCCCTGTTCGGCCAATTCGCCGCCCAGGTACCAGCACCACTGGCCGTCGGCGCAGGGGTGAGTAGTGATGGTCATGCGCGGTTTTGGGCTGCTACCCAGGCAGTGCGCATACAAGGGAGGCAGGTTGGCGCCCTTGACCAGCACCATCTGCAACGGGCGGCGCTGCATGGCCGGTTGGCTAACGCCCCAATCCTGTAACAACCCTTCGTTTCCTTCGCCCGCAGTGAGTATGTAACGCTGCGCTTTGATTCTCCTGCCATTGAGGCGAATGCATTCGATACTGCCGTCTTCGCGGCGCTCGACATGCGGAGCGCTGTCCGCTATCAGACTGTCGCCCGCCAGCTCGCTGAGACGTCTGACGACATCTGGCACATCCATAACCAGTTCGGCCAGGCGGTAGACCTTGCCCTTGAAAGCCGGGTTGGCGAAGACTTCAGGCAAGTCCTTGCCCTTAACCGCGTCCACCCGACCACGCAGCGCCTTGCTGGCGAAAAAGCCGGCGAGATTGCTGATCAGGCTGCCCGGCGACCAGAGATAATGATGCTCGGATAACAGGCGGGCGCCGCGCAGGTCCAACTCGCCTTCGCCTTGCAGACAAGCACGCCAGCGGCCGGGCATAGCGGAAATCGCTTCCGCTGCCTGAGTCAGTTTGCCGTGCAGCGCATACTTGGTGCCGCCGTGAATGATGCCCTGCGACTTGCCACTTTGGCCGCCACCCAACGCGCCGCGCTCGACCAACAGGGTACTGTAGCCCATGCCGCGCAGGCGGGCATTGAGCCACAGGCCGGCGATACCGCCGCCGAGGATACAGATATCGGTTTCCAGAGTTGTGCTCATAAGCTCCGATGCTTTTGCAGAAAGAGCCCTAGTATAGACACTGCCGGTGCTCGCGGTCACATCTGCTACTATGAGTCGCACCCAAAGGGGGTGTCCTGTTGTTGATCGTTTCCCGAGGAACTCTCATGTCACGTACGCTCTACAGCCTCATCTTTATCCTGTGCATGCCGCTGGTGTTGTTGCGTCTGTTGTATCGTGCCCGCAAGGCGCCAGCCTATGCACGGCGTTGGCATGAACGATTTGCTTTCGGCGGTGACCTGCGCCCAGGTGGCATCTGGATTCACGCCGTATCGGTGGGCGAGGCGATCGCTTCGGCACCGCTGGTGCGGCAGTTGATGCAGCGCTACCCGGAGTTGCCGATCACCATCAGCTGCATGACACCCACAGGTTCGGAGCAAATCCGCAAACTGTTTGATGACAAGGTCGGGCACGCCTATCTGCCTTATGACCTGCCTGGCTTGCAGCGGCGCTTTGTCAGCCGCTTGCAGCCGCGTATCGGTATTATCATGGAAACCGAACTCTGGCCAAACCTGGTGCATGAAGCCAAAGCGGCAGGTGTGCCCATGGTGCTGGCCAATGCTCGGCTCTCGGAGCGCTCGGCGAGGGGCTACCGGCGCATCAGTTGGCTGGTCGAGCCGATGTTTGCAGCACTCGACTGGGTGGCAGTACAGACGCAGGCCGAGGCGCTGCGTTTCAAGCGCCTGGGGGTCAAAGAAGATTCGATGCTCATCACCGGCAGCATCAAGTTTGATCTGCAGCCTGACCCCCTTGCTCGCGAGCAGGCAGTGCAGTTACGCAGCAGCTGGGGCGAACGACCGGTCTGGATCGCAGCCAGCACCCATGCCGGCGAAGATGAACAGGTGCTGGCGGCACATAAACAGGTGCTGGTCTCTGTGCCAGAGGCCTTGTTGATCTTGGTGCCGCGGCATCCAGAGCGTTTCAACAGCGCGGCTGAATTGGTCGAAGCGGCGGGCATGCCTGTGGTGCGCCGTAGCTCAGGAGCGATTGCTGCGCACACCGATCAGGTATTTCTAGGCGACAGCATGGGCGAGTTGATGATGCTCTACAGCTGTGCCGATGTCGCTTTTGTTGGCGGCTCTCTGGTAGCCAATGGAGGGCATAATTATCTTGAACCGGCTGCGCTGGGATTGCCGATCATCTCGGGCCCGCACCGCTATAATTTCGCCGAGATCAGTGAGCTGCTTGAGGGTGCCGGCGCGCTGCGTCAGGTGCGCGACGCCAAAACCCTGGCTGCTGCGGTAGTCAAATGGTTGGAGCAACCAGTCGAAGCGCGTCGCGCTGGTACTGCCGGGCAAACGGTGGTGCAGAACAATCAGGGTGCGCTTGAACGTCTGCTGCACGGCATTGCGCAGCAGCTCAAATGAACGCTGACCATGCTGGAGCCTTTCATGCCGGAACCCTTCATGCCAGAAACATCAAACTGCAGATAAAAAAACACCGGGCATGCCCGGTGTTTTGGGTGGCGCAATCGTTAAACTAAATTGCTTAGAATGAGCTGCGCATGCGTGTTTCTTCCTGCCCCGGGGCTGATTGGCGACCCAGGGACATGCGTTGCGCTTCCTCTTCAGTAAAGGGCGGTATGAAGTCGCGGTCCGGGTCGTAATCCGGGTTCAGCCAGCGTGACAAGTCAACCAGATCTTCCGGGCTCAGCGTGCCGGCCGCCTGCTTGAGGCTTAGGTTGTCGATGATGTAGTTATAGCGCACGGTATTGTAATCACGTACCGCGCGGAACAAGTTGCGCTGCGCTTCCAGCACATCGACGACATTCCGGGTGCCTACTTCGTAGCCGGTCTGGGTGGCGTCCAAGGCGGCCTTGCTGGAGATGATCGCTTGGCGGCGGGCTTCAACTTCTTCCACGCTCGATGTGACGGTGCGGTACAGGTTGCGAGTGCTTTCGACCACCCGCCGCAGCTGCGCTTCACTATTTCGCTCGGCCTGAGTTAGCCGATAACCTGATTCGCGAACACCTGAACTGGTGGCACCACCAGTGTAGAGCGGCATGGTCAGCTCGACGCCAAAGCTGGTGAGTTCGGTGTCGCCATTGCCCTGTTGTCCAACGCCAACCCCGGCTCCCTGGTTGCCAAATTCGGCGCCACCACCACTGTTGTTGTAGCGCACAAAGGCATCAACAGAAGGGGCGTAGGCTGAACGGCTGCTGCGCAGCGTATCCGACGCACTGGTGATAGCGTAACGCGTAGCTTGCAGGTTCAGGTTCTGGGCTGCAGCAGTATCCACCCATTGCTGCAGATTGCTCGGCATCGGCGGCAGAATCGGCAAATCATGACTCATGCCCATCAGCTCTTGATAGTCGCTATCGGTCAGGCGGGTCAGCGCCTGGTAACTGACGTCCAGATTGGTTTTTGCCGTCAGCCGGGCCGCACGCGCGCTGTCATAACCGGCCAACGCTTCCAGAACATCGGTGCGTGCTGAAAGACCTACGTCAAAGCGCTCACGCGCCTGATCCAGTTGGCGTTCGAAGGCATCTTCTTCGGCCCGGGCAGTTGCCAGATTGTCAGACGCTCGCAGTACGTTGAAATAGGCTTCGGCCACTTCCAGGATCAGCGCTTGCTGGGTCGCGGAAAACTCCAGTTGCGCCTGCTTGCTCAGCGATTTGGCTGCCTGATAATTGAACCAGCGGTCGGCGCGAAAGAGTGGCTGGGTCAGGCTGGCCTGGTAGTAGTCAGTGGTGTAGGTGTCGTTTCCGGCGCCATCCACGTCGATCTCTTCACGTGCCACGCCAGCACCCAGACCGATATTGGGCAGCAGCAGTGCGCGAGTCTGGGGCAGTACTTCCTGACGGGCGAGCGCATCGGCTTCGGCGGCGGCCAGGTCAGCGCTGTTGGCCAGTGCTTCCTGGTAGACGGTGAGAAGATCGGTCTTGGCCATGGCGTGGCTGGACAAGCCGGCCAGTAAAACGGCGACAAACAGGGGGCGCAGCATGCAGTAATCCTTCGCATGAATGGAATAATCAGCCAAGGCTAAGGACAAGCAAGCTGGCGGTCAAGCAATGCTTGGGGTCAGCAGGGGAACAAAGTGTTTCATCTGGCTGTCGCCGCGTTGCCAGAACCTTGGGGCCCGGTTGCAGAGGCGTCGCGAGATGTCTGGAACATACTTGCGACGCGGCTTGTGGAGCATTAAGCTGACTGCTCATCTTGACGGGGTGCCCGCGGCGTTGTTGCCAGAGGCTGAGATAATACCCGTTGAACCTGAACCGGTTAGTACCGGCGTAGGAATCGAGATAAGCACTCGCTGAAGTCCAGCTCGTGGTCAGTGTGGTATGCCGTTTCGGTTCCCTGCGAACTTACCCGCAGTGGAGCAACATTCATGAACAGCCGTTTACCCGATAGAGCAATTGCTTCCTCCGGCGCTGACAGCGCCGCCACCCAGCCTTTTCCCGGCTCACGCAAAATCTATGTGACAGGTTCCCGGCCTGACATTCGTGTACCCATGCGTGAGATAAGTCTGGCGGATACGCCGACCGATATGGGCGGCGAACAGAACGCCCCGGTGCTGGTTTACGATACCTCCGGCGCCTATTCCGACCCCCAGGCCCGGATTGATCTGCGAGCGGGTTTGCCGGACGTACGCGGTGCCTGGACCGATGAGCGTGGCGATACGGAAAAGCTCCCGGGCCTGACCTCTGAATTCGGCAGCGCGCGTCTGGCAGATCCGGCGCTTGATCATATGCGCTTCGCGCACGTGCGCAATCCGCGCCGTGCGCTGGCCGGGCGCAATGTCAGCCAGATGCATTACGCTCGCCAGGGCATTATTACGCCTGAGATGGAGTTCATCGCGATTCGCGAGAATATGCAGCTGCAGGCAGCACGCGATGCCGGACTGACCAAAATGCAGCATGCCGGTCATAGCTTCGGTGCCAGTATTCCCAAGCAGATTACCGCTGAGTTCGTGCGCGATGAAGTCGCCCGGGGTCGGGCGATCATTCCGGCCAATATCAACCACCCGGAGCTGGAGCCGATGATCATCGGTCGCAATTTCCTGGTGAAGATCAACGGCAATATCGGGAACTCCGCACTGGGTTCTTCCATTGAGGAAGAGGTGGAGAAGATGACCTGGGGTATTCGCTGGGGCTCGGACACGGTGATGGACCTGTCCACCGGCAAGAATATTCATGAAACACGGGAATGGATCATTCGCAACTCGCCGGTGCCAATCGGCACGGTGCCGATCTATCAGGCGCTGGAAAAGGTCGATGGCGTGGCCGAGAACCTGAGCTGGGAAATCTTCCGCGACACCTTGATTGAGCAGGCCGAGCAGGGCGTGGACTACTTCACCATTCACGCGGGGGTGTTGCTGCGCTATGTGCCGATGACCGCCAAGCGGGTGACCGGCATTGTTTCGCGGGGCGGCTCGATCATGGCGAAATGGTGCCTGGCGCATCATCAGGAAAACTTTCTTTACACGCATTTTGAAGATATCTGCGAAATCATGAAGGCTTACGACGTGTCCTTCTCGCTAGGCGACGGTCTGCGTCCAGGTTCTATTGCTGATGCCAACGACGAAGCGCAGTTTGGCGAACTCGAAACCTTAGGCGAGTTGACCAAGTTGGCCTGGAAGCACGATGTGCAATGCATGATCGAGGGACCTGGGCATGTGCCCATGCAACTGATCAAGGAGAACATGGACAAGCAGCTGGAGTGCTGCGATGAAGCGCCGTTCTATACGCTAGGGCCGCTGACTACGGATATTGCGCCGGGCTATGATCACATCACCTCGGGTATCGGTGCGGCAATGATCGGCTGGTTCGGCTGCGCGATGCTTTGTTACGTCACGCCCAAGGAGCATCTGGGGCTGCCCAATCGGGATGACGTCAAGACCGGCATCATTACCTACAAGATTGCTGCCCATGCCGCCGATCTGGCAAAGGGGCATCCTGGCGCGCAGATCCGTGATAATGCGCTGAGCAAGGCGCGCTTCGAGTTTCGCTGGGAGGACCAATTCAATCTCGGGCTGGACCCGGACACCGCGCGCTCCTTTCATGATGAGACCCTGCCGAAGGATTCGGCCAAGGTCGCGCACTTCTGTTCCATGTGCGGGCCCAAGTTCTGCTCGATGAAGATTACCCAGGAAGTCCGTGATTACGCGGCGGCACAACGTATTGACGCAGTGGACGTTGCGGTCGAGGAGGGTATGCAGGCCAAGTCCAGGGAATTCCGCTCATCCGGCTCGCAGTTGTATCAAAAGGTCTGAAGTCTTGCCGTGGCCCTGGCAGGTGTGCGAGTTTAATAGCTGTATTCAATTCCAGTAAGCAAACTCGGCCATCTGTGAGGGCAGCACGATTTGAGCATTTTTTCCCGTAACGACGTTGAAATCATCCGCCGGGAGCCTGGATTCAAGGGCTTTTACCGGCTTGATGTGCTGACGTTGCGTCATCGGTTGTTCAACGGCGGTTGGGGGCCAGAGCTGCGGCGCGAGTTATTTGTCCGCCCGGATGCGGTCTGCGTTCTGCCTTATGATCCTTGGGAAGATCAGGTCGTGTTGATTGAACAGATACGCATTGGCGCGCTGGAGAAAAGTGACCGGCCCTGGTTGCTGGAATTGGTAGCCGGGCTGATTGACAAGGATGAGTCGCCTGAGGAGGTGGCTCATCGAGAAGCGCAGGAAGAGGCGGGTTTGACGCTGCGGGAGCTGTTACCCATTACACGCTACTTCCCTTCCCCTGGCGGCAGTGACGAACAAGTGCATCTGTATTGTGCGCTGGTTGATAGCCGAGGGGCCGGAGGAATACATGGGCTGTTGGAAGAAGGCGAGGATATTCGCGTCAGCTGCTGGTCGCGGCTTGATGCGATCGACGCCATGCAGCAGGGTTTGATCGATAATGCGGCCAGCATTATTGCGCTGCAGTGGCTGACGATGAATGCCGAGCGCTTGCAGGCTCAAGCCGGGGCGCAGTCATGATCGCCCAACGCAAGCCGCGCTATCGAGTTGATCTGATCGGTCTGCAAACCGTCTGTGAAACCAATTATTGGCGATTGTTGAAGTTGATGCCGGGTATGCACGATCACAGTGAGCATCGTTTGCATGTCGAGGCCCAGGATGGCCAGCAGCAGGTCTTGCAAATGAGGGTGTTGGAGCGTTGTCGCTACACCTCAACCCTGCAGCTGATTCATCAGCGTGAACATGAGTGGATGTCCCCACCGAGCATGGAAGTACGCCTGTACCATGACGCCGGCATGGCAGAAGTGGTCGCCGCGTATAATCGCCGGCGTTTTCGCGGCGTGTACCCCTACCCCAATGAGCAGATGCTCCAGCCGGACGAAAAGTTTCAGCTCAATCAGTTTCTTGGCGAGTGGCTGGGCTATTGCCAGCGGTATGGTCAGAGTGCTCATCCTGTTATTATCCAGCGCTGAAATAGCCGAGCACGATATTGGCGTGCGTCAGCTGTGATGCAGTCGCTGGATTCTCTGCAATCCAGTTGCGATTATAGATCTTGAACAAAGTGGCCAGGAGCAGGCGATCGATGGCGTCACCGCTAACAATGCAAGCAGATCACGTCTGCGTCGTGCAACTGACAGACAGCCATCTTTATGCCGATCCCGATGCCGACTTGCTGGGGCTGGATACACACGCCAGCTTGCAGGCAGTGATTGACCTGGTGCTGGACGAGGTGCCGAGCATGGATCTGGTACTGGCCACGGGTGATATCGCTCAGGATGGCAGCGCGGCAGCCTATCAGCGATTTTCGCATGCCATGCAGCGCTTGCCGGCTCCATGCCATTGGATCGCCGGCAATCACGACAACGCCGAGCTGATGCAGCAGCTGGGCGAGGCATCGGGTTTCAGTTGCGAGTGGGTTGACCTGGGGAATTGGCGCATCGTGTTGTTGAATTCCAACATCCCCGGCGCGGTGGCGGGCCATCTGGCCGCGGCGGAACTGGCTGTCCTTGATCGGGCTTTGGCAGGGGCGGGTGAGCGGTTTGTCATGGTGTGTCTGCATCATCATCCAGTGCCCATTGGCTGCGGCTGGATGGATCCGCTGGGCTTGCTGAATGCACCTGAGCTACTTAACAGGCTGGAGGTTGATGCAAGGATCAGGCTGGTGCTCTGGGGGCATATTCATCAGCACTTCGACCAACAACTTGGCCATGTGCGAATGCTGGCTTCGCCCTCAACCTGCGTCCAGTTCGCCGCGCACAGTGAAAATTTTGCTACCGATGAACGGGCGCCGGGCTACCGCTGGTTGCGTTTGTTCGATGATGGGCAGGTTGAAACCGCTGTATCTCGGCTTGCCGAGGGCCGTTTCCTGCCTGACCCCGGTGCGACCGGGTACTGATCTGCTGCGCATGGGCATTGGCACGGCCGGGGCAAGGCAGATACTATTCAGCGCAGTCGGTCAGCACAGTCGGTCGGTGCCGCCAGCCAACATTCAAGCGCCTCCACGCTGACCGCTGCTGTAAGCTAGGACCGACATACCCCTGCACCCCCGGAATCAAGGAAAACCAGACAGCTTATGTCCCAATCGACTTATAACGCCGATGCACTGGAAGTCCTCAGTGGTCTGGATCCGGTGCGCCGCCGCCCGGGCATGTACACCGACACTACGCGCCCCAATCACCTGGCGCAGGAAGTTATCGACAACAGCGTCGATGAGGCGCTGGCCGGGCATGCACGCTGCATTTCGGTCATTTTGCATCAGGACAATGCGTTGGAGGTCTCCGACGACGGCCGGGGTATGCCGGTCGACATGCATGCCGAAGAGGGCGTATCCGGGGTTGAACTGATCTTCACCCGGCTGCACGCCGGCGGCAAATTTTCCAGCAAGAACTATATGTTTTCCGGCGGGCTGCACGGCGTGGGTATTTCGGTGGTCAATGCGCTGTCTTTGCGGGTCAATGTGCGCGTGCGCCGCGACGGCCAGGAATATGCGATGGCCTTCGAGCACGGGGAAAAAGTCAGCGAGCTGGAAGTGGTTGGCACGGTGGGTAAGCGTAATACCGGTACTACCGTGACCTTTTGGCCAGACTCCAGCTATTTCGACTCGCCCAAATTCAGCATCAGCCGTCTGAAACACCTGCTCAAGGCCAAGGCGGTTTTGTGTCCGGGCCTGAAGGTGGAATTTGATGACCGCCAGTCCGGAGAACAGCACACCTGGCTCTATGAAGACGGCCTGCGCGACTACCTGATGGACGCCTGCGCCGAATGGCCCAAGCTGCCGGAAGAGCCCTTTACTGGCGCACTCAAGGCGCGCCAGGAAACTGTGGACTGGGCCGTCCTCTGGTTACCCGAAGGCGGCGATCTGATTCAGGAGAGCTATGTCAACCTGATCCCCACTGCCCAGGGCGGTACCCACGTCAACGGTCTGCGCGCCGGGTTGCTTGAGGCGATCCGGGAGTTCTGCGAGTTTCGCAATCTGTTACCGCGCGGCGTCAAGCTGGCGCCGGAGGACGTCTGGGAGCGCGTCAGTTACGTGCTCTCGCTGAAAATGGCCGAAGCGCAGTTCTCCGGGCAGACCAAGGAGCGGCTTTCTTCCCGTGAATCCGCTGCGTTTGTTTCCGGTGTGGTCAAGGATGCTTTCAGTCTGTGGCTGAATCAGCATGCCGAAATCGGCCTGCAGATTGCCGAGTTGGCGATCAATCATGCCGGTCGGCGTCTCAAGGCCGGCAAGAAAATCGAGCGCAAGCGCATCACTCAAGGCCCGGCGCTGCCGGGCAAATTGGCCGATTGCGCTGGGCAGGACAGCCGCCGCTCCGAGCTGTTTCTGGTCGAGGGTGATTCGGCTGGCGGCAGCGCCAAGCAGGCGCGCGACAAGGAATTTCAGGCGGTCATGCCGCTGCGCGGCAAGATCCTGAATACCTGGGAGGTCGACTCCGGCGAAGTGCTGGGCTCGCAGGAAGTACACGACATCGCCGTAGCCATTGGCGTCGATCCAGGCTCGCCGGATCTGCTGCAACTGCGTTATGGCAAGATCTGCATTCTGGCAGACGCCGACTCTGACGGCCTGCACATTGCCACCTTGCTTTGCGCGTTGTTTGTGAAGCACTTTCAACCACTGGTAGCCGCAGGGCATGTGTTTGTAGCAATGCCGCCGCTCTACCGGATCGATGTGGGCAAGGAGTTGTTTTACGCGCTGGATGATGCCGAGAAGCAGGGCATCCTCGATCGCATCGAAGCCGAAGGCAAGCGCGGCAAGATCCAGGTGACCCGCTTTAAAGGGCTGGGTGAGATGAACCCGCTGCAGCTGCGTGAAACCACCATGGCGCCGGATACCCGCCGGCTGGTGCAACTGACCATCGACGATATGCCAGGTACCGAAGCTCTGATGGACATGTTGCTGGCGAAGAAGCGCGCACCTGACCGCAAAGCCTGGTTGGAAAGCAAGGGCGACCTGGCCGAGGTACTGCTCTGATTACAGATCTGCTGCGCCATTCCAAGGAAACCGCATGAGCGAGTCGCCATCCACCCAGCGCATGGGTAAAGTGATGATGATCCTGGCCTGGGTGATCGGGTTGCTGCTCGCTGTGCAGTGGTTTTCCGGCTTAGAGGAACGCAAACGCAATCCCAATCAGGCCCCGGAATCAATGATGTCCGGCGATGCAATTGAGGTACGGCTGCTGGCTAACCGGCAGGGGCATTATTTGCTTAACGGCCAGATCAATGGCCAGGAAGTAACCTTTCTGCTGGATACGGGCGCCAGCTTCGTCGCTATTCCGGCAGCAGTGGCGCAACGGCTGCAGTTGCCGCAGGGTAGGCGCTTTCAGGTCAGCACCGCCAATGGCACAGCGGACAGTTATGCCACCACGATAGATCAGCTGGATCTGGGCGATATTCACCTGCGGGATATAGACGCAGGCATTGTGCCAGGCATGGGTGGCGACGATATTTTGCTGGGCATGAGTGCCCTGCAGCAACTGGAATTCAGTCAGCAGGGCGGTGAGCTGATCTTGCGGCAGTATCCCTGAACAAATCACCCTGACAGACCATGAAATAGAGGATGAGTATGAGTGACAGTCTGGATCTGAGTATGGATGGGGTGGAGCGCCGCGCGCTGTCGTCCTTCACCGAGGAGGCCTATCTCAACTATTCCATGTACGTGATCATGGACCGGGCTCTGCCGCATATCGGCGATGGTCTCAAGCCGGTACAGCGGCGAATCATTTACGCCATGAGCGAATTGGGTCTGTCAGCTACTTCCAAGCACAAGAAGTCGGCCAGAACCATTGGTGACGTGCTGGGCAAATACCACCCCCATGGTGACTCGGCCTGTTACGAAGCCATGGTGCTGATGGCTCAGCCGTTTTCCTACCGCTACCCCCTGGTAGACGGCCAGGGCAACTGGGGTGCGCCGGATGATCCCAAGTCTTTTGCGGCCATGCGTTATACCGAGGCGCGCCTGGCCCGTTACAGCGAAGTGCTGCTGGCCGAGGTAGGTCAGGGTACGGTCGACTGGCAGCCAAACTTTGATGGCACCATGGATGAACCCATGGTGCTGCCGGCGCGCCTGCCCAATCTTCTGCTGAACGGCACTACGGGTATAGCCGTGGGCATGGCCACCGATATTCCCCCGCACAACCTGCGTGAAGTGGCTGCGGCCTGTGTGCGCTTGCTGGATGATCCAGGCGCTGGACTGGATGAGCTGATGGAGCATATCCAGGGGCCGGACTACCCCACCGAGGCGGAAATCATTACTCCGCGCAGTGAACTGTTGAAGCTGTACGCCACCGGTAAAGGCTCGGTGCGCAGCCGCGCTGTATGGGTGCGCGAGGAGGGCGACATCGTCGTTACCGCGCTGCCACATCAGGTCTCCGGCTCAAAGGTGCTGGAGCAGATTGCCGCGCAGATGCAGGCCAAGAAACTGCCAATGGTGGCGGACCTGCGAGATGAGTCGGATCATGAAAACCCGACCCGCATCGTTATAGTGCCGCGTTCCAACCGGGTTGATCCCGAAGAGCTGATGCAACATCTGTTCGCCACTACCGAGTTGGAGCACAGTTACCGGGTCAACATGAACGTGATCGGTACCGATGGCCGTCCGTCCGTCAAGGATCTGCGCGGGTTGATCAGCGAATGGCTGGGCTTTCGGATCTCGACTGTCCGGCGGCGCCTGCAGTATCGGCTGGATAAGGTGTTGGCCCGCCTGCACCTGTTGGAAGGTTTGCAGATTGCCTGGCTGAACCTGGATGAAGTGATTCATATCATCCGTACCGAGGAGCATCCGCGGGCCGAGTTGATGTCGCGTTTTGGCCTTAGCGAGCTGCAGGCAGACTATATTCTCGACACGCGCCTGCGCCAGTTGGCACGCATCGAAGAGATGAAGATTCGCGCCGAACAGGACTTGCTGGAAGAGGAGCGCGACAAGCTGCAAGCGGTGCTGGGTAGCGAAAAACTGCTGCGCAATCTGGTGCGCGATGAGCTGATCGCCGATGCAGAAACCTACGGTGATGATCGCCGATCGCCCTTGGTCGAGCGTAGCGAAGCACGTGCGCTGTCCGAAACCGAACTACTGCCCTCCGAGCCGGTCACCGTCGTGCTCTCGGAGAAAGGTTGGATACGTTGCGCCAAGGGTCATGATGTAGATGGTCGTGCGTTGGCATACAAAGCGGGTGATGCTTTTCAAGGACAGGCAAGTGGCCGCTCCAATCAGCAGGTAGTGGTGATCGATTCGACAGGTCGCAGCTATTCGCTGCTGGCGCATACCTTGCCTTCGGCGCGTGGTCAGGGCGAGCCCTTGACCGGTCGCCTCAGTCCCCCGCCGGGTGCTGGCTTCGAAAGTATCCTGATGCCCGACGAGCAGGCCATGTATTTGCTGGCTTCCGACGCAGGCTACGGGTTCGTCGTCCAGGGCAGCGATTTGCTTGCCAAGAACAAGAACGGTAAAGCGCTGATAAGTCTGCCTGAGGGCGGCAAAGTCATTTCGCCATTGGTGGTCAGCGATCAGAAAACGGATTTGGTAGTGGCGATCTCGAACGAAGGGCGGCTGTTGGTGTTTCCGCTAGCTGATCTGCCCCAGTTGGCCAAAGGCAAAGGCAATAAAATACTCTCTTTACCCTCGGCTCGAGTCAAAACCCGTGAGGAGTTTTTGCTGGGTCTGGCGTTGCTGACCGCTGATGCCAACTTGGTACTGACCGCTGGTAAGCGCACTCTAACGCTCAAACCGGCTGATCTGGAGCACTACCGGGGTGAGCGTGGCCGACGTGGCAACAAGTTGCCACGCGGCTTTCAGAAGGTAGATCTGATCAGTGTTGAAGCCGGGCGTAGTGTTGCACTCAGCTCTGACGCTGCTGGTAAAAGTGATTGAGCTGCTGCTCAAGCATCGCTTGGTAGGGGTCCTGTAGGCGTTCGATACAGTAGATCCCTGGTTGGCTGGCCAGGCGCCTGACTACTGCGCGCTGACGTAACATATCGCTAGTGGCTAGGCCCGAGTCCAGCAGCAGCAGGTTACGGCTGTATTGCACCTGCTCTATCAGGGTCTGGCAGGCTGGCTGCTGAGCCAGGTCTTCAGCAGGAACATCCTGCAGACTGGGCGCGTGACAGAGTGCCAGGTGCAAGTGCAGGGTGATGCCGGTATCAGCGATTTCTACCTGAAGATCATGGCCCAGTACGCGCAACAACTCCCCACAACACAGAGCATGGGTCAGCTCATCCTGGCGGCACTCCCCCGCATGGAACACCACTAGGCTGGTGCCATCGTGCAGGGTCTGAAGGTGCCCGTTATATAGCTCGCAAGCACGACCCAGCTGCTCGCGGTAACGGCCCAGCAGTGCCATCAGGCGTGGCCGGGGCAACCGTCGCAGAGCTTCCTGATTACCCAGGCGAATGGCCAGAACCGTGGTCTCCAGCGGGGCTGGAGGTGTTATTGCTGTCTCTTCTTTGAGAGCTGCGTCCGCGTGCGCGGCATCGACGGCTTTTTGCGTTGCCGTGGTCGGCGTGGGAGCAAGCTCGTCCCGGGCTTGCTCGTCTTTGCTGTCAGTATCTGACTGACCCTCTTCCTCCGCGACTGCAGGGCTAGACTGGTCCGTGGGGTCTGGTGTCAGCAGGTGCGCGCCGAGTTCTTCAGGCAGGCGCACTTCTGCAGGATTGATCGATTCGGACGTCTCCAAATTCAGATCAGGCTCGCTCGCAGTTGTTTGCGCAACGGACGTTGGGTTCTCCAGCTGCGGCTCCGGCACGCTCAATGCGTCAGCATCGCGGCTACCGGCCTCAATACCGTCCGACTCCGCTGCGGTTACGTCCTGCAGCGCGGGGTCTTCGTAGCGTCTTCCCAATTGTCGCGCCAGGTCACCCAGTTCGTCGCGTCTGTGCTGGCCTGGGGCTGGTGAATCAGCTTGCCATTCACCCAGCTGTTGCAGCACCCGGCGCATATTTCCCGCCATGCGCCAGGCGACAAAGCCCACGCAGAGTGCCAGCAGCAAGGCGGCCCAGGCCAGTTGCCGCAACATGCCGTTGACCGGTGCCATAAAAGGTTCGGACGCCAGGCTAAGCTGCACTTGACCGGCCAATGTATCCTGAATACGCACCGCAGCGTTGAACTGACCTTGCCCAGGCGCCATACGCGTGGCGCTGACGCGATCGCCGGCTTCTGCAATCATGCGGTTTTCAGCGGTGAACACCCGGGTATGCGCCACCAGCGGGTTCTGCTGCCACTGTGCCAGCATGATATTCAGGCTCAATTGGTCATCCGCGGCCAGCGGTTCAGCTACCGCAGCGGCGATTTGACTCGCCAGAGCTTCACCGATCGCGTCCGCCTGGCGGGCGGTGGTTTGTTTCAATTCGCCAAAAGCGAGTATCCCCATCCATAACACCAATAGCGCCAACGGTAGTATGGAGAGCATCAGCAGTTTGCCCGTGAGCTTGACGCTGTGCTGGCGCCAGGCGCCATAACTGCGCAGGAACAGATTTTCGGAGGGGGGAGGGGTCGGGTTCAAAGTGGGACTCGGTCAGTGGAATGGAGCAGAATCGGGCTATGAATAGATTCTCTTCGCAGTATAGCCATTCCGACCTGAGGGCAAAAGGCTGCATCTGTGAGCGACCGGGCAATAACAGGTAGAATAGTCGACCACAAACGCACACATCTCTAGATTGGAGTGGCCCCTTTGAAGGAAATTGTTCTGATCAACATCACCGGCCCGGATCGGCCCGGTTTGACAGCGGCCATTACAGGCATTCTGGCCAGAGCAGAAGTGAATATTCTGGATATCGGTCAGGCGGTTATTCACGATACCTTATCCTTCGGCATTCTGGTCGAGATGGCCGGCGAGGCGGGGATGGCTGATGTGCTCAAGGATGTCCTGTTCCGCGGGTATGAGCTTGATCAACAAGTACGCTTTACGCCAGTCAGCGCGGATGAATACAGTCGCTGGGTAACCGGGCAGGGCAAGCCACGGCATATCGTCACCTTGTTGGCCCGCCGGGTAACCGCGGAGCATATCGCCCAAGTCAGCGAAATTACAGCCCGCTACGGTTTGAACATTGATCATATTGACCGCCTGTCCGGGCGTATTCCTGAGGGCCTGCCGGCTGATCAAGGCAAGGGTTGTATCGAATTTTCGGTGCGTGGGGAGCCCTCTGATCCGGGCACGCTACGCGCTGAATTTCTGACCATCGCTCAGCAGCTGAATGTGGATATTGCCTTCCAGCAAGACAGTATTTTTCGCCGCAACCGCCGTTTGGTCGTGTTTGACATGGACTCGACCTTGATTGATGCAGAGGTCATTGACGAGCTGGCCAAGGCGGCAGGCGTGGGTGAGCAAGTCTCAGAGATCACCGAGCGCGCTATGCGCGGTGAGTTGGACTTCAAAGCCAGTTTTCGCGAGCGCATGGCGCTGCTGAAGGGGCTACCGGTATCGGTGCTGGAAGAGATTGGGGCGTCCCTGAGGTTAACCGAAGGGGCGGAAACGCTGATCAGCCAGCTGAGACGCCTGGGTTACAAAACCGCTATTCTGTCTGGTGGTTTCAGTTATTTTGCCGAGCAATTGCAGGCACGGCTGGGTATCGACTATGTGTATGCCAATGCGTTGCCGGTCAAGGATGGGCTGGTCACCGGTGAAGTGCTGGAACCGATTGTTGATGGGCAGCGCAAGGCAGATTTGCTGCGTGAGCTGGCCGAGCGCGAGGGAATCAGTCTGGAGCAGACAATTGCCGTTGGTGACGGTGCCAATGATCTACCGATGTTGTCAATCGCCGGGCTGGGCGTGGCGTTCAGAGCCAAGCCATTGGTGAAGCAGTCGGCGAAACAGGCCATCTCAACTCTGGGCCTGGATGGCATTCTCTATCTGCTGGGGTTTCGGGATCGCGAAGGTTTCTGAACGTGCTCGGCAGAATGGCCGCCACCCATTCTGCCGAGCCAGCAGGGTTATTCCGCGGAAAAGTCGTAGTTCATGCTGTCGCTGGGCGACTGCAAATAATGCCCCTGGATGTAGTTGACCCCGGCTTGCCATAAGGTCGGCATCATGGTCGCGCTGTCGACATAGGGCACGATGGTCAGTTTGCCCTGAGCATGTAAGGTGGTGACCATGCCCTTGAGCGTGCTGACCGCTTCCGCGTCGGAAAGATCACGGCTGAATGAGCCATCAATCTTGATAAAGTCCACATGCAGATGCTTGAGCGCGGCATAGGGATTCAAAGCGCAACCGAAGTGGCTGAGCGACACCTTGCAGTGCAGTTTGTGCAGCGATTCGGTCAATGTCTTGGCCTGCTTCATATAAGCGTTGGCATCGGCATCGTTGAACTGAAAAATCAGGCTGTCAGGTGGCAAGCGACTTTCTTTCAACTGGCCAGCGACCCATTGCACCAGTTCTGCATCCTGCAAGCTGGCACCGCTCAGATTAAGCAGCAGGCGCGTATCGGTGCCCTTGACGCGGTGGTTGGCCAGAATCTTGATTGCCTGAGTAATCACCCAGCGATCAATCTCTACAGCCAGCCCGGCTTCCTGTGCAGCGGGTAAAAAATCGGCAGCAGGCACTTCTTCCCCCTGACTGTTGATCAGCCGCAAATAGGTTTCATAGTGCTCTGAATTGTCGCCCCTGAGGCTGATTACTGGCTGGAACAGCAGTTTAAAACCGTTGGTTTCCAGCGTGTGCTTGACCAGTGCGATAAGGTTGCCGCGATTGGCCTGATGCGCCAGTTCTTCAAGCGGATTGAATATGCGAATGGCGTTACCGCCCGCCTGGGTGATTTGATCAGCAAGGCGGTGGGCGCGGTCGATGGCCTCTTCCGGCTTGGGGCTGGTCTCGCTGATCGCAGATATGCCCATGCTGACGGTAATCTGGACGGTCCGGCCGTTAGCTTCAAAGAGCGTGGCTTCGATTTTCTTGCGCAAATCGTCCAACATCGGATTAGCCGCTTCCGGCTCCTGGCCTGCCAGCAGAATGCTGCAGGCGTCGTCGCTGAAGCGGGCGAGCAGGGTGTTCTCCGGGAACGCTTGACGCAGCATCTGGGCAAGGTCGCTGAGAATAAGATCAGAGCCGCCAATCCCCACGTCACTCTGTACACCGTTGAAGTTGTCGATGCTCAGGTAAACCAGGCTGCTGGCTTGGCCCAGATGCACTGCCTGTTCGCTGACTTTGCCCAACTGCTCCTGAAAATAGGAGCGGTTGTACAAGCCTGTGACCAGGTCCTGACTGGCCATGACCTTGAGCTTCTCTTCAAACTCGGCACTGGCCGTTTCAACGCGGATGACGACCTGGGTGCATGGCTCTCCGTCATAGCTGGCCGGGGTGAAGGTCAGCATGACGGGGAATTCTTTGCCATCAATGTCAATACCGCTGCAGCGCATTTCGTTCTTGTCGCCCTGATCGCTGTAGCTGCGCAGGAAGTTCTTGAAAGCGGCTTGGTCTTTGCTGGCGATCAAGCCCACCATGGGTTCGGCGGCGAGATCGTCCGGATCCTCATAGCCAAACAGTCTGATATAGGATCGGTTGGCGTAAATATGCATGCCATCGTGGACATAGGCGATCGCATCAACTGAGCTGTCGAGCAAGAGTTGGCAGCGCTTTTCAGCCTCACGCAGGCTTTGTTCTGCAATGCGCAGTTGCCGACGCGCCTCCAGGCTGGCCAGTTCGCGTTTGACCACGATGGTCAATAGCGCTTCTGCGGAGTCGGGAATGACATCACGCATGCCAGAGCGCATGCCCAGGGTACGCTCCTGATCACCCGCTTCCGGGCTTAGCAATATGAAGGGAATATCCCTGGACTGCCGCGCTATCAGCTCACAGGCTTCGGTGGCGCTCATAAAGCTGGTTTCTGGCACAGCCAGGCACAAATCCCAGGTTTGCTGCAGGCATTCCTGAAGGTCTTCCACTGAGGTAATTCGGTGCGCACGGGTAGCATGTCCGGCATTGCGCAGTAGGCTGACGAGGTACTCAGCGTCGTTCTGCGAATCTTCGAGGATCAGTAGTCGGATTGCGCTTGAGTCTGTGCCCATGGTCTTCCAGATTTAAACGGCCAGTTTTACCGGCTCACATTGGATAAGAAAATCCGGATAAGAGCCCCGAGCGACCATCAGCCGCAGGGGTATGGCGCCTTCTGCATCAGGTCCGGATCAATCCGTAAAAACCTGAATTTACAGAGACTTCCATAGTGAGTCAAAGTCATCCTCGGCACCGGTATTCAAAGATGTGCTGCCGGTCTCGGATTTCGTCTGTTGCTCATTCAGTGGCTCCAGCAGCTTGTATTCAAACTGACTGAAGCTGCCCGTCGCGGCCACGCGGTCGGTGAGATGGGCACGCAGCTCACGGTTGCCCTGCATGATCATGACCTTGCTGTTGACCTGAAAAGGCATACGCGGCGTAATTAGCGTCGACGGCCGGTCTATCGCAGCGACCTCGGGTAGTATCAGTCCGCGCAGATAAGTGCTGGGCTGTTCGGTCTTGCGCATCAGCTTGACCGCGCAAGGGGTGCAATGCGGCGCCACCAGCTCAATGCCCATCTGAGTGCCGCCGCCCCGCACCTGGCGTATCCAGCGTACTACGGCCAGGCTCCAGTCCTGTTCGTTCTCTTCCTGAATGCCCAGCAGCTCGCCCGCCTGCAGTTGCTTGGGCACATCCTTTGGCCAGGTCAGGCAGAAACCACCGGGGCTGTGATTAATGATCGGCAGCGTGTGAATCGGAAAATTGTCGTCGTTCTCTTCCAGGTTGGTATCGCCGGGCAAGCTGTTGTAATTGATCTGTTCGACAGCGCCAGGGCTCCAATCCAGGGACTTCGGTTCACCATCGAACGCGCCGTTCCATCCGCCTTTGTGACGTTCACGCTGCGCGGCGTCGGAGAACGGGTTGGTATCCTTCTCGTCGGCATCGATAAAACTGGAAAAGGGCACGCGGGCGATACGGAAGTGCGTGGCACTCATGCCTATACTGAGTTTGAGAATACCTCTGCCTGGTACTCGGTTGAAAGTGCGCTCTGCGAGGTCGCCCCAGGACTGGCTGACATGCTGCAGCAACTCGACCCCGAAACCCTCAGGGATCTTCAGGTTGCCGCGACTTTCGCCGCCGTTGAGCATGTATTCCTTGATGCCGTCGACCAGGTCCTGGGTGCTGAGGCCCAGGCTGTTGGTCAAATCTTCCTCGCGGATCAGAGAGCGATAACGGGGCGGGCAGTCCATCGCCGGGTTGATGATGAACAGGGCACGAGCGTCGGTTGGCTCAACCAGCACGGCCATACGCGACCAGTCCTCAAGGGTGACGAACAACCGACCCATTGCGCTCTGGCGCATTTGATTCGGTCTTGCCGAGCCCATCAGCAATGCGATCAAGTAGCATTGTTCGATGCTCAGGGGTTTCCCCCCTTGGCTTTCATTGTCATTGATCGGTTGTTGATGCAGGCCTCGTTTGCGCGCCAATTGATATAACTGGTGCAACTCCAACCACACGCCGTCAGCCACCGGGCAGTAAAGCTGAAAGGCGCGCAGCAGTGGCCCGCACAGGCCTCGCATGGCGCGCTGTATTGCCAGGCCGACCAGCGCCGAGTGATCGCGGGATTTGATCGTACGTTCCTGGGCAACAACGATCTTGTAGCCGTTGGCCAGGTGATTCTGTAACGACTGTGAGAGGTTGGCGACTTTGCGCGGTTTGTCCTCAAGAACGATCGACTGTCCAAGATAATATTTGGCCAGTGCACTGCACACGTAATGAACTTCCGGACGGATGCGTTCGAGAATCGCCAGACGCTTGTCCGCAGCGATATCCAGCTGATTGATTTCGATAAGGCCCTGATATAACTGACGCGCAGTCTCACCGATGTTGGCCTTGGGTAAATTGGCCAGCCATTGAACGATGCCTTTTTCACTGCCCTCTGCAAAGCTCAGCGATTTGAGCGTCTGCTGAGGTATCCGCAAATTCAATTTTTGCGTTGTGCTATCCATAACAGTCTTATCCAATACAAGCGGTTCAGGCCAAGTCCCGATGCGTTGAGAACGGGTTCTCCAGGACGCCAGTGCGTCACCAACACTCTAGCAGCAAAGTCGGCCAGGCGCTAAAGAGGCTCAGCGCGGTCGATATAGGCCACTATCTAGCAGATTACGCTATTTCAATTGACGCTATTCAATCAGTTCTACTGGTAAAGGTGATTTTCCAGCGCACCCGGCTGTTTCGCGCACCAGGCGGGGAACCAGGAATCCTGGAAGCTTACTCAGCATCTGGCCAACCAGCCGCTTAGCAAGCTGGTCGTCTACATGGAAATGCTGGGCGCCTTTTACGTGGTCCAGTACGTGCAGATAATAGGGCAAAACGCCATGGTCGCCTAGCTTTTCGCTGAGCTCCAGTTGTTGTTGGAGTTGATCATTCACGCCCTTGAGCAGCACCGACTGATTCAGCAATGTCATCCCTGCGGCACGCAGCCGCTGTATGGCTGCGCCAAGATGCTGATCAATTTCATTGGCATGATTGCAGTGCAGAACCATGGTGACCGGTAATCGGGTAGCGCAAAGGGCATCTATCAATCCGCCCGTGACGCGCTGGGGAATGACCACAGGTAAGCGTGTATGAATACGCAACCGGCGGATATGGTTTATCTCGGCAATTTCCCGAGTCAGCCAGGCCAGCCGCTTATCATTGGCTGCCAGCGGGTCGCCGCCGCTGTAAATCACTTCACTCAGGCTGGTATCCGAGCGGATGTAGTCCAGCGCCTGCTGCCACTCGGCGGTGCTCAGGTTGTTGTCTTCGTAGGGGAAGTGGCGGCGAAAACAGTAACGGCAATTAATCGCGCAGCCACCGCTGACTATTAATAGCAGGCGCCCATGGTACTTGTGAATAATGCCTGGCCGGGCGTTGGTCTGCTGCTCGCCGAGGGGGTCGAGTTGATAACCAGGCTGAGCCAGCAGCTCCTCACCAACGGGCAGCACCTGGCGTAATAGGGGGTCATGCACGTCACCAGGCTGCATGCGCGCAAGGTAGGGTTCGGGCACGCGCAGGGCAAAATCAGCGCTGGCCAACATTGCCGGCCCCAGCAGGGCAGGGTCGAGGTTGAGCCGCTCCAGCAAGGTGCGAGGGTCAGTAATGCTGGAGGCCAGCAGACTTTGCCAGCTGTCGGACTCAACAGAGGCTAAAGATCCATGTATCATTGGCGTTTTCCGCGCTTGGGTGGCAAGGCATCCGTCGGACGTTATTGCTGACGTCTGGCTGTCACCGGGATTTATCCCGGTCTGACGCTTCTGTTCAGCGCGTTATCGGATGTTTCCGTTCAAACTGTCAGTGGGAAGTGTATGGCCAATTATTCTACCAACGAATTCAAGCCCGGTCTCAAGGTGATGCTCGATGGCGATCCTTGCTCCATTCTGGAAAACGAGTATGTCAAGCCGGGTAAGGGCCAGGCATTCAACCGAGTCAAGGTCCGCAACCTGAAGACCGGCCGGGTCAACGAGCGTACCTTCAAGTCGGGCGATAGCCTGGAAGGCGCCGATGTCATGGATCGCGAGATGGAATATCTCTATGCCGACGGTGAATTTTGGCATTTCATGGCCACCGACGGTTCGTTCGAGCAGGTAGCGGCGGACGAGAAAGCGGTCAGCGATGCGAAGAACTGGTTGAAGGAACAAGTGATCTATCAGGTTACTTTGTTTAACGGCGCGCCGATTGCAGTTGGTGCACCCAATTTTGTTGAGCTGGAAGTGGTTGAAACTGATCCGGGTGTGCGCGGTGACACGTCCGGTGGTGGTACCAAGCCAGCCAAGCTGATGACTGGTGCAGTGGTCAAGGTGCCGCTGTTCATCAACGTCGGCGATGTACTGAAAGTAGATACTCGCAGCGCCGAGTATGTGGGCCGCGCTTGAGTGCCTGAGGCACCGGCAAGCACGTACCGATCAACCGGGGCCTAGCCCCGGTTTTTCTTTTCTGGTTGGAGAGTAAGTGATGCAGGATTGGCAGCCTTCCGCGTCGATTAACGCATTGCGCGCGCGCGCCGGGATAATAGGGCAGGTTCGTCAGTTCTTTGCCGAGCGCAACGTGCTGGAAGTGGAGACGCCCTGTCTGTCCGCCGCTGCGGTCAGTGATCCTCAGCTGCACCCCTTTGCCACCGATTATATTGCCGACGGCGATCAGGCTGCGCAGCGGCTGTATTTGCATACATCACCGGAGTACCCGATGAAGCGGCTACTCGCCGCTGGCAGTGGCTGTATCTGGCAGCTGTGCAAGGTGTTTCGTAATGGCGAGACTGGCGGCCGCCATAATCCCGAGTTCAGCATGCTCGAATGGTACCGCGTGGGCTTTGATCACCATCAGTTGATGGATGAGGTGGAAGCCCTGGTGGTCGGTATTCTCGGCTGCGTTGCAGCGCGTCGTGTTACCTATGCGAGCTTGTTTGCCGAACATCTGGCATTGGATATTCATCAATGCAGCGATGCCGATCTTGCCCAGCAGGGGCGCAATCGATGTGGCTTTAGCGGCGAAATGCCGCGCGATGGCTGGCTCAACCTGTTGTTCTCGCATTGCATCGAGCCCGCGTTACAGGCGCCGACCATGGTCTACGCCTTTCCAGCGTCACAGGCAGCCTTGGCGCAGGTTGTGGACGGCGATGATGCAGTGCCAAGCGCTGCGCGCTTCGAGTTATTTGTGCAGGGGATGGAACTGGCC
Organism: Halopseudomonas pelagia; assembly: GCF_009497895.1. NCBI lineage: Bacteria > Pseudomonadati > Pseudomonadota > Gammaproteobacteria > Pseudomonadales > Pseudomonadaceae > Halopseudomonas > Halopseudomonas pelagia. The sequence continues at coordinate 3,772,235 of NZ_CP033116.1, read as the reverse complement.
AACGGCTATTTTGAATTGACTGACGCAGAAGAGCAGGGCCGGCGATTTGCTGCCGACCAGCGCGAGCGCGAGGCAATGGGCAAGGCCGCACTGCCAGTGGATACGCGTCTGGTTGATGCATTGAACGCCGGCCTGCCGCCTTGCGCGGGCGTTGCTCTAGGCTTGGACCGACTGGTTATGCTGGCGCTGGGAGCGCCGCGCATTGAGCAGGTAATCGCTTTCAATTTTGCACGAGCTTGAGCGCCAGCCCAGATCGCCGTTCACTCCAGGAGTTTGCCCAGAGCCTGCCCCATGCTGACCGCGGAACCCGCGCACATCGCCGGGTCCCAGGCGGCATGGCCTGGGCCGAAGAGAACAATCGCGGTTGAGCCGAGTTTAAAGCGGCCCATCTCCGCACCGCGCTCCAAGGCAGGTGCTGCTTGCCCATAGCGTTCGGATCTCAGTTGCCGGGTTGGCGGGGCGACCAGTCCGGCCCACACCGTTTCCACCGAAGCAACGATCATCGCCCCCACCAGCACCACCGCCATAGGGCCGTGGCTGGTGTCGAACAGGCAAACAACCCGTTCGTTACGAGCGAATAGCTCGGGCACATTCTCAGCTGTCGCCTGGTTTACTGAAAACAACTTCCCCGGAACGTAGACCATATCGGTCAGGGTGCCGCCAGTTGGCATATGGACGCGGTGATAGTCTTTGGGTGACAGATACACAGTGGCAAACTCGCCACCCTGGAACAGTGCAGCATGCTCCGCGTGTCCACCCAGCAGTTCAAGCACACTGAAACTCTGACCTTTGGCCTGGAATATCCGGCCGTGTTCAATTTTGCCAAGCTGGCTAATGGTGCCGTCCGCAGGGCAAAGAATGCTGTCTGCCTGTGGGTCCAGCGGTCTTGCGCCCGGCTTGAGAGCACGGGTAAAAAAGTCGTTGAAGCAGGCAAAGGCGGTAGGGTCGGTTTGTTCTGCTTCACGCATGTCCACGTCGTAACGTTTAACGAACCAGGTGATAAAGGGGTTTTTCACCCAAGCCCAGGTGCAATTAGCCAGACACCCCGCGAGACGGGAAATCAGATGCTGCGGTAATAGATACTGAGTAATGATAAACAGGCGCTCGCGCATGCAGGGTCCTTAAAGTTCAACAGGTGTGTCAGAGCGGTTGCCCCATTCGGACCAGGAGCCGGCATAGGCTCTGACCCGAGGGTAACCGAGTATTTTTGCCGCCAGATAAGTGAAGCCTGAGCGGTGGTGCGTTTGGCAATGGGTGATGATGTCCTTGTCCGGAGTGATGCCCAGACGCTGAAGTTCTTCCTGCAGATCGACGCGTAACCGCAGACCGCGCTCGGTATCCATGCCGGCAGTCCACTCGAAGTTGATCGCGCCGGGCACGTGCCCGCCGCGGGCAGCAAATACTTTCTCGCCGCGGTACTCGGCGGGGGAGCGGGCATCCCAAACTATCAGATCCGGTTGCTCGAGGCTGCTCATTAGTTCAGCAGCGCTGATACTTACATCAGGCTGGAGCGTTAACTGAGGTTGGGTCGGTGGCGCAAAATGGGGCTGTGATTCTGTTTGCAGACCGTCCTGTTGCCACGCTTTCAGCCCGCCATTCAAGTAGCTGTAGCGGGTGTGACCAATGCTGTCGAGCATCCAGATGAAACGTCCCGCCCAGCCGCCGCCTTCGTCATCATAAACAACGTAATGCAGGTCGGGATGGTGACCCAGCTCGCCGAACAATTGAACCAAGTGAGACATTTCGGGCAGCAGGCCTGGGCGCGGAGCCGGGGAACTGGTGCGCGCGGGGGGCAGATGAACGGCGCCCGGTAGATGGGCTTTGAGATATTGCTCTGGGCTGGACAGGTCTACCAGCCGCAGATTGTTGCTCAGTTGACGGGTTTCAAGCGCGGTGGCCAAAGCCTGCGGTTCAATCAGCAAGGGTAATACGGGTAATTGCATTGAGGGTCTCCGTTGATCCCGGCTATTGGGTGTCAGGCTTTGGATTGGAAGTTCATCAATGCCCGGTAAATGCACTCGGCAGTTTTCAGCAGTGCTTTGTGCTGTTTCTCATTCGATAGATCCTTCTGCTGCAGCCCTTGGACGCCCAGCAGGGCAATAACCTGCCCACGGTGCTGCAACGGCAGAAGCTGTGCGCATTGGTCGCCCAGCAGTGATTTCACGGTCGCCGGAATCAGGGTGCTGTCACGCTTCAGGCTTTGGGCGTTTACATTATGCAGGGTATGAGCCTTAAGCCACTGGCCCCACTGGGTAGCGCGGCAGTTGCCCAGCGCAAGCCCCTGAATGGCTGAAGGGGAATTAAACCCGGCGCTGGCGCCGACAATCAGCTGTTTCTGTTTGCCATTATACAGGGCTATCCAGCAGTGATTCAGGCCCAATCCCTGATTAAGCGCCCTTATGGCGCTGTGCAGCAGTTCGCTCAGACTGGCGAATGAACCACTTTGCCCCAGCAACTTCAGGCATTGCTCTCGCCATATCGCCGGATCGGACGGGTGGGTCTGCCCCTGCACATCGCCCGCGCTGTTGATCGGGCCGGCGGAGTGAGTTGGCGTCGGCAAGCTCACGCGCCTGCGGCTGCGGATTTCCCAGATCAAGGCCTGGGCAGGAAGCCATACGTCTAGATCAGCATGCCGTCCCTGACTGCGCGCACTCTCTACGGCATTCATATGGCTGGCGCTCTGGGCCTCGGCCAGTGTACAGCCAAGGTAAAGCGCAGTCAGTTGCTGCCAGCGTCCGGTATGCCTGGCGTCCCAGTCATGATGCGCACCCAGCGCAATACCGTTGGCCATCAGCAAGCTGTTAGCTGGCATGGTCAGCCAGCGTGACAAGCCGCGGTCAGCATCCAGCAGCGCCTGTTGTTGTTGTGGGTGAGTTGAGTCGCGCGCGATATGCAGAGCCTTGACCATTACCCGTCGGCTGCTGCCCAGTGACCGGTAGCCTTGCAAGATCCATGGTGGCAACCACCAGTCTTCTGCCAGATGCTGAATCAGGCCCATGATATGACTGCTGTCGAGCAACCAGGGTTTGATCTGGGTATCAGCCGGTTCACGTTCCAGGTGCCGAGCATCCCATACCTGAAACAGCTCTGGGCGATGGTAAATGAGCACCCAACATGGGGCGAGGAACAACAGACTGGCCAGCGAGACTTCGTGCCATAGGCGGGCCATTCTATTGGCGAATAACCCCTGGGCCTGGATCAGGGCATGTTCACTGATGCTTAGCATTTGCCGGTAAGCCAGCGGCATCTGATCTCTTTCGACGATGGGTAAGCTGCGCAGCAAGTTGCCCAAACGCAGAGTGCCAAGCATGTTGCAGGCCTGTTCAAGCGTAAGAATGTCGATATCCTTGGTCCGCGCCATATCACCCGCTACTCTGCATATCTGCAACGCCGCAGCCGGCACGCGGAGCAATTCACGGGTCAGATCAGTAATGCCCATGAGTTCATTGTCGAGTAGGCTGGTCAGGCGCAGGCACTGATTTTTTTCAATTGGCAGCACAAAGCTGTTCAGGCTTTGCCGGAGGCTGCCGATATCAGCTTGTACGATCAGTTTACGTTCTTGTTCTGTGCTCATGAGGTATGCGGCTTATAATGAGTCAATCGACGGCCCAAGGCTGATATGACTATAACGTGATAACGATTATTTTGCTGCCCGATGGCTGATTTGCTTGGCGGCGACTTTTACTCTCAGGGGACTAGACCGGTTTATGCTGAAAATTGCTGGCTTTTTGGTAGTTATCTGCTGCGTTCTGGGCGGCTTCATGCTCTCCGGCGGGCAGTTGGCGGCGCTTTGGCATCCGTTCGAAATCCTGATTATCGGTGGCGCTGCCTTGGGCGCTTTCCTGGTTGCCAACCCCATGGCCACGGTAAAAAAGGCGGCTGGAAGCGCGCCGAAGATCATATTCGGCCATCGGTTTGGCAAGCCGTTCTACCTGGATGTGCTGGGCGTGCTCTATGAGGTGCTCAATAAGAGCCGCCGCGAGGGCATGATGTCGATTGAGGCGGATATTGAAGAGCCAGCGGAGAGTCCGATTTTCAGCAAATATCCAGCGATTCTCAAAGATAAGCATATGACCGAGTTCATTTGCGATTATTTGCGGATCATGTCGACCGGCAATATGGCCCCGCACGAGCTCGAGGCGTTATTTGATGTAGAGATATCCAGTCTCACGGAAGAATTGCACGAGCCATCCCACGCGGTCACCCGGGTGGCCGATGGCTTGCCTGCTTTCGGTATTGTCGCGGCAGTATTGGGCATCGTGATTACCATGGGCGTTCTCGGCGAAGCAGAAAATGCTGAAATTGGCGAGAAGGTAGCAACAGCGCTGGTCGGTACGTTGCTGGGTATTCTCGCCGCCTATGGTTTTGTCGGACCTTTCGCCGCGGCAATGGGCCATGAGGCGCATGAGGAAGCCAATACCTACGAGGCGATCAAGATGTGCCTGGTGGCCAGCGCCCAGGGGCTGCCCCCGGCATTGGCTGTAGAATTCGGGCGCAAGGCCCTGTTGCCGGAGCATCGACCCAGCTTTCTGGAGCTGGAAGAGTCGGTCAAGGGACGCTGACCGGTGGATAATAATCAACCGATTATCGTTAAACGCATCAGCCGCAAGGGCGATGGGCATCATGGTGGTGCCTGGAAGATTGCATTCGCCGATTTTGCCGTGGCAATGATGGCCTTCTTCCTGGTCATGTGGCTGATGTCCACGGCTACGCCTGAGCAGTTGAAGATGATTTCGGGTTACTTCAATGACCCGGTTGGCTTTTCCGAGGGCGGCAGCCCCTTTGCGATTGATCTAGGCGGCACGCCTACGGTTGCGCCCGACCGCACATTGAACGACAGCGAAGAAATTGAAAGCGACGTCGATGAAAGCCAGCCCCTGCCCACTGACGCTGAGAGCATAAAAACCTTGGCCGAGCAGGTTGAAAAGCTGGAGCTCGACATGCTGCTGCAGGAATTGCAGAACAAGATTGACGTCGAGCCAGTGCTGCAGCGCTTCAAGGACCAGATACTGCTGGAGATTACCCAGGATGGTTTACGGATCCAGATTGTGGATGCAGAAAATCGCCCGATGTTTGCCAGCGGCAGCGCCCAGTTGCAGCCTTATTTTGAAGAAATTTTGCTGGCGTTGAGCGATACCATTGCCGTGGTGCCGAAGAAGATCAGCGTGGGCGGCCACACTGATGCGCAGCCGTTCGTGGGCCGGCGAGGGTACGGTAATTGGGAGCTTTCCACGGAGCGCGCCAATGCGGCCCGGCGCACCCTGCTAACCGCGGGGTATCCCGAGAGTCAGTTGGCGCGGGTAGTCGGTTACGCCGACTCGGCGCTGTTTGATCGGAATCAGCCTTTGAACCCGATCAATCGACGCATTGATATTGTCGTGCTGAACAAGCAGGCTGAGGAAAAAATTCTTAATGCCAATGGGAACAATGACGAGCAGGCAGAGGTGGATTCGTCTGAGGTCCCGCTGGATTCGAATGTGCCCCAGGATGCTCCAGGTTCACAAGCACAGGAAACGACTCCAGTCGAATCGGCCCAGCCGACAGAATCGGAGGCTGAGCCAGCCTTCGATTCTGCTCCGTCAGATAGCGCCCCGCAGCGCCCGGCCAATCTGTTTGACGACATCAATGCGCTCGAGCCGCTGCGCAACCCGTAAACCGGATTAGTAGCTGGCGGGGCCAATGCTGGAGAGAATATGCCGATAACTGCTGATGCGGCTGGCTGAAATGTCGCCGCTCTCCACTGCGCCCAACAACGCGCAGCCCGGTTCGTGCAGATGTTGGCAATCACGAAAACGGCAATGTCCAAGATACGGTCGAAACTCGACAAAACCCTCAAGCAGGTCGTCATGACTGATATGCGTAAGCCCGAATTCGCGGATGCCGGGCGAGTCTATCAGGTCGCCGCCGTCGGGGAAGTGAAAGAGTTTGGCCGTGGTGGTGGTATGCGTGCCCTGGCCGCTGGACTCCGACAGGGCGCCAACGCGCAGATCAATTCCTGGCAACAAGGCGTTGATCAGAGACGATTTACCGACCCCGGACTGGCCAACGAATACGCTGATGTGATCACGCAGTGCCGCGCGCAACTGGTCTAGTCCGCTGCCTGAACTGGCCGAGAGCTCCAGTACCTGATAGCCCAGGCGCGCATAGACATCGAGCCAGGTGCGGATCTGCGCGTATTCGCCCTGAGCCAGCAAATCAGCCTTGTTGAGAATCAGCAGGGGCTCAAGTCCGGATTGCTCGGCGGCCACCAGGTAGCGATCAATCAGCGTGGTGTAGGGCGTCGGCAGTGGGGCGAATACAATCACCAGGCGTTCGACATTCGCCGCCACCGGCTTGAGCTGGCCGCGGTGGTCGGGGCGGCTGAGTTCGGATTGGCGCGGCAGTTGCGCGACAATCACGCCGCCGTTCTGATTGTCCGCTCGCCAGATAACCCGGTCACCCGTGACCATGGCTGGTAGGTTGGCGCGCAAATGGCAGCGCCTGATCAGGCCGGCTTCGCTCCCTTCAGTGGTTTCAACGTCTACCTGCACGCCGAAGTGAGCGATTACCAGGCCTTGCTGCTCCGGGCCCAGATCGCCGCCGATCAGACTTTCCTCGGCCATGTCGGCGCGCCTGCTGGCGCGCACGGCGCGCTCGTCTTGGATTTTCTGGATACGCCAGTTCTGACGTCGGGTGAGGTGTCGCTTTGCCATGGGATGCTGTTCCTGGAAGTTGCGCGAGTGTATCACGCGCCGCGTATACTGATCGCCACACCATTAACCGAACAAGCACGGAGCTCGCATGCCCAATCCCGAGAATTTGATCTGGATCGACCTGGAAATGACCGGTCTGGACCCGGATAACGACGTGATCATCGAAATTGCCACAGTGGTCACGGATTCCCAGCTCAATGTGCTGGCTGAAGGCCCGGTGATGGCAGTGAAACAGGCCGACGCGCTGCTGCAGGGTATGGACGAGTGGAACACCCGACAGCATGGTCAGTCGGGTCTGACTCAGCGGGTGCGTGACAGTCAGACTAATGCTGATGAGGCGCAGCGGCAGACCCTAGAGTTCCTTGAGCAATGGGTCCCTGCCGGCAAGTCTCCGATGTGCGGCAACAGCATCTGCCAGGATCGGCGCTTTCTCTATCGCGGTATGCCCGAGCTGGAGGTGTATTTCCACTACCGTAATCTGGATGTCTCGACCCTGAAAGAGCTGGTGGCGCGCTGGGCGCCAGCGCTCAAGAGCGGTTTCAAAAAACGTGGCAGCCACCTGGCGCTGGATGATATCTACGACTCGATTGCGGAACTGAAATATTACCGCGAGCATTTCATTAAATATTAAGTTTCAGCGGTAATCCCGTGGCGCTCAAGTGCCCAGATCACGTGTTCGCGGACCAGCTCCGACGGGTGTGAAAGGCGATCTTTGAGCGCTTCGATCACCGGTATGCTGCTGCTGGCGTTGCCCAGCCCAACGGCCAGATTGCGCAACCAGCGCTCGTGGCCGATGCGGCGGATGGGCGAGCCTTCGGTATTCTGTAAAAAGGTCTGCTCGTCCCAGCGAAACAAGCTAACCAGTGAGGCCTGGTCCAGATCATGGCGCGGGCTGAAATCAGCTTCCCTGGTCGGTTTGGCGAAGCGATTCCACGGGCATACCATCTGGCAATCGTCACAGCCGAATACCCGATTGCCCATCATCGGCCGCAGGTCTTCAGGTATTGCGCCTTTCAGCTCGATGGTCAGGTAGGAAATGCAGCGCCGAGCATCAAGCACCTGTGGGCCAACAAAGGCATTGGTGGGGCATTTATCCAGACAGGCAGTGCAGCGGCCGCAATGTTCGTCCTCATAGGCGTCATCCAGCGGCAGCGGCAAATCGGTGAAGAGCTCGCCGAGAAAGAAGTAACTACCCGCCTGCCGGTTGAGCAGCATGGTGTTCTTGCCAATCCACCCAAGCCCTGCCTGGGTGGCCAGGCCTCGCTCCATGACCGGAGCGCTATCAACAAAGGCGCGGTAGCCGAACGGTCCGATCAACGCTTGAATCTGTTCCGCCAACTGCTGCAGGCGGCGGCGCATCAGCTTATGATAGTCACGGCCCAGAGCGTAACGCGAAATGTAGGCGGTATCCGGCTGACCCAGCCGCTTGGCCATCGCGCTATCGGCCGGTAAATAGTCCATGCGCACGGAAATCACCCGCTGCGTACCCGGAACCAGTTCAACCGGGCGCGTCCGCTTGGTGCCGTGGCTGGCCATCCACTGCATTTCCCCCTGATAGCCGGCATCCAGCCAGCGCTTCAGGTGAGCTTCGTGCGGGCCGGTGGCGGCATCGCTGATCCCCAGCTGCTGAAAGCCCAGCGCCAACCCCAGCTGGCGAATCTGCTCGGCCAGTTGTGTCAGGTCGGATGTGCTGTGGGGAACGGGCATGGTTTATTAATTCACTGTTGGTTGAAGTCATTAGGGTAAAAGGCGGCAGGTCTCTATAATTGTGCCAGACAACGCGACAGGTAGCATGCTGATGACCACAGGTTGGCCCAAGTCGGTTTACAGTGCAGCGCAAACACGTGCGATTGATGCATCGATCATCGCCGCCGGGTTATCCGGGCTGGAGTTGATGCAGCGCGCGGCAGAGGCGTTGTGGCTGGAACTGCTGCAGCAATGGCCGCATGCCAATCAACTAACGGTGCTCTGTGGCAAGGGCAATAACGGCGGCGATGGCTATCTGGTTGCCCTGCTTGCCGCGCGGGCTGGATGGCAGGTCAACGTGTTCACACTTTGTGAGCCGGCCGAGCTGAGCGGCGATGCCAGACGGGCCTGGCAGGCGGCGCTATCCGCAGGAGTCAGCATTGCTCCGTGGCAGCCAGATACGCTGCTGGTCGGCATAGTGCTGGACGCGATGCTCGGTACCGGGCTCAAGGGCGAGGTGCGCGAGCCTTTCCTCTGCGCGATTAATGCGGTTAACGCGAGCGGCCTGCCGGTGGTGGCGGTGGATATTCCCAGTGGGCTGGATGCAGATCGAGGAATAATATTGGGCGCAGCAGTGCAGGCGGATCTAACGGTCACCTTCATCAGCCTAAAACCCGGACTTCTGACCGGCCAGGGCCCAGACCTGACAGGGCTGCTTCGATACGCTGGTTTAGCGCCCTTGCCAGAGGATATCCCAGCCCCTACGTTGATGCGGCTGGTGTTGGAAGAATGGGTTAGCGTAATGCCGGCCAGGCCTCGTTCGGCGCACAAGGGGTTGTTCGGTCACGTATTGGTGATAGGTGGCGACCATGGTATGGGTGGAGCCGTTATCCTGGCCGCAGAAGCAGCTTTGCGCAGCGGTGCAGGCAGGGTCACCGTGGCTACGCGCGGCGAGCATGTCGGGCCGCTGCTGAGTCGTTGTCCCGAAGTGATGGCGATTGCTGTCAGTGGTCCGGAAGACGTCGAGGTCTTATCGGCGCGTGCGGATGTGGTGGTGATAGGGCCGGGATTGGGGCAGTCGGCATGGTCGCAAAGCCTGTTTCAACTGGCCTTCGCTACCCAGGTGCCGCGTGTCCTGGATGCAGATGCATTGAACCTGCTGGCGCAGCGCTCGGCCGAGAATCATCTGAGCCGGCATGATCTGATTACGCCACACCCGGCGGAAGCAGCTCGATTGCTTGGGTGGACTACGACCCAAGTGCAGGCCGACAGGTTGCGCGCATTGGCCTGCCTGGTGGAACGCTTCGGCTGCGCCGTGGTCCTCAAGGGTGTGGGTAGTCTGGTCGCCTCCGCTGACGATCAAGGTGCATCGCCGAGTATCTGCACTTTTGGCAACCCGGGAATGGCCACCGCTGGCATGGGTGATGTGCTCTCCGGGCTTGCAGGCGCGTTATTGGCGCAAGGCTTGAAGGCGGGGGACGCTGCGCGTTATGCGGTGCTGGTGCATGCGCTGGCGGGTGACATGGCGGCTGCCGGTGATGACCGGGGAGTGCTCGCCGGGGACCTGATGAAGCCAATCAGACACTGGCTTAATGTACGGGAAACAACATGATCGAAGTGTTTTACGCAGAGGGTGACCAAGCCATGGAGGCTCTGGGCGCGGCCGTCGGTCACGCGATGGAAGGGCGCGGAGTGATCTATTTGCAGGGCGACCTGGGGGCCGGAAAAACGACTTTGAGCCGTGGTTTGATTCGGGGGCGTGGTCACCAGGGTGCAGTCAAGAGCCCGACGTTCACGTTGGTCGAACCCTACGAACTGAACAGCGGCGCCATTTACCACTTTGACCTGTATCGCTTGCTGGATCCGGAGGAGCTGGAGTTTCTGGGTGTACGTGATTACTTTAGCCCCGAGAGCCTGTGTCTTGTAGAGTGGCCGGATAAAGGCAAGGGAGTTTTGCCAACGGCTGATCTGACCATTACCATAAGCCCCAAAGGACCTGGTCGGCAGCTAAACATAGCGGGGCAGAGTGCCCATGGTCTGGCGGCATGCCAGCGCCTACACAATAATCGGGAAGATGTGCACACGTGATCAGAAATGCCGGGAGTCGAGCAATGCTCAAATGGATGATCATCAGTCTGTGCCTGTTGATGTCTGGCCTGCTGCAGGCCGCTGACATTCAGAACGTACGCCTCTGGCGCGCGCCAGACAATACTCGACTGGTTTTCGACCTGACGGGGCCCGCAGACCACACGCTGTTTACCCTTTCCAGTCCCGAGCGGATCGTCATTGACATCACCGGGGCCAGTTTCTCTGCCAACACCAACTCGCTGCCGCTGGAAGGTACGCCGCTGACCGGCTTGCGTTCGGCGCCGCGAGATGCGTCGAGCCTGCGCGTGGTGCTTGATCTGTCTCAGGGCGTGACGGCCAAGAGCTTTGCGTTGCCGCCCAACCAGCAATATGGTCACCGTCTGGTCATCGATCTGTTCGACAACGATCAGCCGCGCGAGAGCATTTCCCTGCCGACACCTGATGTGGCCACTCCGCTGCCCCCGAGCACCGCGCCCAAAGCGAACACGGCGGGCGGCGATCGGTTAATCATCATCGCCCTCGATGCCGGCCACGGCGGGGAGGATCCGGGCGCGCTAGGGCCTGGGGGGGTGCGTGAGAAGAATGTGGTGCTGGCTATCTCCCGAGAGCTCCAGCGTCTGATTGATGCTGAGCCCGGGTTCAAGGCTGTGCTGGTGCGCACGGGCGACTACTTTATTCCGCTGCGCAAACGCACCGAAATTGCCCGCAAACACAGCGCCGATTTGTTCGTGTCCGTACATGCAGATGCATTTACCCGTGCCAGTGCCTTCGGCGCGTCGGTGTTCGCTTTGTCTGATCGTGGTGCTACCTCGGAAACTGCGCGATTACTGGCGGACCGCGAGAACCGTTCTGACCTGATAGGCGGCGTGGGTGGGGTGAGCCTGGATAACAAGGATCAGGTATTGGCCAGCGTGCTGCTTGACCTGTCGATGACGGCGACCTTGTCTGCCAGCCTGGATGTCGGTCAGCAGGTGCTGGCTGCTGTCGGCAAGATTACGCCGCTGCACAAGCGGCGTGTCGAGCAGGCGGGTTTCATGGTGCTCAAGTCGCCGGATATACCCTCCATTCTGGTAGAAACCGGATTTATCTCGAATCCTGGAGAGGCGAAAAAACTGGTGACCAAGAGCCATCAGCAAGCCTTGGCCAGAGCCATGCATACGGGCATTCGCGACTATTTCCACCGTTACCCGCCACCCGGTACCCGTTTGGCCGCGCTGAAGGCCGGCGGCAAGCTGCAGGCTCACAGGCCTGCAGAGCATACGGTCTCGCGCGGTGACACCTTGTCTATTATTGCCAACCGTTACGGGATCAGTGTTTCCAGTCTGAGAGACGCGAATAATCTGCGCAGTGACAAGATCCAGCCCGGTCAGACACTGAAAGTGCCGGCCGGCAGCATGCTGGTGCAGAATGAGCCCTGAAATGACACGAATTCAGCTGCTCAGCCCGCGTCTGGCAAACCAGATTGCCGCCGGTGAGGTGGTTGAAAGACCTGCTTCGGTGATCAAGGAGTTGCTGGAGAACAGCCTGGATGCCGGCGCGATGCGTATTGATATCGAAGTCGAGCAGGGCGGGGTTAAATTGCTGCGCGTGCGCGACGATGGTAGCGGCATCGTCCAAGACGACCTGCCGCTGGCGCTGTCGCGCCATGCGACCAGTAAGATCCGTGATCTGGACGATTTGGAGCGTGTTGCGACCCTGGGGTTTCGCGGCGAAGCGCTGGCTTCTGTCAGCTCCGTGTCCAGGCTGACGATGACATCTTGCACCGCTGGAGCCGACCAGGCCTGGCAGGTCGAGACCGAAGGCCGTGACATGCAGCCGCGGCTGCAACCCGCAGCGCATCCGCGTGGCACTACGGTGGAAGTGCGAGATCTGTTTTTCAATACGCCAGCCCGGCGCAAATTTTTGCGCACCGAAAAAACCGAATTCAGCCATCTTGAAGAGGTGGTCAAACGCCTGGCGTTATCGCGCTTCGATGTCGCGTTCAGCCTCCGGCATAACGGCCGCACCGTATTCAGCCTGCGCCCTGCGCACGGCGAGCAGGAAGCACGCCGGCGTGTGGCCAGCGTTTGCGGGCCAGCCTTTGTTGAGCAGTCGCTGTCTATCGACAGTGAACGCAGCGGTCTGCGGCTATGGGGTTGGGTAGGCTTGCCAACATTCTCGCGCAGCCAGGCGGATCTGCAATATTTCTTCGTCAACGGTCGCATGATCAAAGACAAATTGGTCGTGCATGCCGTGCGCCAGGCGTACCGGGATGTGCTGTTTAACGGCCGGCACCCGACCTTCGTGCTGTTTCTGGAAGTGGATCCTGCGGTGGTTGACGTCAACGTGCACCCGACCAAGCATGAAGTCCGTTTTCGTGATGGCCGCATGGTCCATGATTTTCTCTTCAGCACCCTGCATCGAGCGCTGGCCGCTCAGCGGCCGGGTGATCAGCCCGGCGCTGAAGGCGGGACCGAAGCGCCAGCGCAATTGGCTCCCCAGATGACCGGAGCTTCTGCAGGCGTTTTCTCCGGCCAAGAGCGCATGTCGCTGAATGAGCCGGCTGCATCCTGGTCAGCGCAGCCTGCATTTCAGCCGCAACGGCCCTCGGCAGGCGAAGTGACTGGGGCTTTGCAAGGCTTCTCCACCTTGTACGGCAATTCGCCTATGGGGGCTGGCGAATTGACGGAAAGTACACAACAGCAAGATGTGCCACCGCTGGGGTACGCTGTAGCGCAGTTGCACGGGGTGTATATTCTGGCTGAGAACGCCCAAGGGCTGGTGGTGGTAGATATGCATGCGGCACACGAGCGCATTACCTATGAGCGGCTCAAATTGGCGATGGATCAGGAAGGGTTGCGTGGCCAGCCTTTGCTGGTCCCGGAATCGCTGGCGGTGAGTCAGCGCGAAGCTGATTGCGCTGAAGAGCATGCGGACTGGTTTTCTCGCCTGGGTTTCGAGTTGCAGCGCATGGGGCCGGAAACTTTGGGTATCCGTGAAATCCCCGCGTTGCTACGCCAGGCCGATGCAGTGCAGCTGGTACGTGATGTGCTCAGTGATCTGCTGGAATACGGTACCAGTGATCGTATTGAAGCGCATCGCAATGAGCTACTGTCAACCATGGCATGCCACGGCTCGGTAAGAGCCAATCGAAGGCTGACGCTGACAGAAATGAATGCGTTGTTGAGAGATATGGAACAGACCGAGCGTAGCGGGCAATGCAATCACGGCCGGCCTACCTGGACACAGATGGGCATGGTCGAGCTGGATAAACTATTTCTGCGCGGGCGCTAAGCCTTTGCGGTCTATTTGCTGCTATGTAATGGGCAATAAAATGTATCGGAGTGTTGCGTGAGTATGGTGGTTAAACCTCCGGTGATCTGCCTGATGGGTCCTACCGCGGCAGGCAAGACTGACCTTGCATTGCATCTGGCCGAGCATTTGCCCTGCGAGCTGGTGAGCGTCGATTCGGCGCTGGTTTATCGCGGTATGGATATCGGTACCGCCAAACCCGACGCCGGAACACTAGCCCGGTACCCCCATCATCTGGTCGATATTCTCGACCCCGCTGAAGCCTATTCGGCTGCGCGCTTTTGCACGGACGCACAGGCGCTGATCAGTGATATTCATGCCCGCGGGCGCATTCCTCTGCTGGTTGGCGGCACCATGCTGTATTTCAAGGCGCTGGCCGATGGTATTGCCAGTATGCCAGTAGCTGACCCGCTGATCCGCGCGCAGATTGAGAGCCTGGCGGCGGCGGAAGGATGGCAGTCAGTGCATGCCAGGCTCGCCGAAGTGGATCCGCAAGCAGCCCTGCGTATTCACCCAAACGACCCCCAGCGGATCCAGCGAGCCTACGAAGTTTACCTGATCTCGGGTGTCACGCTGAGTGACTGGCACGGGCGGCAGGCGTCAGAAAAAGCCACGGGCCAGACGCCCGGATCCTCTTTTTTGCCTTATACTATGCGCTATCTGTCGATCGCGCCGGTGGAGCGCCAGGTGCTGCATCAACGCATCGCTGAACGCTTTTCCTTGATGATGCAACAGGGTCTGGTAGACGAAGTCAGAGCCTTGTACGCAAGGCCGGATTTGCACGTGGGATTGCCGTCAATCCGGGCGGTAGGCTATCGACAAGTCTGGGATTACCTGGAAGGGAAACTCTCCAGGGATGAGGCGGTCGAACGAGGGACTATCGCTACCCGCCAGTTGGCTAAGCGACAGCTTACCTGGCTACGTGGTTGGAAGGCTGAAATTCAATGGTTTGATAGCCTCGACCCAAAAAGATTTGATCAGGCCTTGAAAGCGCTGGATTCAAGCACAATATAAGTTTCCAGTGTTCTGCTAATCTTGATTTCAGATGGTTGTTTGAGAATTGGTACCGACTTTCCCTATGGATAATGGACAGTTCGGTGAAAACGCATTATTTAATGCTTACAAATAAGCTTTCCATAAGGAGTGAGGTAATGTCAAAAGGGCATTCACTACAAGACCCTTACCTGAACGTTCTGCGCAAGGAACGGGTTCCGGTATCCATTTATCTGGTCAACGGCATCAAGCTGCAAGGCCAGATTGAGTCATTCGACCAGTTTGTCATCCTGCTGAAGAACACGGTCAGCCAGATGGTATACAAGCATGCTATCTCTACCGTTGTACCTGGGCGTCCAGTGCGCTTGCCGGTTCAGGGCAGTGGTGACGAGCTAGAGACAGAAGCACCTTGATTTTTCGGGAGGTCTGATTGTTTTTCGAGCGCCATGAAGGGGGTGAGCGCGCCATTCTGGTTCACCTCGAAGGTCAGGACGAGCGCACCCGGGAAGACCCTCAGGAGTTTGTCGAGCTGGCCAATTCGGCCGGCGCTGATATTGCTGCCTTTCTCACCGTCAACCGCCATCGACCCAGTCCGCGCTTTCTAATCGGCGCTGGCAAGGTTGAAGAGCTGCAAGCCAGCGTAGCCGAGCATGAAGCGGATCTGGTTATCTTCAATTACGTCTTGACACCCAGTCAGGAGCGTAACCTTGAGCGTGAGCTCAAGTGCCGTGTAATTGATCGTACCGGTTTGATCCTCGATATTTTCGCCCAGCGCGCCCGTACCCACGAGGGCAAGCTGCAGGTCGAACTCGCCCAGCTTGATCATCTAAGCACCCGGCTAGTACGCGGTTGGACTCACCTTGAGCGACAGAAGGGCGGTATAGGCCTGCGCGGACCGGGTGAAACTCAGCTGGAAACGGATCGACGTCTTCTGCGCGAGCGAATCAAACAGATCACCCGGCGCCTGGAAAAAGTCCGCAGCCAACGCGAGCAGGCTCGTCGTTCGCGGCGGCGTGCCGAGGTGCCGGTGGTGTCGCTGGTGGGTTATACCAACGCTGGTAAATCGACGCTATTCAATATACTGACCAGTTCGACCGTATACGCGGCCGATCAGCTGTTTGCGACGCTGGATCCGACGCTTAGGCGCATCGAGTTGGAGGATGTTGGTCCGGCAATCCTTGCCGACACGGTGGGTTTTATCCGCCATTTGCCGCACAAACTGGTAGAAGCTTTTCGCGCTACGCTGGAGGAGTCCAGCCAGGCGGATTTCCTGCTGCATGTAATTGATGCAGCCGACGCGGATCGCACCTCGCACATCGAGCAGGTGGTCAAAGTGTTGACGGAGATCGGCGCGATTGAACTGCCGATTCTCGAGGTATACAACAAGATTGATCTGCTGGACGGTCTGGAGCCGCATATTCAGCGTGATGAATCAGGCGTGCCGGTACGCGTCTGGGTTTCTGCTCAGCAAGGCCTTGGCCTGGAGCTGGTGGAGCAGGCCATGGCCGAGCGGCTGGGGCAGGACGTTATGCAGGAATCGGTATTGCTGGAGCATGCGGAAGCGCGATTGCGCGCGCAGTTTTATGAGGTCGGTGCGGTGGTGGGTGAGCGCATCGCCGATGACGGCCGACAACAGCTTGATCTTCGCCTGCAGCGCAGTGATTTCAATCGCTTGCTCAAGCGTGAAGGATGGCAGCCGGATGCCTTTCTGCGGCAACATACTTTGCAATAATGGGCTGTCCTTTGGTTCGCTTAGGCTAGGCCAATTGCTGTAGGATTGAACAAATATCTGGGGTGGCTCACGAGGCGTCTCAGTCTGGCAGGATTACGAATAACGGAGAGCGCTATGGCCTGGAATGAGCCTGGTGGTGGTAAAAACAACAACCAAGACCCTTGGGGTAGTGGTGGTGGTAATAATGACAAGAATAACGGCAACCGTGGCGGCAAGCAGGGCCCTCCAGATCTGGATGAAGCGCTGAAAAAGCTTCAGGACAGCCTGAATGGGCTGTTTGGCGGCAAGAAAGGCAGTAGCAATAACGGTGGTGGCAACAATCGCAGCGGCGGTGGTGCAGGTATTCCGAAAGCCGTCTGGATGATTGGCGGCCTGGTTATTATCGCCTTCTGGTTGTTCAGTGCGGTGTATACAGTGGATGAGCAGGAGCAGGCTATCGTTCTACGTTTCGGTGAATACCATCGTACGGTAGAGCCCGGTTTGCATCTTTACTTCCCGCCGATCGAGAAGAAGTTTCAGCGTAACGTGACCCAGGTGCGTTCCTACCGCCAGCAAGGTCAGATGCTAACTGAGGACGAGAATATTGTTGAGGTGCCGGTTGCGATTCAGTACCGCATTTCCAATCTCGAAAACTTCGTGCTGAAAGTCGAAGATCCTGAAACCAGTCTGCGGCATGCCACCGAGAGCGCCTTGCGCCACGTGGTAGGTTCGACTTCCATGCACCAGGTGCTGACCGAAGGTCGTGAGCAAATGGGTGTAGAGACTACGGAGCGGCTACAGCGCTATCTGGATACTTATAACACCGGCATTACGGTGGTTCAGGTGAACATTGAAAGTGCTCAGGCTCCGGCTGAAGTTCAGGATGCTTTCGATGACGTTATTCGCGCACGGGAAGATGAGGTGCGTGAGCGTAATCAAGCTGAATCCTACGCCAATGGCGTGATTCCGGAGGCTCGTGGTCAGGCCCAGCGTTTGCTGGAAGAAGCCAACGGTTATCGCGATGAAGTTATCGCCCGGGCTGACGGTGAAGCGCAGCGCTTCAACCAGCTCTATGTTCAGTATGAGATGTCTCCAGAGGTACTGCGCGAGCGTATGTACATCGAGACCTTGCAGGATGTGATGTCCAGCACCAGCAAGATTCTGGTGTCGGGGGGCGATGGCAATAACAACTTGCTCTATCTGCCTCTGGACAAGCTGATGCAGCAGGGAGGCGGCGGAAGCTCTTCATCGTCATCCTCAGCCAGAACAGATTCCACCACCAGCGATGCTCAGTCGCGCATGCCGGTTCAGATACAGCAGCGTGATCTGCGTTCAAGGGAGTCCCGCTGATGAGCAATAAAACAATTTTCGGTTTGATTATCGCGTTGATACTAGTGGTAGTGGGCTGGAACAGCTTCTTTGTAGTCAGTCAGATCGAGCGCGGTATTGTGCTGCAGTTCGGTAAAGTGGTTAAGGATGATGTGCAGCCAGGTCTGCATTTCAAGTTGCCCTTCATTCAGGAGCATCGTCTGTTTGACGGGCGTCTGCTGACTCTGGACTCGGCTACCCAGCGTTATCTGACGCTGGAGAAGAAGGCGCTGATGGTTGACTCCTATGCCAAGTGGCGGATTGCAAACGTCGAGCGCTTCTATACTGCTACCTCCGGTATGCGTTCCATTGCGGAAGAGCGTTTGTCGCGTCAGCTGGAGTCCGGGCTGCGCAACGAAGTAGCGCGCCGTACTTTGAACGAAGTAGTGTCCGGTGAGCGCGATCAGTTAATGGCTGATATCACCAGTACGCTGGATACCAGTGCGCGTCGTGAGTTGGGTATCGAGGTGCTGGATGTGCGGGTCAAGGCGATCGATCTGCCGAGTGAAGTCAATCGCAGTGTGTTCGAGCGAATGAGTTCCGAGCGTGAGCGCGAAGCGCGCGAGCATCGTGCCAAGGGTCGCGAGCTTGCTGAAGGTATCCGCGCTGATGCGGATCGTCAGCAGCGGGTTATTCTGGCCGAAGCATTCCGTGAAGCAGAACAGATTCGCGGTGATGGTGATGCCCAGTCAGCAGCGATCTATTCAGAAGCCTATAACAAGGATCCGGAGTTCTACTCGTTTTATCGTAGTCTCCAGGCCTATCGTGAGAGCTTCTCGAGCAAGTCGGATATCCTCGTCCTGGATCCTGAAAGCGAGTTTTTCCGCTATCTACAGGGTAACGGCGTAAGGTAACGCATCGACTGGCCATAGCTGCAGCCTTTGCAGGTGTGGCCAGACAAAAACGTGATACAATCGCGCAGCCGGGATATCCCGGCTTTTTTGTGACCGGTGCTTGCTTATCCAGGTCTAGCCCCGGTCTGATCAAGGGGAAGCAACCCATGTGGCAGAGTCTGGCTGCAGCGCTGTGTTTGCTGTTGGTGTTGGAAGGCCTGATGCCTTTTCTTGCGCCTGCACGCTGGAAGCGCATGTTAGCCGGAGTAGCTCAGATCGCCGACGCACATCTGCGGTTGATCGGTCTGGCATGCATGCTCACGGGCACTTTGTTTCTCTATCTGATTCGCTAGCAGGATGCCGGACACGCCAGCATCCGTTGCGTAGGAAAGGTTGTGATAATGCCGACTGTTGATAGCTGGCTGTTGCCTGATGGCATCGAAGAGGTGCTGCCTGAAGAGGCTGCTCGTATCGAAGCCGCCCGTAGGCAACTGCTGGATCTTTTTGCCTCCTGGGGTTATGACCTGGTCATTACTCCGCATATCGAATACGTTGAATCCTTGTTAACGGGAGCCGGTCACGACCTTGAACTTCAGACGTTCAAGATGATTGATCAGTTGTCCGGGCGCATGCTCGGCTTGCGTGCCGACATCACGCCCCAGGTGGCGCGTATCGACGCGCACACCTTAGGCGCTGAAGGTCCTAGCCGGCTTTGCTATTGCGGCAGCGTGATGCATACGCGGCCTCGGGCACTTTCTACCGCGCGCAGCCTCATTCAGCTGGGCGCCGAGTTGTATGGTGACGCGTCCAGCGCCAGTGATATCGAGATCATCACGCTGATGCTGGAAAGCCTGGATAGTTGCCAGGTCAAAGGCGTGCATCTGGATATCGGCCATGTGGGTATCTTCCGCGGCCTGACTCAATCTGCCGGCCTTGAAGAGAGTACCGAGCAGGCACTGTTTGACGCGCTGCAGCGCAAGGCGGTTGACGAGGTGCGGCAGCTGACCGAGTCCTTGAGTCAGTCGTCGCTGGCGGCGATGTTGTGCAGCCTGGCTGACCTTTCAGGTGGCGTGGAGGTGTTGGAGCGCGCGCATATCCTGTTGGACGGGGCGCCCGAGTCGGTCATGGCTGCGCTGGATGATCTGGTGGAAATAGCCCAGACCCTGTCTCGTCAGTACCCGGATATTCCGCTGTACTTTGACCTGGGCGAGCTGCGTGGCTATCACTACCATACAGGTGTGGTTTTCTCCGCCTACATCGCCGGCGTCGGGCAAAGTATCGCCCAGGGTGGGCGTTACGATGACATAGGTGAGGACTTTGGTCGTGCGCGACCTGCTACCGGGTTTTCTACCGACCTGCGCTTGCTGGTAGAGCGCGGTACGATTGCTGGCGGTGAGCGCGCTCCGGGTATCTGGGCGACCTACGCCAACGAGCCAGGTCTGCAGGCTGAGGTAATGGCCCTGCGCCGGCGAGGCGAAAGAGTAATAGTGGCGCTGCCAGGCCAAATGGATTCGGAAGCGCCCGAGCATGGATGTGACCGCATTTTGCAGTGGCGCAACAACGCCTGGCAGGTTACTGAACTGAATAACTGATTTGATGGCTGTGCAGGCCGTTCCAATTTGAATGAGGCGAGAGCTGAAATGGGTAAGAATGTAGTCATCCTGGGCACCCAATGGGGCGATGAAGGCAAGGGCAAGATCGTCGACCTGCTCACCGACCAGGTATCCGCAGTAGTGCGTTACCAGGGCGGGCACAATGCCGGGCATACGCTGGTCATCGATGGCGAGAAGACCGTACTGCATTTGATCCCTTCGGGAATTCTGCGGGAAAACGTACGGTGCTTTATTGGTAACGGCGTGGTGTTGTCTCCTGAGGCCCTGATGAAGGAACTCAAGGAGCTGGAAGCCAAAGGCGTGCCAGTGCGCGAGCGCCTGCGCATCAGCCCTGCCTGCCCGTTGATTCTGCCTTACCACGTAGCGCTGGATCAGGCGCGTGAAAAGGCGCGTGGCGAAGCCAAGATCGGTACTACTGGCCGCGGTATCGGCCCTGCTTATGAAGACAAGGTCTCGCGCCGCGGTTTGCGTGTGGCGGATCTGTTTCATCGCGAACGCTTTGCCGCCAAGCTGGGTGAAGTGTTGGATTACCATAACTTCGCTCTGCAGCATTACTACAAGGTTGATCCGGTCGATTTCCAGAAAACCCTGGATGAGGCCATGGGCTACGCTGAGTGGCTGCGCCCGTTGATGACCGACGTAACCGCGCGTTTGCACGAGCTGCGCCGCGAAAGCGCCAACATCATGTTCGAGGGTGCTCAGGGTTCGCTGCTGGATATCGACCACGGCACTTACCCCTTTGTTACCAGCTCCAACACCACAGCCGGTGGCACCGCCACGGGCTCGGGTTTCGGCCCTTTGTACCTGGATTACGTGCTGGGCATCACCAAGGCCTACACCACGCGCGTGGGCTCCGGTCCGTTTCCTACCGAGTTGTTCGATGATGTCGGTGCGCGCCTGGCCGAACGTGGTCACGAGTTTGGTTCAACTACCGGTCGTGCGCGTCGCTGTGGGTGGTTTGATGCGGTTATCCTGCGTCGGGCCATGGAGATCAACAGCATCAGCGGTCTATGTCTGACCAAGCTGGATGTGCTGGATGGTCTGGATGTTATCCGCATCTGTATCGGCTATCGCAATGAGGATGGCGCGGTGATCGAAGCGCCTACCGATGCTGACAGCTACCTGGGGTTGGAGCCGGTCTATGAGGATGTTCCAGGCTGGAGCGAGTCCACTCTGGGGGCGCAGACGCTGGAGCAGTTGCCAGCCAATGCGCGCGCTTACATCAAGCGTATAGAAGAGTTGGTGGGTGCGCCGGTGGATATCATTTCCACGGGGCCGGACCGAAACGAGACGATTATCTTGAGAAAGATATTCTGATGATTAAAAAGGCGCCGCGAGGCGCCTTTTTAATGCCTGTGCGCTAGCCTGCAAGGGCATGAGACAAGTTTTGTTCAATTGTTTTGTTTGTGCCGGCGCAGGATGAGGTGCGCAGATCAGCAGCGCAAGTCTGATGATGAAGGCTGGCGTTACAAAGGTAGTAGGGGTTTTATGCGCATCTGACGCGATCGCGTCAGAGAAGAAATGGTGCCCAGGAGAAGACTCGAACTTCCACGGCCTTGCGGCCACCAGCACCTGAAGCTGGCGTGTCTACCAATTTCACCACCTGGGCGTCTTTTCTCAACGTGGGTGCTAAGCTGACCGTAGAGGTTTCGCGTTGCAACCGTTGTTGTGTTGACGGCGCGAATAATACGTAGCGCCCCAGAGCTTGTAAACCCCCTTGTGAAAAAAAGTACACAAACGCTAGAAACAGGTGCAACTGGACGCGATTCGCGGTTCAATAGAGAGCTATGACGAAAAAACCAATATCCCAAGACTCGGCGCCTGCGTCGAGCAACTCCAAACGTACTTCCGCATCACCGACCAACTGGGCAGCAATTGACCCAGAGGCTCATCGCGAAGCTCAGAATTACGACAACCCCATTCCCAGTCGCGAGTTGATCCTCAAGCTGCTTGAAGAGCGCGGCGCACCTGCCACTCGTTCGCAGTTGCAGGACGAGTTCGCGATCAGCGACGAAGACGGCATCGAAGCCCTTCGCCGACGCCTGCGTGCGATGGAGCGTGACGGTCAGTTGATCTATACCCGCCGTGGTGCGTATGCACCGGTCGATAAGCTCGACCTGATCAAAGGCCGCGTTCAGGGTCACCGTGATGGTTTCGGTTTTCTGGTTCCCGATGGTGGTGGTGATGACCTGTTCCTCAGCCCGGCGCAGATGCGTCTGGTATTCGATGGTGACCGTGTATTGGGCCGTATTACCGGCGTTGACCGCCGCGGCCGTAGTGAGGGCACCATTGTCGAGATTCTCGAGCGTGCGCATGAAGTGCTGGTCGGTCGGTTCTACACTGAAAACGGCATTGCCTTCGTGGTCGCTGACAACGCCAAGATCAACCATGAGGTATTGATTCAGCCGGGCGCCGAAGGTGGCGCGCAGAACGGTCAGTACGTGGAAGTGAAGATTACTCAGTGGCCGAGCATACACCGCCAGTCACAGGGCGAAGTCGTCGAGGTGGTAGGTGATTATATGGCCGCCGGCGTCGAAATCGAAGTTGCGTTGCGCAGCTACGATATCCCCAGCGTCTGGCCCCAGGAGGTGCTGGATGAAGCCGCACGCCTGAAGGACCACGTGGAAGACAAGGACAAGCTCAAGCGCGTCGATCTGCGCCACCTGCCACTGGTGACTATTGATGGCGAAGATGCCCGCGATTTTGATGATGCGTTGTATTGTGAACCGCATAAAGCCAGTGGCTGGCGCTTGTTTGCCGGCGGTTGGAAGCTCTACGTGGCGATTGCCGACGTATCGCATTATGTCCCGGTAGGCTCCGCGCTGGATCGTGAGGCTGAGCTGCGTGGCACCTCGGTGTATTTCCCCAGCGAAGTCGTACCGATGCTACCCGAGGCGATTTCCAACGGCCTGTGCTCCTTGATGCCGAAAGTCGACCGTCTTGCTCTGGTCTGCGAAATGACCGTGTCCAAAAGCGGCGAGCTGACCGATTATGAGTTTTACGAGGGTGTCATCCACTCCCACGCGCGGCTAACCTATAACAAGGTTTCAAGCATGCTTGAGCATCCGCGTAGCCGTGAAGGCCAAGCGCTGATTGAAGAGCACGCCGATCTGCAGCCTGCGCTGAAGAACCTCTACGAGCTTTATAAAGCATTGGCCAAAGCCCGCCAGGGCCGCGGTGCTATTGATTTCGAGACCACGGAAACGCGCATCATTTTTGGCGAGAACCGCAAGATTGCGGAAATTCGCCCCACCACCCGTAACGATGCGCACAAGATTGTCGAAGAGTGCATGCTCTGCGCCAACGTGGCGACTGCACGCTTCCTGCAGGATCTAGAATTGCCAGGCCTGTATCGTGTTCACGATGCGCCGAAGGACGAAAAGGTCGAGCGTCTTCGCCAGTTCCTGGGTGCCATGGGCATGACCCTGACGCGCAAGAAAGGCACGCCGACCCCGGAAGATTACAGCGCCGTGCTGCAGAAAGTGCAGGGCCGTCCCGATGCTCAGCTGATCCAGACGGTGATGCTGCGCTCGCTGAGTCAGGCGGTTTACAGTCCGCACAATGCAGGGCACTTCGGTTTGAACTACGAGGCGTATACGCACTACACCTCGCCCATCCGCCGTTACCCGGATTTGTTGACTCATCGGGCGATTCGTAGCGTCATCCGCTCGCGCAAGAAGACCGATCGGGTGCAGCGTGCCGGCGCCGGTGTGCTGCCCAAGGCATCGATCTACCCGTATGATCTGGCCGCGCTTGAGCATCTGGGGCAGCAGTGCTCGCAGAACGAGCGGCGAGCCGATGAAGCCACGCGTGATGTGGTGAGCTGGCTCAAATGCGAGTTCATGAAAGATCGCGTGGGTGAGAGCTTTGATGGTCTGGTCACTGCAGTTACCGGTTTTGGTCTGTTCGTCGAGCTGACTGATATTTATGTTGAAGGTCTGGTGCATATCACTGCGCTGCCGGCCGACTACTATCACTTTGATGCGGTGCACCACCGCCTCACCGGTGAGAAGGCGGGCAAGAGCTTCCGCCTGGGCGATACTGTCAGAGTCATGGTAGCTCGGGTAGATCTGGACGAGCGCAAGATCGACTTCGAGATGGACAAGACGCAGCCACAAGCGGCGAATGCCAATGTTGATGCCAGCCGTGCAGTACGCCAGAAATTGATGGACGACGCGAAGAAAGTCGGCGGTGCGGCTAACAAGGGGCGCGCACCTCGCTCAAAGACGTCATCGGGCAAGCCCAGGTCGGCTGCAGGCAAGAAGCCTGCAGACAAGGCCGCGGGTTCCTCCGGGCCGGCACGAGCGCCGCGCGCGCCTCGGGCTCCCCGCGCCCCGCGCAAACCGAGATCGTGAGCTTGATATATGAGCGATAACGAATATGTTTACGGTGTGCACGCGGTGCAGGCGATGCTGCAGCGTTCACCCAAGCGGGTCAAGCAACTGATCCTGGTGCGCGGCCGGTTGGATAGTCGCGTGCAAGCGCTGCTGGAGCTGGCTGAAAGCGCTGGTGTTGGCGTGCAGCGGGTGACGCCGGATGAGCTCGACAAGATTGCCGAAGGGGTGCATCAAGGTGTCGTTGCTTCGGTGACGCCGAGCCAGATGTGGTCCGAGGAAATGCTCGAC
Organism: Halopseudomonas pelagia; assembly: GCF_009497895.1. Classification (NCBI taxonomy): domain Bacteria; kingdom Pseudomonadati; phylum Pseudomonadota; class Gammaproteobacteria; order Pseudomonadales; family Pseudomonadaceae; genus Halopseudomonas; species Halopseudomonas pelagia. The sequence goes on along the minus strand of NZ_CP033116.1, from coordinate 3,747,335 downwards.
AACCTGCTCGACAAGCTCGAAGGGCCGGCCTTGCTGCTGGTGCTCGACGGTGTGACCGATCCGCATAATTTGGGTGCCTGCCTGCGCAGCGCGGATGCCGCGGGAGCGCACGCGGTGGTCATCCCCCGTGACCGTTCTGCGAGCCTGTCGCCAACTGTGCGTAAGGTAGCCTGTGGTGCTGCTGAGACTGTCCCATTGGTCGCCGTCACCAACCTGGCGCGCACGTTGAAGCAGTTGCAGCAGCGCGGGCTGTGGATCGTCGGTACCGCGGGAGAGGCGGAGCAACTGATCTACCAGGTCGATTTCAAGGTGCCCAGCGTGATTGTGATGGGCGCCGAGGGCAGCGGCATGCGCCGCCTTACCCGCGAGCATTGTGACTATCTGGCCAAGCTGCCGATGGCAGGGAGCGTCAGCAGTCTCAATGTGTCGGTGGCCAGTGGCATCTGTCTGTTTGAAGCCGTCCGCCAGCGCACCCAGCAGGGCTGAGCGACAGCGAGCGGCTAGCTGCAAGCCACAAGCTACAAGCTACAAGCTTCAAGTCGCGAGCTAAGACCCGCCAATTCAGGCTTGTGTTTGTATTCACTATCCAGCGCCACCCTCCCGTCATTCCCGCGCAGGCGGGAATCCAAGCGAAGGTGGGGTTGCAGTGCAGGTACGGGCCCGCACACTTTGCTTGCAGCTTGCAGCTTGCAGCTTGCAGCTTGCAGCTTGCAGCTTGCACAGCTTAAAGCTTGCGACTTGCCCACCACTCCCCTAGAATGTGCGCCCCAAACTAGAGTTCTACTCCTTGCCAGACCATGTTGGGTGGCTGGCTACAACCCGTAAGGAGCACTTATGCGTCATTACGAAATCGTATTTTTGGTTCACCCGGATCAGAGTGAGCAGGTCGGCGGCATGATTGAGCGCTACACCAAGCTTATTGAAGAAGATGGCGGTAAGATCCACCGCCTGGAAGATTGGGGCCGTCGTCAACTGGCTTACCCGATCGACAAGATCCACAAAGCCCACTACATCATGATCAACGTCGAGTGCAGCGCCAAGGCACTGGAAGAGCTGACTGAGAACTTCCGTTACAACGATGCCGTTATTCGTAACATGGTCATCCGTCGTGACGAAGCCATCACCGAACAGTCCGACATGCTCAAGCCGGAAGACACCGGTCGTGGCGAGCGTCGTGAGCGTCGTGAGCGCACCGAAGGCGACGACAACGATTCGGACAACGACAGCGATAGCGACAACGCTGACGACAACGACGACGGCGACGACGAGTAAGTCATCCCGCTCCCACATTCCAGTATCTAAGGAGACGCTGCCATGGCACGTTTTTTCCGCCGCAGAAAGTTCTGCCGTTTCACCGCTGAAGGCGTTAAAGAGATCGATTACAAAGATCTGAACACCCTGAAGGCTTACATCACCGAAACCGGCAAGATCGTTCCTAGCCGTATTACCGGTACCAAAGCCAGATACCAGCGCCAGCTGGGTGTCGCTATCAAGCGCGCCCGTTATCTGGCACTGCTGCCCTTCACCGACAGTCACGGTCGCTGATAAGCAGGTAATGACGTAATCAGGGAAACCGAACCAGCATGCGTGGGTTAGCGGAATACATCATGCGCGGTCGCAAGCAGGCCACTCTAGTAGTGGCTATTGCAGCGGCCATACCCCTGTTGTTCTGGGTCAGTGCTGCGGCACTGGCGTTGGTCATCCTGCGGCGCGGCTTGAATGAGGCGCTGCCGGTTCTGATCTGGGGTGTTTTACCTGCCCTGGCCTGGGCCGTGATGGGTGATCTGACGCCTTTGCTGGTTATTCTGGGTGCTGCTGGTATGGCAGTGCTGCTACGCGAAAAGCAAGCGTGGCCCACTGTTTTGCTGGTTTTGGTGCCGCTGGGCCTGGCCTATGCGTTGCTGCTCATGAGCGTGCTGGGAGAGCCGTTACAGGCTTTGGCAGTGCAGATTCAGGAGCGCTTGCCGGAATTGATGGCTGACATGGGCGGCTCGGTCGACGAAGCCGGCATGGTTCGTCTCGAGGCTTTGTTGGTGCCGATTCTGGCTGGTTTGATGGGCGCAGTGCATGCGTTGATGGCGCTGGTCAGTTTGATGATTGGCCGCTCCTGGCAAGCGGGGTTGTATAACCCGGGTGGTTTTCGCGCCGAGTTTCATCGGCTGCGCTTGTCGCCTCTGGTAGCTGGTGGGTTGCTGGTGTTGACGTTGTTTAGCCCGCAGTTCGGGCAAATGGCGATGTTGGCACCGATAGCCAGTTTGCCGCTGCTGATTGCCGGATTGGCGCTGTTGCACGGCTTGGCCGGGATCAAGAAGCTAGGCTCGGTATGGTTGGTGATACTCTATGTGGTGTTTGTTTTTGCCGCCCAGATTGTGTATCCCCTGATTATGTTTTTGGCATTTATAGATAGTCTGTTCGATTTTCGTGCTCGTATTGCACCGGCTCAAGGGCCGCGCGACGATGACGACTCGAATGGCCAAGTTTGAATTTTAGAGGTCATCGCAATGGAAGTTATCCTGCTCGAAAAGATCGCGAATCTGGGTAACCTTGGCGACAAGGTTGCTGTCAGCGCCGGTTACGCACGTAATTTTCTCCTGCCTTTTGGCAAAGCCACTCCGGCTACTGCTTCCAACCTGGAAGCCTTCGAAGCTCGCCGCGCTGATTTAGAGCGTATCGCTGACGAGAAGAAAGCCGAAGCTGAAACCCGTGCGGCCAAGCTGGAAGGTCTGACCGTGACCGTCTCCGCCAATGCTGGCGAAGAAGGCAAGTTGTTCGGTTCCATCGGTACTCGCGACATCGCTGATGCCGTTACTGCTGCTGGCGTCGACATCGAGAAAAGCGAAGTACGTCTGCCTGAAGGTCCGCTACGCAACGTCGGTGAATTCGAAGTTGCTCTGCACCTGCACACAGATGTAGAAGCTACCGTCAAGCTGGTCGTTGTAGCCGGTTAATTCCGCTGCACAGCCTGGACGGACTGGTTGCCGATTGCCCAAGGTTGTCGGTGGATGAGTTCGCCGGGCTTTCCAGTTAGACTAGTCAACACGGTGCCTGTCTCGGACAGGCGCCGTGTTGTTATTTTTGTCTCCCCGGTTTTTGTCTTGAGCCTGTACCGATGAACGAGTCGAACTACACCGATACCGCGGAACTTGACCTGCAGACCTCTGCTCTCAAGATCCCGCCACACTCGATCGAAGCCGAGCAGGCTGTGCTCGGCGGTGTCATGCTGGAAAACACAACCTGGGAGCGTGTGGTTGAACTGCTCAGCGAGGCGGACTTCTACCGCCATGACCACAGGCTGATTTTCCGCGCCCTGGCCAGCCTGGCTTCGCGCAATCAGCCCTTTGACGTGGTTACCCTGGCAGAAGAGCTGGACCGTGATGGGCTGATTGATCAGGTCGGCGGGCTTGCCTATTTGGGGCAGTTGGCCAAGAACACCCCGTCTGTCGCCAATATCAGCGCCTATACGCACATCATTCGTGAGCGCTCGACGCTGCGTAAATTGATCAGCACCAGTTCGGATATCGCCGACAGTGCCTTCAATACCAAGGGCAAGCAGGCTAACCAGATTCTTGACGATGCCGAGCGGCAGATCTTCGCGATCGCCGAAAGCCGTCCGAAGACCGGTGGGCCTGAGTCGGTCAATACCCTGTTGACCAAGGCAATTGATCGTATCGATACGCTGTTCAACAGTGATGGCGCGATTACCGGGCTGTCGACTGGCTTTGCCGACCTGGATGACATGACCTCGGGTCTGCAACCTTCGGATCTGGTGATTATTGCGGGTCGCCCTTCGATGGGTAAGACGACCTTTGCGATGAACCTGGTCGAGAACGTGGTGATGCGCTACGACAAGGCGGTGCTGGTATTTTCGTTGGAGATGCCAGGTGATTCGTTGGTCATGCGTATGCTTTCTTCACTTGGTCGCATTGACCAGAGCAAGGTCAGGGCAGGGCGGCTAGAGGATGACGACTGGCCGCGACTGACGTCGGCGGTCAATCTGCTCAACGACCGCAAGCTGTTCATTGATGACACAGCCGGCCTGTCGCCCATGGAAATGCGTGCCCGGGCGCGCCGCGTGGTACGCGAGCATGGCGAGATCGGCATGATCATGATCGATTACCTGCAGTTGATGCAGATTGGCGGCGCGTCGGAAAACCGGACCAACGAGATTTCCGAGATTTCGCGCTCGCTCAAGGCACTGGCAAAAGAATTCAATGCTCCAGTCGTGGCGCTGTCGCAGTTGAACCGCTCGCTGGAGCAACGGCCCAACAAGCGCCCGATCAACTCGGACTTGCGTGAGTCGGGGGCCATCGAGCAGGACGCGGACGTAATCATGTTCGTTTATCGGGATGAGGTTTATCATCCGGATACCCAGGATCAGGGTATCGCCGAGATTATTATCGGCAAACAGCGGAACGGGCCTATCGGCAGCATTCGATTGGCCTTTCTCGGCAAATTCACCCGTTTTGAAAATCTCGCACCCGGCTCCTATTCCGGGTACGGCGATATGGAGTAAGCATGTCCATCAGCATGCCGGCCGCGAAGCCGCTGTTTGATTATCCCAAGTACTGGGCCGAATGTTTTGGCCCGGCGCCTTTTCTGCCCATGAGCCGGGACGAGATGGATCTGCTCGGCTGGGACAGCTGCGACATCATCATCGTCACCGGCGATGCCTACGTGGATCACCCGTCCTTCGGCATGGCGATCATTGGCCGTTTGTTGGAAGCCCAAGGCTTCCGCGTCGGGATCATCAGTCAGCCGGACTGGCAGAGCAAAGACGCGTTCATGCAGCTGGGCAAGCCGAACCTGTTCTTCGGGGTGGCGGCGGGCAATATGGATTCGATGATCAATCGATATACGGCGGATCGCAAGATCCGTTCGGATGATGCTTATACGCCGGGCGGCAAGGCAGGGAGCCGGCCAGATCGCGCTAGCCTCGTCTATAGCCAGCGCTGCCGCGAGGCCTTCAATGACGTGCCGGTAGTATTGGGCGGTATTGAAGCCTCGCTGCGGCGAATCGCGCATTACGATTACTGGCAGGACAAGGTCCGCCACTCGCTGCTGCTCGATGCCAAAGCCGATATTCTGCTCTATGGCAACGCCGAGCGCGCGGTGGTCGAGATCGCCCAGCGCCTTAGCCGTGGTGAGGATATTCAGTCGATTACCGATATCCGCGGTACTGCCTTTATGCGCCGCGATACGCCACAGGGCTGGTTCGAACTGGATTCAACGCGAATTGACCGGCCGGGCAAGGTCGACAAGATCATCAACCCCTATGTGAATACTCAGGATACCAGCGCCTGCGCCGTCGAGCAGGCCAGAGGGCCGGCTGAAGAGGGCATCAATGAAGGTCTGGGTGAGGGCGTGCAGGTGGTTCAACTGTTGCCGCACCCGCGCCTGGAGCGGGACAAGACAGTCATCCGGCTGCCATCCTACGAGAAAGTCAAAAGTGATCCTGTCCTGTATGCGCACGCCAACCGCGTGTTGCATCTGGAAACCAATCCCGGTAACGCGCGGGCACTGGTTCAGCGTCACGCCGAGAAGGACGTGTGGTTCAACCCGCCACCGATCCCGTTGACCACCGAGGAGATGGACTACGTATTCGGTTTGCCCTATGCCCGGGTGCCGCACCCCGCCTACGGGGATGCGAAAATTCCGGCCTACGAGATGATTCGTTTCTCGGTGAACATCATGCGCGGCTGTTTTGGCGGCTGTACCTTCTGTTCCATTACCGAGCATGAAGGCCGCATCATCCAGAACCGTTCGCACGAATCGATCATTCGCGAGATTGAAGAGATTCGCGACAAGGTGCCTGGCTTTACCGGGGTGATTTCCGACCTGGGTGGGCCGACAGCGAATATGTATCGCATCGCCTGCAAGAGTCCCGAAATCGAGGCTGCTTGCCGTAAGCCGTCGTGCGTTTACCCCGGCATATGCGAGAACCTCAATACCGATCATTCCTCGCTGATTGGCCTCTACCGCAAGGCTCGTGAACTGCCTGGTGTGAAGAAAATCCTGATCGCCTCAGGTCTGCGCTATGACCTGGCGGTGGAGTCTCCCGAGTACGTCAAGGAGCTGGTCACCCACCATGTTGGCGGCTATCTGAAGATCGCTCCAGAGCATACCGAACAGGGACCGCTGACCAGGATGATGAAGCCCGGTATCGGCAGTTACGATGCCTTCAAGCGCATGTTCGAAAAGTACACCAAGGAAGCGGGCAAGAAACAGTACCTGATTCCCTACTTCATCGCTGCGCACCCGGGCACCTCGGACGAGGACATGATGAACCTGGCGTTGTGGCTAAAGACCAACGACTTCCGCGCTGATCAGGTGCAGGCTTTCTATCCTTCGCCCATGGCGACGGCCACCGCCATGTATCACTCGGGCAAGAACCCGCTGCGCCGGGTGACCTACAAGAGTGATTCGGTCAATACGGTCAAGGGCGAGCGGCAACGGCGCCTGCACAAGGCGTTTCTGCGTTATCACGATGCCAAGAACTGGCCGCTGTTGCGCGAGGCCTTGCAGGAGATGGGCCGCGGCGACCTGATCGGTAACAGCAAGCAGCATCTGATTCCGACCTACCAGCCTGCGGTAGAAGGCTATACCAGTGCCCGGAAGAAGCAGTCGACACCGGCGAAAGGCCCGCGTCAGGGCGCGCTGCTGACCCAGCATACGGGCCTGCCGCCGCGTGACACCGGCTCTTCGAGTCAGGGTGGAGCGCGTCGGCTTGGGGCAGGCAAATCTGCGGCCGCTGGTGCTGATATTAATCATCCGTCTATCGGCAAGCCAAGCGCTGGCAAACCGGTCGCCGGAAAGAAAAATACCCGCAAGAAGGCTAGCCGCCCGAGTACCAGGCTATCGTCCCGATAACATCTGCCTAATGGCCGTCGAGAGCATCAGCGGCTAACATCTCCGGTATCTACTTACGGGAGATGTCTGATGCTGGCATTGCAAGGTGTGCGTATTGCAGGGATGGTGGGCCGCAGGTTGCTGCTGGGCTATGTCGTCAACTACGCGGCCGCTTCTGCAGGTGTGGATGTGTTTCCGACTTCTGCTAACGCCGGTACGGATCAGGCTGTCTGATCGCGCGCCTGATCCAGTTGTTTCTGATCGATCCAGAAGTTGAGCTGGTCGCGTAACTGCGCCAACTCGACTGGCTTGGCTATGTGTCCGTTCATACCGGCTAGTCTTGAGCGCTCGCGGTGCTCCGGCAGAATGTGAGCAGTCAGGGCAATGATCGGGATGGGTTGGCGGCCGCTGGCCCGTTCCCATTGGCGAATAAGTTCCGCCGCGGTAAAGCCATCCATTTCCGGCATTTCGCAGTCCATCAAGACCAAGTCATAGTCACCGGTTTGAGCTTGCAGTACTGCCTGCTGGCCGTTCTGAACCGAGTGCACCTGCATGTTGAGCTTGCCTAACATGCCGCGGATAACCTTGGTGGAGATCGAGTTGTCCTCTGCGACCAGGATTTTGAACCCGCCGGAGTGCGTTTGCTGAAGAGGTTCTGAGTTGTCTTCGCTATGCTCACTATGCTGCTGCTGACTATGTTGTAGCCACTCGTCGATCAGCGTAGTGCGCAGAGTATAGCCCGCCACGGGTTTGCTGAGGATGCGGCGGATTCCGGCATTACGAGCGATGACGCGGCTGGGCGCGTGGCTGACGCCGGTTAGCATGATGATCAGCAATTGATTCCTGATTGCCGCATCATCCTTGATGCGCGTGGCGAGTTCCAATCCGCTCATGCCCGGCATGGAGTGGTCCACCAGCACTATGTCGAAGGGGCTACCCAGGTGTGCCTGGGTGCGCAACAGTGCCAACGCTTCTTTACCGCCGGACACACACTGAGCCTGCATGCCCCAGGCATTACATTGTTGTTGCAGGACCTTGCGGCAGGTCGCATTGTCATCGACGATCAATACCCGCCGTTCAAGCAGGCAGCGGCCTTCGGTATCGGGTTCGACAAAGGCATGGGTTCTATCCAGCGGTAGGGTAAACCAGATCGAATTGCCTTGCTCGGATGCATGTTTGATACCGACCTGGCCTTCCATCATATGAATCAACTGGCTGGCGATCAACAAGCCCAGATGGCCATTGCCATCAGCTTGATCCAGCAGCCTTGACGAGTTGGGCAGCACCTTGAGCAGGCAGTCTCTAGCCTGGTCGGACATTGCATGGCCCGAATCCTGTACCGCAAAGCGCAATTGTTGGCCGGTACCCTGAGGTTCTACGCCAACCACCAGGAGAATTTCCCCCTGATCGGTAAAACGCAGTGCGTTACCCAACAAGTTCATCAATACCTGACGTAGCCGGGTAGGGTCTCCATTAATGGTCCGGGGCACATCGGGATGCACGAAACTGATCAATTCTATGGTCTGACTGTCGGCACGATTGCGGAAAATATCCAGGCAATCGTTGACCAGCGCATGCAGATCGAACTGCACGGATTCCAGCGTCATCTGCCCGGATTCGAGCCGCGACATGTCGAGAATTTCGTTGATCAGGTTCAGCAGATCATTTCCCGAGCCGTGAATCGTTTGCACATAGTCGCGCTGTTTGGCGGACAGCGCGGTATCCAACAGTAGCTCGGACATACCCAGTACGCCATTCATCGGTGTGCGAATTTCATGACTGATCCGGCCTAGAAACTCAGCCTTGGCGCGCCTCTCTGCATGACGAGTCGCTTGGGTCTGGCGCTGACTGACGCGCTGGGCCAGCAGCCGTTGAGCGCGGTTGTGCAGGCTCCAGGCAAAGCACACCATGGCCAGCCAAACCAGCGTGTCGACAATATGAGCACCGAGTATGTGTTGATAACCCAGCAGATTGACAACGGCCGCACCCAACAACAATAAGGCGCCCGTCAGGAAGGGCCTGTTAGTTGGTTGCCGGCGTAACCAGAGAAAAAGTTGCAGGGTGAGAATCATCAGCGGCAAACCCAGTTGGATCAGTACCGCCATGCGGGCGAACAACGAAGAATGCCAGGCGGCAACTAGTACCAGTACCCCCAGGGTTGCGGCGCCAACACCGACCAACAATGCCAGGCGTCGGTGCGTTCGCAAATCGGGACCGGGTAACAGGCAGAGGAGCAATACGGCCATGAGCGGATAAGCGGCGAGCTGCAACAGTTCAGCGCTATGGCCCAGCAGCAGTGGCGCCTGTTTCACCACCCAACTGATGGCGCTCAGGTTGGCTAGGCAGAGAATCAGTGCGGCTGTGGCCAGCAATAGGTGGAAAGGGTCGCGGCTAACGCTACCGTGCAACAAACCGTGTAATACGAGCGCGAGCAAGAGTCCGACCAGTACGCCCTGTAATGCCTGGTGAGCGCCATGCAGGGTGGCCGCTTGCTGGGCATCCATGACACTCAGATGCGTGCTGATGGGGTAGTCATTCTGCAAACGCAGGTACAGGCTGTACTCAGCTTCGGAGTTGATCTCGATCGGGAAGGCAAAGCCCGGTTGCCGGAGCAGTCGCGGATCAGTCGGCTGGTTGGCTCCGCTCCGGTAGGTTTCGAGTACCTCGGTGCCCCGGAGCAGGTATAAGCTGATGTGCTCCAGGGCAGGGTTATCCAGGCGTACCTGCTGCGCGCCGGTGCGGGTTATGGGTATTTTTACCCACAGTGCTGCATCGGCACCGGTCAACTTCAGCGGCCCGGGAGGGCTTGGAATAAAACGGTTGGCATAGCGATTGGAAGTAATATCGGCCAGGGTCAGCTCGCCACCGGTGTCGACCAGGCTGTAATGCGCTGGAGCGGGCGCAGCCAGTTCGGTCGCTGTTACGCCGTTGGCCGTAAGCATAATGAATCCTGCCAGCAGGGCGAGGATCAACCAGCGTGCTTGCTTCACTATGAGTTGCGTCCTGTCCATGGGCAATTGACGTGCGGCGTCAGCTAGCAGAAATCAGTATAGCTCACTGCAAGCTGATGCCAAGATGCTTGGCCAGGCTGACCGGTGTCAGCGCTGGCGACACTTACTCCTGCTATTCTTGCTCTCTGGCGATGGCCCGATAACCGATGTCCGAGCGGAAGAAACTGCCCTTCCATCTCACCTTGCTGGCTAAGGCATAAGCGTTCTGTTGCGCTTGCAGAATGCTGTCGCCTAAAGCCGTAGCACATAGTACCCGGCCGCCACTGGTGACGACGGTAGCCTCGCCCGGAGTGGCGCCAGCTTTCAGTGTAGTACCGGCATGGAAAATTTTGCCCAACGCGCTGTTAGCTTGTTCCAGACCTTCGATGGCATCGCCCTTGGCATAGTCGGCCGGGTAACCGCCAGCGGCTATTACCACGCCGAGGCTGGGGCGGGGGTCCCAAACGGCTTCGGCTCTGTCCAATTGGCCAGCCAGCGCAGCCTCGGCCAGATCCACCAGGCTGGATTGCAGCCGCAGCATGATGGGCTGGGTTTCCGGGTCACCAAAGCGGCAATTGAATTCAATGACCTTGGGGTTGCCCTGGCTATCAATCATCAGACCGGCGTAAAGAAAGCCGGTGTATACATTGCCCTCGGCTGCCATCCCGCGCACCGTAGGCCAGATGACCTCATCCATCACGCGCTGGTGGACCGCAGCAGTGACCACCGGAGCAGGGGAGTAAGCACCCATCCCGCCCGTGTTCGGGCCGCTGTCACCGTCGCCGACGCGTTTGTGATCTTGGCTGGTGGCCATCGGCAGGACGTTCTCACCGTCGACCATGACGATAAAGCTGGCTTCTTCGCCGTCGAGGAACTCCTCAATCACGACTCGGGAGCCTGCCTCACCAAAGGCATTACCCGCGAGCATATCGCGCACGGCGTTTTCCGCTTCCTGTAGCGTCATGGCGACAATCACGCCCTTGCCGGCGGCCAGGCCGTCAGCCTTGATGACGATAGGTGCACCTTTTTCTACCAGGTAAGCCAGGGCCGGCTCGACCTCGGTAAAGTTCTGGTAGTCGGCAGTGGGAATCTGATGGCGGGCAAGAAAATCCTTGGTAAAGGCCTTGGAGCCTTCCAACTGCGCCGCGCCTGCGGTCGGGCCGAAGCAGGGCAAGTTGAGGCTGCGAAACAGATCAACTACACCAGCAACCAGCGGCGCTTCAGGGCCAACTATAGTCAGTTGTACATTCGCCGCAGCGAAATCGGCGAGCTTTTGCAGCTCCAGCACATCGATGGCGACGTTCTCACACTTGGGCTCAGTAGCGGTGCCAGCATTGCCCGGAGCGACGAAGACTTTCTCGACTCGCGCATCCTGAGCCACTTTCCAGGCCAGTGCGTGCTCACGCCCGCCACTACCGATAATTAAAACATTCATGCAATCTCTCCGGTGCAGAGAGCTACAAGCGTCCAGCGGCAGGCTCCAGGTCGTTTGCGCGCCACCTGATGCCTGCCGCTTGTTGCTTGTGGCTCTATCAGTGTCTGAAATGCCGCATGCCAGTGAATACCATAGCCATGCCCGCTTCATCGGCGGCGGCGATCACCTCGGCGTCCCGCATGGAACCGCCGGGCTGGATCACAGCGCTGATGCCATTCGCGGCGGCGTTGTCTATGCCGTCGCGAAACGGAAAGAACGCATCGGACGCCATGACTGCACCCTTGACCTGCAGCCCAGCATGCTCCGCCTTGATCGCGGCGATGCGCGCGGAGTTGACGCGGCTCATTTGCCCGGCACCAATGCCCACGGTCTGGCGCTGGCTGGCATACACGATGGCGTTGGACTTGACGTATTTGGCGACTTTCCAGGCAAACACCAGGTCGTGAATTTCCTGCTCGGTGGGCGCGCGCTGGGTGACGACCTTAAGGTCGGCCTCGGTAATCATGCCGACGTCTCTGCTCTGCACCAGCAAGCCGCCGTTGACGCGCTTGAAGTCCCAGTCGGCCAGACGCTCGGTCGACCACTCGCCGCACTCCAGCAGGCGGACATTGGCTTTCGCACTGACCACTTCGCGGGCAGCGGCGCTGATGCGCGGCGCAATGATCACTTCGACAAACTGACGGTCGACGATCGCCTGGGCGGTCGCCGCATCCAGTTCGCGGTTGAATGCGATGATGCCGCCAAATGCCGATTCCGAGTCGGTTGCGTAGGCCAGCTCATAGGCCTGTCGAATGCCGCCTTCATCTTCAGGAACCACGGCCACACCACAAGGGTTGGCATGTTTGACGATAACGCAGGCCGGCTTGGTAAAGCTCTTCACGCACTCAAGCGCAGCGTCGGTATCGGCCACGTTGTTGTAGGACAACTCCTTGCCCTGCAACTGGATGGCGGTGGCAATGCAGGCTTCGGTCGGATTGGCTTCGCGGTAAAAGGCGGCGGACTGGTGCGGGTTTTCGCCGTAACGCATATCCTGCGCCTTGATGAACTGGGTGTTGAAGGTGCGCGGGAAGCTAGCACGGTCAGCGGTGCTGAGCGTGTCGCGCTGCTGATCAATGCTGCCCAGATAGTTGGCGATCATGCCGTCATAGGCGGCGGTGTGTTCAAAGGCTTTGAGCGCCAGGTCGAAGCGTTGCGCATAGGTGAGCCCGCCTTGCTTGAGCGCATCCTGGATGCTGGCGTAATCGCTGGCGTTGACGACAATGGCTACGTCCTTGTGATTCTTCGCCGCCGAGCGGACCATGGTCGGGCCGCCGATATCGATATTCTCGATCGCATCAGGCAGGCTACAGTCAGGCTTGGCTACGGTAGCCGCAAAGGGGTAAAGATTAACCACCACCATGTCGATTGGCTGGATGCCGTGCTCCTTCATGACCTGACCATCGATATCCCGACGCCCGAGGATGCCACCATGAATCTTCGGATGCAGGGTCTTTACCCGGCCGTCCATCATTTCCGGGAAACCGGTGTAGTCGGCCACTTCCACAGCATTGATGCCTTGCTCGCGTAGCAGCTTGAAGGTGCCGCCGGTGGAAAGAATCTCGACGCCCTGGGCGCTGAGTTCGCGGGCGAAATCGACAATGCCGGTCTTGTCGGACACGCTGATCAGCGCGCGACGTATGGGCAGGCGGGTGGTTTGGTCGGTCATCTTCATTCCAGATCAGATAAAGGATAGTTGCAGCTTCGGATATGGAGCCGGAAGCCAGGAGCGGGATAGTAGCAGATTGACTTAGAGCAATCCGTATTGCTTGAGCTTTTTGCGCAAGGTGCCGCGATTGAGCCCAAGGATTTCGGAGGCCCGCGTCTGATTGCCTTTGACGTGCTCCATCACGCTTTCCAGCAGCGGTGCTTCGACTTCGCAGAGCACCATGTCGTATACATCGGTAACGTCCTGTCCATCCAGATGATCGAAGTAGTTCTTCAATGCTTGTTCGACACTGTTGCGCAGGGTGCGGCTACTCTGGCTGAGCTTGTCGGGGGCAACATACAGATTTTTTTCAGCGAGTTCGCTCACGGGTTCTGTTCCAATAGTGTCTGAGGCGTTCATAAGGCTCATGCCGCAAGGTCTCCTTCCAGCAAGCGGGTAAAGAAAGTCTGAATGTTCCGGCGCTGCTGCTCGGGGCATTCCAGTTGATTGAATCGGCGGCGGAAATCCTCCGCGCCAGGCAGGGTTTGCAGATACCAACCAACATGTTTGCGTGCAATACGCACGCCCTGATGTTCACCATAAAAAGTGTGCAGCGCCTGCAGGTGTTCCTGCAGAATCGATTGCTGCCAGTCCAGTGTTGGTGCCGGCAAGAGTTCGCCGGTTTTCAGGAAGTGACTGATTTCGTTGAATATCCAGGGGCGACCCTGGGCTGCGCGGCCAATCATAACCGCATCGGCTCCGGTATGCTGGAGTACGGCAAGGGCTTTTTGCGGGGAGTCAATATCGCCGTTGGCAAACACCGGTATGCCAATTGCCTGTTTGATCGCAGCGATGCTGTCGTATTCGGCTGCACCGGTATACAGCTGGGTTCGGGTGCGCCCGTGCACGGCCAAGGCCTGAATACCAGATGCTTCGGCTATCCGGGCGATTTGCAGGCCGTTGCGCTGTTCGGCACACCAGCCGGTGCGGATTTTCAGGGTGACTGGCAGATTGACCGCATTCACCACCGCTTCGAGTATCTCACCGACCAGCTTTTCATCGCGCATCAGCGCTGAGCCGGCCGCCTTGTTGCAGACTTTTTTCGCCGGGCAACCCATATTGATGTCGATTATCTGCGCGCCGAGTTGCTCATTCATGCGCGCTGCCTCGGCCATCATCTCGGCGTCGCCGCCGGCAATCTGCACTGAGCGGGGTTCGCTTTCACCGGTGTGATCAAGGCGCTGACGGGATTTGCGGCTGTTCCAGAGGCGTACATCGCTGGTGACCATCTCTGACACCACCAACCCGGCGCCCAGCCGACGGCACAGTTGCCGGAAGGGCAGGTCGGTAACGCCTGCCATGGGTGCAAGGATAACCGGGCTGGCGAGTTGATAGGTTCCGATACGAGTCACTGCCTGGTCCATCCCTGTACTCTCTGTAATCACTGCTGCTCGCCGGCACGCCCAAGGCAATGACACAAGGGAGTCAGGGTCAAGTAATGTGAAAAGGGCGATAATGATACCTGCTCTGGATGACCATATAAAGACTGAGCTGGACGATTTTTGAGCAGATCCGCCAGGCGGTTCAGGGGCTGAGGAAATCCAGATTATAACTGGCCACGTTTGAGCCCGGGTCAAGCATGCTGAGCCCAACGTGCACTGGCGTCTGCGGAGGCATCAGCGTTGTACCGGCGAGTTCGCCGCCGAGGTACTCGACAGGTTGAAACAACTTGCTGCTGATTTCGCGCCCGGCCAGATCACTGAAAGTCATGCGCAACACTGGAAAGGGCTGAGCAAAATCAGCGCGGTTGTAAAGGATTACATCGATGGCCAGTGCATTCGGGAAGTCGGAGTGCGGCCGTACCACCAGGTTGCTGCTGCGGATCAGGTCTATATCGACCCGGGCAGGCAATTGGCAACCAGCCAGAAAGCACGCTTGTTCCATGATGGGCCGGGTACGCTCGTTATGCGCCAAGGCTGCGTAGTTATAGGTCGCTACCTGACCGAGTAACGCCAGTACGGCGATTATGCTAAGCAACGTCCATAGCCACTGCCGCCGCGGGCGGCGAGCCCGCGGGCGATCATCCAGATACAGGGGTTCGTCTATCAGCTCGGGGAGCTGTAGATCATCGCCAAAGCCTGTGCTATCCAGGCTGGGCTCCCGGCGCTCCTGAGGCGCTCGCTTAGCCGTCGGCGCTGGCGCCTCCTCGGATGGCTGCGCACGCTTTGCTCGCGGCTCGGGATTTGGCAGTAAAAAAGGCTGGTCCCGCAGAAAAATACCCTGCTCTGGAGGGGCTGCACTCAGTGGCCCGATGGACGGCGGACTGTCCATGTCAAACGGATTTGGCTTGCGGTCATCCGTTGGCAGTGGCTCAGGTGGCAGAGGACGTGGCGCAAAATCACGCGAGCTGGCTGCGTTGCGAAACGCCTCGTGCAGCTCAATATCATCCAGTGGGTCCGCGCTATTGGTCGTATATGGCGGTTTGTCTGCGAGATCGTTATCCAGGTTGAAATCCAGATCCCAGGCGTCAGGTTTGTCCCGGGCTGAATCGAACTCGAACGCCCGGTCGATATCGGCGTCGGTGGGCGTCCAGCTGTTCTGCGGATCGGCGCGCGGCGGCTCATCAGCGGCGGCTTGAGCGTCAGTTGCCGGAGCATCATCCCACAGAGGTTCGCTGAACGGTTCGGGTTCAGCTAGCAGTTGGTTTTCCTCGTCACTATGCTCGTCGACAAATACGTCCGGAGAGTCGCTATCGGTCGAGTCCGCAGGTTCTGGGGTGTTAACTTCCGGATCTATTGATACCGGTGATAGCGCCGCTGCCGGGGTGTTATCGGCAGCAGGCTCGGTGGCTGGGTGCTCAGGCTCGGAGTGTGTCGTTCTGGCATCGGGGTTGATTTCCTCGAGAATGGATTCGTCCAACCCCAGCGCTTCCAGGTCGAGATCGTCCAACTCCAGATCGTCGTGAATCAGCAAGGTCCCCTGACGGCCAATATCCGCCTCGCCAGTCGCGGGTGGCGGGGCTGGGGTTTTCGCAGCGTCCGGCGCTGCTGAGGGCTCGGGCTCAGCACTATTGATCTGGGCGCTGGCGTCGAAGACTTTCAGGCAAGCGCCACAACGCACATTGCCCGCGGCAGCCTGCAGGTGATCCTGAGAAAGGCGGAAACGCGTCTGACAGTGGGGGCATTGCGCTACCAGCATCTCATTCATGGCCAACCGCTATTCCTTCGTTGCTGTGACGTTCGGTGTGTTCGACCGGCTATTGTGCGTGAACCCGGTCAGGCCGCCAAGTGCCGACGGCCACTGACGCGAATCCAGCCGTCGCGTTCGGCGACAGGGTCAAGCGCGAAGTTATCCTTATAGGCAGCAAGGATATCCTCTGTCTGCTCGGCGAGAATGCCGGACAAGGCGATCAGGCCGCCGGGCTTGACCAGGCTGGTTAGCTGGCCGGCGAGACTGACCAGCGGACCGGCAAGGATATTGGCAACAAGAATGTCAGCAGGTTCCTGCGGCATTTGTTCGGGTAGATACAAGCTGAAGCGCTGATCGAGTATCTGGTTGCGCTGGGCGTTGTCGCGTGAGGCTTCCAGCGCCTGAATATCGATGTCGGTGCCGCAAACCTGTCTGGCGCCGAGTAGCAGCGCGGCGATGGCGAGAATGCCTGAACCACAACCAAAATCGATTACATCCAGATCCTGCAATTGCTGAGCGTCAAGCCATTCCAGGCATAGCGCGGTAGTCGGGTGAGTACCCGTACCGAAAGCCAGGCCCGGATCCAACAGCAGATTCACTGCATCCGGTTCCGGGGCTGCGTGCCAACTGGGCACTATCCATAGCCGTCGGCCAAATTGCATGGGTTGAAAATGCTCCATCCAGCTGCGTTCCCAGTCCTGATCGGCGATCTGTTCCAGCTGATACTCCGGCAGCGCGCCCGCTGACAGCCGAGCGAGGCTGCTCAGCAGCTCGGCCGAATCGGTATCGGCTTCAAACAGTGCGAGCAGATGAGTATGTGACCACAGCGGAGTCGTTCCCAGGTCCGGTTCAAAAATAGGCTGGTCTTCACCGTCCATGAAAGTGACGGACACCGCCCCCAGTGCCAGCAGCGACTCTTCCAGAGGTTCGGCCTGTTCAGGGGTGATCGCTAGACGCAGTTGCAGCCAGGGCATGGGGATTCCTTCGGAGCTAAGTTCTGAATGACGGGTTATAAATAACGGGTGCTAAACAACCGATTTTGAAACGGGCTTCCAGCAACAGAAAAACTTCGGGAGCGGACTGGCCGCTCCCGAAGGTTGGATCATACACGTGCAGGTTGCAGGCAGGGCTTACTTGATACCCAGCTTGTGCTCGAGGTAGTGGATATTGACACCCCCCTTGCAGAAACCCGGATCACGTACCAACTCGCGATGCAGAGGCGTATTGGTCTTGATCCCGTCGACTACCAACTCATCCAGCGCGTTGCGCATGCGTGCTAGCGCTTCGTCACGGGTGGCGCCGTAGGTAATCAACTTGCCGACCAGTGAATCGTAGTTCGGCGGAACCTTGTAGCCGCTGTACAGGTGCGAGTCCACCCGCACACCGTTGCCGCCTGGCGCGTGGAAAAAGCTCACGGTACCGGGGCTGGGCATGAAGGTTTTCGGATCTTCCGCGTTGATTCGGCATTCAATCGAATGGCCGCGAATCACCACGTCTTCCTGGGTGAAGCTCAGGGGCTTACCCGAGGCAACCAGAATTTGCTCCTTGACGATATCAATGCCGGTGACCATCTCGGATACGGGATGCTCAACCTGAACGCGCGTATTCATCTCGATAAAGAAGAAGTCGCCATTCTCATAGAGAAACTCGAAGGTACCGGCGCCGCGGTAGCCCAGATCGATACAGGCCTTGACGCAGCGCGCCTGGACCATGGCCCGGGCTTCTTCGTCGATGCCCGGCGCTGGAGCTTCTTCAATGATCTTCTGGTGACGGCGCTGCAGCGAGCAATCACGATCGCCGAGGTGCACCGCATGGCCCTGACCGTCGGACAGCACCTGCACTTCGACGTGACGCGGATTGGTCAGGAATTTTTCCAGGTAAACCACCGGGTTGCCGAAGGCTGCACCAGCTTCGGTGCGGGTCAGGTGGATCGATTTGATCAGCTCGGCTTCTTCATGCACTACGCGCATGCCGCGTCCACCGCCACCGCCCGAAGCCTTGATGATCACCGGGTAGCCAACGCGCCGGCCGATGGTCAGGCATTCGGCTTCATCATCAGGCAGCGGGCCATCGGACCCCGGCACGGTAGGTACACCGGCCTTGATCATCGCGGCAATCGCCGACACCTTGTCACCCATCAGGCGGATGACCTCGGCGCTGGGGCCAATAAAGGTAAAGCCCGAACGTTCGATCTGCTCGGCAAAGTCAGCATTTTCCGCGAGGAAGCCGTAACCGGGGTGAATACCGTCGGCGCCAGTCACCTCGGCAGCGCTGATAATCGCCGGAATGTTCAAGTAGGAATCAGTGGCATTGGCAGGACCGATACACACGGTCTCGTCAGCTAGCGCCAGGTGCATGAGTTCACGGTCGGCCGTGGAGTGCACAGCTACAGTCTTCAACCCGAGTTCCTTGCAGGCGCGAATGACGCGCAGAGCAATTTCACCGCGGTTGGCAATTAGGACTTTTTGCATCGAAGCCTCCGGGTCGGGCTCAGGCGATGCTGAACAGGGGTTGATCGAATTCCACCGGCTGGCCGTTATCCGCCAGGATGGCCTGAATCACGCCGCTTTTATCGGCTTCAATGTGGTTCATCATCTTCATGGCTTCAACAATACAGAGTACATCGCCTGCCTTGACGCTCTGGCCGACTTCTACGAAGGAACCGGCCGCTGGAGAAGGTGAGCGGTAGAAGGTACCAACCATGGGCGAGCGGACCAGGTGGCCACTTGGCTCGGCTGGAGCGGGCTCGATCATCGGAGCCGCCGCTACAGGAGCAGCCGCTGGCGCTGGAGCAGAGGGAGGTGGAGCGTAATAGTGTTGTGGCGCAGCAGCTTGCTTGCTGTGCCGGCTGATGCGAACAGATTCTTCGCCTTCGTGAATTTCCAGTTCGTCTATCCCGGATTCTTCCAGAAGCTCGATCAGTTTTTTAACTTTACGGATATCCATTGGTGCTTGCACTCCAGAGCAGTTTAGTCTTGTTCGGTTTGGTCAATATGGTCTAACGCCGCGTCCAGTGCCAACTGGTAACCTTTGGCCCCCAATCCGCAGATAACGCCCACGGCGACATCCGAGAAATATGAGTGGCGCCGAAAGGGCTCGCGTTTGTATACGTTGGATAAATGCACTTCGATAAATGGGATGCTCACTGCCAGCAATGCGTCACGTATTGCCACGCTGGTGTGAGTAAAAGCGGCGGGATTGATGATGATGAAATCAATCGCCTCGTCCCGGGCGGCATGAATGCGTTCGATCAATTCATGCTCGGCATTGCTTTGCAGGCTCAGCAGATGATGGCCTTGGCTGGTGGCCTGATCTCGCAGCTGCTGTACAATCTGGTCCAGCGTTGCGGTGCCGTAGACGCCGGGCTCTCGTGTTCCGAGTAAATTCAAATTGGGTCCGTTAAGGACCAGAATGCTGGCCATGATTGTCATTCCACTGGCATTTTAAAGTTTGACTCATCAGTCATGGGTGCCAGTCTGCCGGAATCCGAAGGGGCTGTCCAGAATTCGATCAATCCCTTCAGATGCCTGCATGATTGCCGCATTAACGCCGAAAGTTACCTGGCGGTGACCTTGCGCAGGTGAGTCAGGAAAGTTTCTCTGTCGGTTTCGCCCATCAATCGCAAGTGCTCTATTTCGTTGCCTTGTGCATCAATGTATAAAAATGCCGGCGGACCAAACAGCTTTTGCGCGGACAGCCAGCTGCGCTGATCGGCGGTGTTGTCCGTGAGATCAAACTTGATCCGCGCGAAGGGCTCGAGTTGTTCACGCACTTCAGGCGCAGACAGAATGGTTCTTTCCATGATCTTGCAACTGATGCACCAATCAGCATAAAGCTCAACCAGCGCCGGGCGTTGGTTTGTACGGGCCAGCTCCAGCTCGCGCTGCAGGTCGGCCTGGTTGCTGACACGCGTAAAAAAGCCGCTTTCTGCCTCTGAGCTGCGCTGGCTACCGGCGGTGAGTGGCATCAATGGGCGTAACGGATCGCTTGCCCCGGCTAACGCACCCGTCAGAGCAACCGCCGCATAGATAGCCGATAGCAGCGCAAGCACATGGCCAATGTGACCCCATGCTCCGCGCGGGCTGCGATCGAAAAGTCCGAGCTGCACAGCCAGTCCGGCAGCCAATGTGGCCCAGAGGGCCAGGCTCAGCGGGCCAGGGATGACGCGCTCCAGCAGCCATATTGCGACGCCCAGCAAGCCAAAGCCGAACAGGTTCTTTACCGAGTTCAGCCAGGGACCGGAGCGGGGTAGAAACGCATTACCGAACACGGCTACCAGCAGCAGCGGTAAGCCCATGCCCAGCGCAAGGGAAAAGAGCCGCAACGCGCCGCCCACGGCGTCGCCAGTACTGCTGATATACACCAGAGCACCTGCCAGCGGGGCCGAAATACAGGGTGATACCACCAGCGTCGAAAGTGCGCCCATCAGCGCTGCGCCTGGGATTGAGCCGCCTCGGGTGCGGCTGCCAGCGCGCTCCAGTGGCTCACGCAGAAAAGCGGGCAGACGCAGATCAAACACGCCGAACATCGCCAGCGCAAACAGGCCAAAAAATACCGCGAAGGTAATCAGGACCGCTGGTGATTGAAGACGTGCCTGAATATTCAGCGCCGCACCGAAGAGTCCGATCAGTGCGCCGACCAGCGCGAAGGTCAGCGCCATTGCCAGCACGTAGCTGCCCGCCAGCGCCAGCGCCCGGGGGCGGTCGATGTCTTTGCGGCCGACAACCATGCTCGACAGAATGGGCAGCATGGGTAGCACGCAGGGGGTAAATGTCAGCCCGATACCGGCGAGAAAAAACAGCGCCAGCGCCAGGATCGACAGGCGTTCACCTTCAGTCTCGGCGGCGTCTGTTTGCGCCGTTGAAATGGCCGAGCTGGGCTCGCCGGGCAGTTGCAATTGCACGGTTTCCGGCGGGTAGCAAAGGCCCGCATCGGCACAGCCTTGGAAGTCGACAGATAACTGCTGCCCGGAAGCTGCGCCTTCCAGTTCCAGGATGATCTCAACGCGATCGTAGTAGACCTCCACATCGCCAAAGAACTCGTCGCGCTTGGCTTCCCCGTCGGGAAGCACAATATTCCGGATCAGGCCGTCGTCCGTCAGGCGAAAATCCAAGCGATGACGGTATAAATAGTAGCCTGGGGCAATATCAAACTGAATGCGGATCTGCTGATCAGTAGCGGCCACGACGCCCGGCTTGAAAGCTTGCGCCACGGGCAGAAAGTCGGCTTGGCCCCCGGTGCCGTCAACCAGGCCGGAAAAAGCCGGCGCTGGTGAGCGGTCAAGCAGACTGGCTTGGGACACGCCAGGCGAGAGCAGGCACAACAGCAATACAAGGCGTAGCAGCAAATCGACCATCCGCAAAATTGGGCAAGTTCTGGACTCTCACTATAAACGCTGTAACCGCCTTTGCCGAGCGACAAAATGTCATCACTTGCGACTGGCAGAAGTGGCTACGACGTTGCCAACACCGCTACGCTCCGCTGCTTGGCGATAGTAATGAACTGCGGAGCATCTTGCAGGTCTTTACACCGATGGCCTGAAGCTCGGGCGGGTGTCTGGCGAGGTGTTTGCTGCCCGTGTGATCGTGTCGCCAGAATGATATGCTGCGAAGACGCAAAACCACAGGAGTAGGTAATGAGAATAGGAAAATGGTCGACGGGTGGCGGTTCGACTCGTTCCGCAGATCGGTCGGAGACATCGAGCTCGGGCACGACACGCTCTCTTGTGGCGCCTGTATTGATCGGGCTTTTGCTGATCTATCTGCTGGTTTGTGTGGTCGTTGGCTGGTACTGGAGTCGAGAACCGGATCTGCAGCCAATCAGCAGCGCCCGCGATAGCCAGACAGTGCCAGTCAGTGGCGAACTGACCGCGGTTACCGTGGCACATTTGATGTCTACCCTGTTGAACAAGCCGGGTGGGTTTATTACCAATGATGTTGCCCCTCCAGGGTTGTGGCTGGATAACATGCCACATTGGGAGTTTGGCGTGCTGGTGCAGGTTCGCGACATGACGCGGGCGATGCGCCGTGACATGGCGCGTTCACAATCACAATCGGCCGAGGATCTGGATCTGGCCAAGGCAGAACCCCTGTTTCACTTTGATAACGACAGTTGGGCTTTTCCGGCGACTGAAAGCGAGTACCAGAGCGGTTTGAATGCGATGGAAAAATACACTCGGCGGTTGCAGGCCGGGGATGCCGATTTCTATGCCCGGGCCGATAATCTGGCCAGTTGGGTAGGTGATGTGAATACCCG
Source organism: Halopseudomonas pelagia (assembly GCF_009497895.1). Classification (NCBI taxonomy): domain Bacteria; kingdom Pseudomonadati; phylum Pseudomonadota; class Gammaproteobacteria; order Pseudomonadales; family Pseudomonadaceae; genus Halopseudomonas; species Halopseudomonas pelagia. The sequence continues at coordinate 3,724,936 of NZ_CP033116.1, read as the reverse complement.
TTTGGGCTCGCTGTCTCAGCGTCTGTCTGCCAGTGTCGATCAGGGTGCGATCACTGACGGCAGTCGCCCACGTGAGAAGACGCCATGGACCGAGATTGATGACACCTTTTTCGAGGCTCGTGGTTCAGCCTGGGCGCTGATACACCTGTTGCGTGCAATCGAGGTGGACTTTGCCGAGGTGATTGGTCGCAAAAACGCCCAAGCCAGTCTGCATCAGATCATTCGCGAGCTGGAAGCGACCCAGGAGCCTCTCTGGAGTCCGATCATCCTGAATGGTGGCGGTTACGGGATGTTGGCCAACCACTCATTGGTCATGGCCAATTATCTGTCCCGCGCCAACGCTGCTCTGATCGATCTGCGACAGTTGCTCGAGCAAGGCTGATCGCGAATGAATACCTCTTCTGTGGCAGCCTACCTGGCTGCATCAGCGCGGGAGCAAGTGTGGCATGTGGACGAGCATGATCAGGTACTGGGTATCGTGCCTCGTTCACAGATTCAGGAGCAGCGACTGATCACACGGTGCACCTATATATTCGTCTATAACAGTGCAGGTCTGTTGTGCATGCACCAGCGTACTGCTCACAAGCGTCTTTATCCGGGTTTTTGGGATTTGGCCGCGGGAGGTGTGGTGGCCGCCAGTGAGACCTACCTTGAGGGTGCCGAACGTGAGCTCGAAGAAGAGCTGGGCATCGCTGGGGTACCCTTGACGCCGCATGGCCGGTTCTTCTTTCAGTCATCTGAAAGCAAGCTATGGGGCGGCGTATACAGCTGCTGCTGGGATGGGCCGATCCGGATGCAGCCAGAAGAAGTGATGGATTTGCGCTGGATTGATACGGCGTCGTCCTGGCGCCGTGAACATGAGCGCTATACCCCGGATTCCCTGCAGGCCCTGCTGCTGGTGACAGTTTAGCGTTGGAGTGAATCGATGATGAAATCCACAAAAGGCCTGGCTGGATTAGGCGGTCTGGTTTATTCAACTGAAACTGGTCGGACCTGCCCCCAATGCCGGGCGGCTGTCTCTGCGTGCGTTTGCGCCGAACCCGGTATTCCCGAGGGCGACGGCATCGCTCGCGTTCGGCGCGAAACCAAAGGGCGCGGCGGTAAAACCGTTACCACGGTCAGCGGTCTCACTTTGACACCGGATCAGCTCAAGGTCTTGGCTAAAGAGCTAAAGGCCCGCTGCGGATGTGGCGGAGGGGTGAAGGAAGGCGTGATCGAGATTCAAGGCGACAAGGCAGATTTCATCTGTAACTGGCTGGCGGGTCAAGGCTACCAGGCCAAGCGCGCCGGCGGCTGATATCCGCCTTTTACATTTGGCTGCCTCGCCGAGGCTAAACTATTATAGGCTGCTAATAAGATTATCCGCATAAGGATCAGCCATGCTTGAGCCAATGCCGCCTGACAACGAGGTGGAGCGCCAACGGGATCTCGACCAGTTGCATATTCTCGATACTCCCGCGGACCCTCAGATAGACGCGCTGCTGCGTATTGCTCAACGGCTCTTCGGTACCCGAACCGTGTTGGTCACACTGATCGACGGGGAACGGCAATGGTTCAAAGGGCGGCGCGGCTTGTCCCTGTCAGAAACTCCGCGCAGATTATCCTTTTGCGGTCATGCAATTCACCACGAGGCGATTATGGAGGTGCAGGATGCGCTCCAGGATCCGCGCTTTTGTGATAATCCGCTGGTGCAAGGCGAACCTCATATTCGGTTTTATGCAGGCATTCCGCTTCACGGTCCTGCGGGCCATCGAATCGGGACCTTTTGCCTGATCGACGGCAGCCCCAGACAGCTGAGTCAAGATGAGCGTCAGAGCATGCGCGACTTTGCCCGGTTGGTCGACGGTGTATTCAACGCATTGCTGCTGTACAGAAATCTGCAGAGGAATCTGCAGGGTTTGCAGCGAGAATTGAGTGATGCGCGCCGCCGTGCATTGCTGGATCCTTTAACACAGCTGTGGAACCGCGAAGGTTTGCAGCAGATGCTGGCTTCCTATGTTCGCCGCGCGCAGCGCGAGCAACTCCTGGTCGGCTTTATTTACGCAGATATGGACCATTTCAAGCGGATCAATGACGAGCTGGGTCATGGGGTGGGTGATCAGGTGTTGGTTGAAGCTGGTCAACGGCTGATTGCTGCTGTCCGGCCTCAGGATCTGGCCATCAGGCTTGGTGGCGAGGAATTGGGCGTGCTGGCCTTGGTCAGCAATCACGATCAGCTTGCCGTGATTGCCGAGCGCATTCGCAACGCTATTCGCGCTGACAAGGTTGTGGTTGATGGGCATCGGCTGGACGTGACTATTAGTCTTGGCACAGCAGTGATGCGGCCTGATGAAGTGGGCCAGGGCGTAGAGCTGATTGATGTTGCCGACCAGGCGCTGTACGCCGCCAAGCAAGCCGGGCGTGACCGGGTCGTGCGCGGTTAGCGCGGCGCGTGTCGCAACCAGTAGTGCAGGTAGCGACCCAAGTTGCGGTAGGCCGGGTGGCGGCTGTAAAGCAGTTCATTCTCGATAATCTGTGCTTGAGTGGACTGCAGCTGAAACTCGGCGGGCATGTAGTCATAAAATACCCGGATGCCGCTTTGCTGGAGAGTTGTCAGTCCTGATTGGGCTATCCATTGGCTTACTTCGCGCGGATCCAGGGGTTGCTGGGGCGTCAGGCTACGCTTACTGCCTGCAAGCTGGTTCTTCTCCAATTTGCGAAACTGCCCTTTGATGAGATTTTTATATACCAGCGCGTCCCGATTATAAAACGCCAGAGACACTGCACCGCCGGGCTGGCAAAGCTGCTGCAGCACTTTTATTGCCGCAGCAGGATCCACTAGCCATTCCAGTACCGCGTGACAAATCACCAGATCATATCGCTCGCCCCTTGCAGGCAGATCCTGCAAGGGCAGGTGCAGGTATTCGACCGGGTAGGCTGAGGGCAGCGCGTCCAGATGTTCACGAGCGGCGTCGAGCATCTCTATCGACGGCTCGCAGAGGGTAAGCCGATGCCCCTGCGCCAGCAACCATTCACTGATATGCCCCAGCCCGGCTCCCACATCCAGGACGCGCAAGGACTGCTCGGGCTCCTGTATGTCCGTTAGCCATTCCTGCAAATCATGGGTCAATACCGCCAGGCGTATCGCGCCCTTCGGGCTGGCGTATATCTTGCGCGCGAAGTGCGCACCCATCTGGTCGAAGTAGCGATCAGCCATGGGGAGGTCTCTGATGGGTTGCAAGGGAAGAGGGGATTGATCGTGAGCCGCGAAATTATAGCAAACCGCTCTAAGTCGCACATCAAGCCGGAAAAACTTAGAACTTACCCGAGGCACCCCGGTCGGAGGGAGGGAGTAATTCTATTCATGAGAATAGTTATTGTCATAAAGTAAGGAGTATTTCATGCGGTCACGCAATTCTTTGATCAAGGCATCGACCTTCGGTGTTCTGCTGGTTCCAGCGTTCGCTTTTGCTCAAGGCACCTCTTCCCAGGGCCCGATGTCCCATCTGGGCATTAAAGGTAGCTATAACGAATACAGCTCCGATTCCGACATCAGCCAGATTGATGATTCCGAAGAAAGAATGCCCACGGTTGGTGCTTTCTACAACTTCGGTAACAAGCTGACCAGCCAGAGTGGTTTTATCTACCAGGCTGGTATTGAAGCCAACTATGGTGAAAAGGATGACAACGAAGTGCGCGAGGCTCGGGGCGAAATCGACCTGGGTTTGCGTGCACCGCTGGATAACAATTTCTCCGCCGATTTCATCGTCGGTGCTGGCTACGACTGGAGCCGCTTCGAGCCAGATGCAGGCGGTGGCCTGGAAACTCGCGTTACCAACGAGAGCCCCTTTGCCAAACTGGGTCTGGGGTTGAACCATCACGGCCAGACCGTGACTACGCGTTTTGAAGCCGGAACCCGTTACAGCATGGGCGGTGAAACCAAGTTCCGTGTTGAAGACGTTGGCAGCGAGACGCTGGACATGCAGGACAAGGCCAACCCCTATGCCGAGCTGACCTTGCTGTGGAACAATCGCGAGAATGCTATGCCGATCTCGGCTTCGCTTTACTATGAGCGGACCAACTACGAGCTGGAAGATGCCGAACAGTTGACCGCGAATACCAAGCTTGAAAGCGATGAAGTCGGCCTCAAGCTGGGTATGATGTTCTAATACCGTTTGATGCCGTATGAGCGGATATGAGCCTTGGCCCATATCCGCTTTTTTCTGCGCGCTATATATACCGAACAATTTCCGGACATAAAAAAAGCCAGCTTGTGGCCGGCTTCTACTGGGGCAAAACGCTTATTTTTGGTAAGCGTCTACTGCCTTTAAAATTTCCGCACGGGCTTCGTCAGCGCTACCCCAACGGTCAATCTTGACCCACTTGCCGGCTTCCAGATCCTTGTAGTTTTCAAAGAAATGCTGGATCTGCTGCATCAGCAGCTCAGGCAGGTCGGTGTATTCCTTGATGTCGCGGTAAAGCACGCTCAGCTTGTCGTGTGGTACAGCAATCAGCTTGGCATCCCCGCCACCGTCATCGGTCATGTGCAGCACGCCCACGGGGCGGCAGCGAATTACTGCGCCTGGGGCAACCGGATGCGGGGTGACCACCAGCACATCAAGCGGGTCGCCATCATCAGCCAGGGTATTGGGGATAAAGCCATAGTTGGCCGGGTAGAACATGGGTGTGGCCATAAAACGGTCGACGAACAGTGTATTGCTGTCCTTGTCGATCTCGTACTTGATCGGCGCATGATTGGCCGGGATTTCGATGGCGACATAAATGTCGTTGGGAATATCTTTGCCTGCGGGGATCTGGTCGTAGCTCATGGGTTACCTGGGTCGGCCATGGGTGGAAAATTCTGGGCCGGATTATAGAGCTTAAGGGTTGGGATACCAAGCAATAAGCAAGGTAATCAGATAAAACCTTGGTCGTAGAGCGCCAGACATGGTTTTTCTGACCGGCGGTGCCGGTTGCATGGCACCGCCGTTGCTAAAAGTAGTGAACAGTCAGAGTTTGAGCGAGAAATAGTGAAATTCGGCGTCATCAACGAAGCCCAGTGAACGGTACAGGCTGTGCGCGGTGGTGTTGGTCTCACCGGTCATTACCGTCATCCGTTGTATGCCTTCTGCGCGTGCCATGACTTTTGCCTGGTTGAGCATATTGTCGGCGACCAGCTGCCGGCGTGCCTCTTCGATCACGTAAATGCCTTTCAGCACCCAACTGGCTGACAGGGTCAGGGCGGAGAAGCTGGGAATAAACTGGCAGAATCCCAGAACCTTGCCGCTATCTTCATCCTCGGCTACCAGAATCACGGCCTGTTCTTTCTTCAACCGGTCCTCCAGAAAGCGACGAGAGGCTTCTGGCTTGGGCAGGTGGCCATAAAATTCACGATATTTGATAAATAATGGCGTCACTTCGTCCAGACGGCTGGTATCGGCCTGCACTATACGCATACGTATTCCCCGTGAATGGTCAGATTATGGCCCACTGTTGGTGGTGGGTCAGTTGTAGGTATCCTGCCCCAGTGACTGGCAATCTTCAATCTGTAGTATAAAAAAACCCGCCGGGCGGCGGGTTGATTTGCAACCAGAGTGGATCAGATTTTGAAAGTGGCAAGTTTGCGCTCGACCGTCACGTTATTCAGCCGGACATAGTCGGGCAGGCCGTTGCGGAAGGGCGGGTAATCTTCACCCTGAATCAGCGGTGATAGATAGCGCCGGCATGCGTCGGTGATATGAAAACCATCTTCGGTAATGAATTCCGGCGGCATGAACTTCTCGACGTTGGCGACATCTTTCAATGGCGCTTCGATGATGTCCCACTGGTAGGGGCTGTCTTGCAGGCGACGGATCGCCGGCATCACCGCGTTCTTGCCGTCCAGCGCCATACGAACAGCGGCCTGGCCCAGGGCGTAGGCCTGTTCCACGTCTACCTTGGAGGCAATGTGACGAGCGGCACGCTGCAGGTAGTCGGCGACGGCCCAGTGGTATTTGTAGCCGAGTTTGTCCTTGACCAGGTTGGCGATAGTGGGGGCCACGCCGCCCAGTTGAGCGTGACCGAAGGCGTCGGTCAGGCCGGTTTCCGAAAGAAACTTGCCTTCAGTGTTCTTGATGCCTTCGGACACGCCGATGACGCAGTAGCCGTAGGTCTCGACGCATTGCTGAACGCGTGCCAGAAAAGCCTGTTGGTCAAACTTCACCTCAGGAAACAGCAGGATGTGCGGCGGTTGATCTTCCGCTTCACTGGCCAGGCCGCAAGCGGCGGTAATCCAGCCGGCGTGCCGGCCCATGACTTCGAGAATGAATACCTTGGTAGAGGTAGCGGCCATGGAGGCGACGTCAAAACCCGCTTCGCGAATGGAGGTGGCTACATACTTGGCCACGGAACCAAAGCCCGGGCAGCAATCGGTGATCGGCAGGTCGTTATCCACGGTCTTGGGTACATGGATGGCCTGAATCGGGTAGCCCATGGTCTCGGCCAGTTGGGAAATCTTCAGGCAGGTGTCGGCGGAATCACCACCGCCGTTGTAGAAGAAGTAACCGATGTTGTGCGCGCGGAAGACTTCAATCAGGCGCTCGTATTCGGCGCGATTGGCTTCCAGGCTCTTGAGCTTGTAACGGCAGGAGCCGAAAGCGCCGGACGGTGTGTGACGTAGTGCAGCGATATTCTCGTCAGGTTCCTGGCTGGTGTCGATCAGGTCTTCGGTCAAGGCGCCGATAATACCGTTGTGACCCGCATAAACGGTGCCGATTTGCTCGGGATGCAACCGGGCGGTTTCAATCACGCCAGCGGCCGAGGCGTTGATAACGGCGGTCACGCCGCCGGATTGAGCATAAAAGGCATTTTTAACGGACATGCGAACTCCCTGTGTGGAATTGGATACCTGGCGGCAAAAACTGAAAGACTGATGGCGCGGATAATAGCCGAATCTGCAGTCTATTGCATGGCCGTCTGGCGGGTTGTCCTGCTGCCGGGTTGCCCGTGGTAACATTCCCGCAACCATTTCCGGACGCACCTAAGGCGAAAGCATGCACCTGCATATTCTGGGTATCTGCGGCACTTTCATGGGCTCTCTGGCGCTGCTGGCGCGTGAGCTGGGGCACCAGGTCAGCGGATCGGACGCCAACGTCTACCCGCCCATGAGCACACAACTGGAAGCGCAGGGCATTGCCTTGATGGAAGGTTACAGTCCGGAGCACCTACAACCTGCTCCGGATCTGGTGGTGATTGGCAATGCCTTGTCGCGCGGTAACCCGGCGGTGGAGTACGTGCTGGATAAAGGATTGCCCTACGTGTCCGGCCCGGAATGGTTGGCACGTCATGTATTACAGGATCGCTGGGTGCTGGCGGTAGCGGGCACGCATGGTAAGACCACGACCTCCAGTCTGTTGGCCTGGATACTCGAGCATGCCGGTATGGCGCCCGGTTACCTGATCGGCGGAGTGCCGCAGAATTTTGGCGTGTCGGCGCGGTTGGGCGATACCCCGTTCTTCGTGGTGGAGGCCGATGAGTATGACAGCGCGTTTTTCGACAAACGTTCCAAGTTCGTCCATTACCGGCCGCGCACCGCCATTCTGAATAATCTTGAATATGACCACGCGGACATATTTCCTGATCTCGCTGCTATCGAGCGGCAGTTTCACCACCTGGTGCGTACGGTCCCTTCCAGTGGGCTGATCATCTATCCGCAGGCCGATGCTGCGCTTGAGCGGGTGATCGAGATGGGTTGTTGGACGCCGTGCCAAACCACTGGCAGGGGAGGGCAATGGCAGGCTCGACTGCTGGTTGCCGACGGCTCGCGCTTTGAGGTCTGGCTGGATGGCGAATGTCAGGGCGAGGCGGAGTGGACTCAGACAGGCGAGCATAGCGTTGCCAATGCGCTCACGGCGCTCGCCGCCGCTCGCCACGTGGGTGTTACCCCGGCTCAAGGCATCGCCGCACTGGCGCAATTCAAGAGTGCCAAGCGGCGCATGGAACTGCTGGCGCTGATCAATGGCGTGAGTGTCTATGACGATTTCGCTCATCATCCGACCGCCATCGAGACCACCCTGGCGGGTTTGCGCGCCAGTATTGGGGATGCGCCCTTGATTGCGGTGATCGAACCGCGCTCCAATACGATGCGCCTGGGCGGCCATTCCCAGGCGCTGGCCGAGAGTGTGCGCAGCGCCACTCAGGTGATCTGGTTCCAGCCGCCGGGGCTGGACTGGTCAATGGAGGCAGTGGTGGAGCAGAGTCCGGTGCCGGCCAGTATTGATACCGACATAGACGGCATCATCAGTAGCCTGGTGGCCGAGGCCAAACCCGGCACCCGGATTGTCATCATGAGCAACGGCGGTTTCGGCGGCATTCATCAGCGGCTGATTCAGGCTCTGGAGGTGCAGTGTGGGCACTAAGCGCGTCACGCTGGCGATGACCGGCGCTTCAGGTGCCCAGTACGCCTTGCGGTTGCTTGAGTGTCTGGTCAAGGCGGAAGTCGAGGTGTTTTTTATGATCTCGCAAGCGGCTCAGCTGGTAGTGGCCACGGAAACCAAGCTGACGCTGCCCCCCAAACCCCAGGCACTGGAGATCTTCCTGACGGAACGTTATGGCGCGCGCCCGGGACAGATTCGCGTATTTGGCAAGCAGGACTGGATGGCCCCGGTCGCTTCTGGCTCCGGTGCGCCAAGTGCGATGGTGGTGTGCCCGTGTTCGACCGGCAGTCTCTCGGCGATCGCCACTGGTGCGAGTAACAATCTGATCGAGCGTGCTGCAGATGTTGCGCTAAAAGAACGGCGCAAATTGATTCTGGTGCCGCGCGAGGCGCCTTACTCGACTGTTCATCTGGAAAATATGCTGAAACTGAGTCAGATGGGCGCTGTCATTTTGCCGGCCAGTCCGGGATTTTATCACCAGCCAGCCTCAGTAGAAGATCTGATAGATTTTGTTGTCGCGCGGATTTTGAATCAGTTGGATATACCCCAGGAGCTGCTGGCGCGCTGGGGCGAAGAGTGAGAAAAACGGGCGGATTAGGCTCCGCCCGGTTTGTGCTCAAGCTTCATCTTCAAACAAAGTACAGAGTCAGCCCTTCAGCGATAAAAGCGGGCTTTTCCGTGCCTTCAATTTCCAGCGTGGATTTGGCTTTGACCAGCCATTGCCCAGGATTTTTCTCCGTCACGTCCACCACGCTCACGTGCAGGCGCACGCGCGAGCCAACGCGCACGGGTTGGATAAAACGCAGGCTATCCATGCCGTAGTTGACGGCCATCTTCAGGCCCTCTGGGCGGATCAGCAAGCCAGCCGACAGAACCGGCAGCAAGGACAGCGACAGAAAACCATGGGCGATGGTGCCGCCGAACGGGGTCTGCTTGGCCTTTTCTTCATCAAGATGGATGAACTGGTGGTCGCCAGTACATTCTGCAAACTGGTTGACGCGCTCCTGATCGATGGTCATCCACTCGGAATGGCCCATGTCTTTGCCTATAAAGGATTTAAGTTCGGATGCGGGTACTGCTGCTGTCATGGCGTTCTCCATGGCTCTGTTATTGTTGTGGCCCTAGGCCAATGAAACGATCACTCACAATGAATGATCATAGAAATATAGACATAAGTCCTGTTCTTTTGCCATGTTTGCAAGGGCGTGAGGCAGGGTCAATCGTCTGGCCCTTAAATAGGTATGCTGAATGCTGCGTCCGCAGCGCCGGCGGCGCTAGTTGGCCGATACCTTGATTAGCCAATACTTTGATCAATAGTCCACTGAGGTAAGCATGACCGACAGACGTGCCCTTTTTCCGTTGAAAAGCATATTGCTGCCGGGCTGCATAATGGATTTGCAGATATTCGAGGCCCGTTATCTGGATATGGTCAGCCGCTGCTTCAAGCAGGGCGAAGCGTTTTTGATCATGCCGCTGGAGTCCGGGCCGGAGTCAGGCCAGGGCGACCTGCGTTTTGCCGCGATCGGCTGCGAGGCGGCCATAGTGGATTGGCAGCAGCGTGATAACGGCCTGCTCGGCATTCGCGTTGAGGGGCGGCGACGAGGGCGGGTCAGCGATGTTGAAGTGGCGCCAGATGGTCTGGTAAACGCCAACGTGGCTTGGCTTGAGGAACAACCTGATCAGGTCCTCAATGCCGAGCATGAGGATCTGCAAGCCTTGCACGCCGCGCTGCTGGATCATCCCATAGCCGAAGGCCTGGGCCTGCCGCCACTGGCGGATAGTCAGCAACAGCTCAGTTATGAGCTGGCGTTTCTGTTGCCATTTTCGCTGGACCAGAAATCAGTGCTGTTGGCGATTGAATCGCCCAGCGCACGGCTACATCAGATCAGTGAGTGGCTGGAACTGATGCAGGCCTGACAAACTCAGCAGTGCGGCCAGCAGCGGCAACAGTATCAGAATGCCAATCATTCTGGGCGGGATCGAACGCAACGGCCCGGCGCGCTCCATTAGCCACAGGCTGAACAGGCAGGCCATGGCAATGGTTAATCCGCTGGCGAGCAGGTGGAACAGCGCGGCGGTCTGATTACCCAGCAAGCCGGCAGTGATGGCAAGAATCGCCGGCAGCGCCGCCGCAATCCAGAGCATTCGCACCCATAAGCTGAACGCGCGGCTGCAGGATATCAGCAGGCAGATCAGCATCGTCAGGCTGGTAGACATGCTCAGGTATTCGCCCGGCAATTGCAGCGCAATGTCAGCGGCCAGATTGAACAGAGCGGCCAGGCCAAGCAATAGGCAGTGTCTTTTGCCGCCACACAAAGCCAGTCCTGGCAGAAGCAGCAGCCCGAGCAGCCAGGTGAAGCCGCTATTCGCCAGTGGGCCAAGCAGTCTCAGGATCGGGTACGGCTGGTGGGTCAGGTGCTCTGTCCAGGTCGCGAGAGTGCTGTCCAATACGCCGAGCCAAGGGCTGGCGAAAGACAACGCGATCAAGCCCACCACGCAGGCGCCTGTGGCTGCCAGGCTGCTCCAGCGCTCCTGCTTCCAGATGCAAAAGAATACCAGTGCAGCAATACCGGCTACGGCCGCCAGCAGGCCGAACGCCTGGTGCCAGAAATACGCGGGTACCTGCCAGCGCGTGGCATGCCCAGCCAGGTAGCCTGGAATGACATAAATCGGCGCCCAGGCCAAGGCAGAGGCGAGATTGACCAGTACAAAGCGGCCAATGGGCATGTCCAGCATGCCGGCGATCATTGGAATGATCGGCCGTATGGGACCGACAAAACGGCCCAGTATGATGCTCAGTACCCCATAACGCCGGAAGAATGCTTCGCCACGGGCTATCCATTGCGGGTGCCGTTGAAACAGGCTCAGCCGGCGTATGTCCTGATGAAATAGCCGGCCCAGGGTGAAGCTCAACAGGTCGCCAACCACGGCGCCGGCAAAGGCCCAACCCATGGCGCTGAGCAGTGGCATACCCCAGGCGCCTGCCATCGCCGTGACGGCCACCAGCAGCACCACGCCTGGCACCAGCAGGCCGGCAATGGCCAACGACTCAAGCATGGCAATCAAGAACAGACACCAGCCCAGCCATTGGCGGTGGTCGCCTAACCAATTCAGCAGGTCGGTGGTGAAAAGATCGCCCATCGTCAGTGTCGGTTCCTGTGCCGGCTGGCTTCGACCAAGCGGGCTGCTATTGCTGATTTGAGAGTGATAAACCCTTGGTAATGGGGTTTTCGGGTGGTGCACCGGAGATCTGATTGATAATTCAGCGGTATATTCTCGATCATAGCAGGTCCGCCCTGTCCACTACCGAGAGGGACAGTTATAATCGCCTTTTGATTTCGTGACTGGCAATAGGTGAAGGCATGCGTGCGGACCAGGTTACAGACTATATGCACCAGCTCGGGCGCGAAGCGCGCCAGGCCTCGCGAGTCATTGCGCGCGCCACTACAGCGGTCAAGAACCAGGCATTACTAGCCATGGCTTCCGCTATTGACGCAGCTCATGGCGAGCTGATCGAAGCCAATCAAGCCGATTTGCATGCTGGCCGCGAGAACGGCCTCGACGCGGCGATGCTTGACCGGCTGGCACTCACCCCCGCGCGGCTCGAAGCGATGGTTGAAGGCCTGCGTCAGGTGGCGGGGCTGGACGATCCGGTCGGTGTGATCCGCGACATGAAGTTTCTGCCATCGGGTATCCAGGTCGGCAAAATGCGCGTGCCGCTGGGCGTGATCGGCATCATTTACGAGTCTCGGCCCAACGTGACCGTCGAGGCTGCCAGCCTGTGCCTGAAGTCGGGTAACGCCTGCATCTTGCGCGGCGGCTCGGAATCGATTCATTCCAATCGTGCGATTGCCTTGTGTATTGCCCAGGGCTTGGCTCAAGCCGGCTTGCCCGCCAACGTGGTGCAGGTGGTGGAAACCACAGACCGCCAGGCGGTGGGTGAACTCATCACCATGCCCGAGTTTGTCGACGTGATTGTGCCGCGGGGCGGCAAGGGCTTGATCGAGCGTATTAGCCGCGATGCGAAAGTCCCGGTAATCAAGCACCTGGATGGCATCTGCCACGTGTATGTCGATGATCGTGCCGATCTCGACAAGGCCGAGGCGATTGCATTGAACGCCAAGACCCATCGCTACGGGGTGTGCAATGCCATGGAAACCTTGCTGGTGCATCAGGCAGTTGCCGAGCAGTTCCTGCCGCGCATGGCTGATTTGTATGCAAGCAAGGACGTAGAGTTGCGCGGCTGCCCGGCGACCCGTGCCATTGTGCCCCAGGCTATCCCTGCGACCGAAGAAGACTGGAGCACAGAATACCTGGCGCCGATTCTGTCCATTCGGGTGGTCAGTGATATGGACGCTGCTATTGCGCACATCAATACCTACAGCTCGCAGCACACCGATGCCATGGTGTCCGAGGATTTCAGTCGTGCCAGGCGTTTTTTGGCTGAGGTGGACTCCAGTTCGGTGATGATCAATGCCTCCACGCGCTTCGCTGACGGTTTTGAATATGGGCTAGGGGCGGAGATCGGCATTTCCACTGACAAGATTCACGCGCGTGGTCCGGTTGGGTTGGAAGGTTTGACCAGCGAGAAATATGTTGTCTTTGGCGACGGGCATATCCGCCAGTGATGCTGCGATGACTCGTCGTATCGGTTTACTGGGCGGCACTTTTGACCCGGTACATTACGGGCATCTTCGCGGTGCGCTGGAAGTGCGCGACTGTCTGGATCTGGATGAAGTGCGGCTGATCCCCAGCGCGCGCCCACCGCATCGAGATCAGCCCGGCGCTACCGCACAGCAACGTCTGGCCATGGTGCGCCTGGCCGTGGGCGAGCATAGCGACCCGCATGGTGGGCTGGTAGTGGATGATCGTGAGTTGCAGCGCAACAAACCTTCCTACACGGTGGAAACCCTTGAATCATTGCGCGGTGAGCTGGGCAATACTGTTACCCTGTTCATGATTCTCGGCTGGGATGCCTTTTGCGGCTTGCCGGCATGGCATCGCTGGGAAGAGCTGTTGCAGTTGGCCAGCCTGGTCGTGTTGCAACGGCCGGAGCAGGACCAGGATTTACCCGAGGTGCTCAAGGATTTGCTTGCTGCACGCAGTATCAATGATCCGCGCCAGGCAAATGCCCAGCACGGACAGATCCTGTGTTTGTCGCAGACGCCCTTGGCCATCTCCGCGACGCATATCAGGGCGTTACTCGCCGGTGGGCAGTCACCGCGCTTTCTGTTGCCTGATGCCGTACTTGACTATATTGAAACCAATGGGCTGTACCGGCCCTGATACCGAAGGATCTGAATCCGATTATGCAGATTGATGAATTGATCAAACTGGTGGAAGGCGCACTGGAAGAATTGAAAGCCAAAGACGTCTTGTGTATCGACGTGCATGAGCTGACGAGCGTCACCGATTACATGGTGATAGCCAGTGGCACTTCCTCACGGCATGTCAGCTCGCTGAGCGACAACGTGGTCGAGAAGGCGAAGGCGGCAGGCTGTCAGCCTCTGGGTGTGGAAGGCAAGGATTCCGGTGAGTGGGTGCTGGTCGACCTGGGCGATATTGTCGTGCATGTCATGCAGCCGGCCACCCGACAGTTCTATGACCTCGAGCGCTTATGGCAGAGCGCCGAGTCGCGGCGCGCCCAGCAGCAAATCCCCAACGAGTAATTGCTGTGCGGATACGCTTGATCAGCGTGGCGTCACGTATGCCCGGCTGGGTAGAGCAGGGCTACCAGGAGTATGCCAAGCGCATGCCGTCTGACCTGCCAGTCGACCTTGTGGATATTCCGTTGACCACACGCGGCAAAAATGCCGACGTGGCCAGGTTGATGCGCAAGGAAGGCGAACTGATGCTGGCGGCCACTCAGCCCGGTGAACGAATCGTTACGCTGGAGGTCAATGGGCGTAACTGGTCGACCGAAGAGCTTGCCGGGCAGTTAGAGACCTGGCGGCTTGAAGCGCGCAACGTCAATCTGATGGTAGGTGGGCCGGAGGGGCTGGCTGCTGAAGTCAGTGCCCGCAGTGATCAACGCTGGTCACTTTCTGCGCTTACGCTACCTCATCCGTTGGTAAGGATACTGCTGGCTGAACAGCTGTATAGAGCCTGGACCATCCTCAACCGTCATCCTTACCACAAGTGATCCATGGCCAGACCGATCCATCTTAAAGATCATTCCTCCGATGCTCGGATAGTGCAGAGCCGCGTAGTGCTTGCGGCGGTGGTGGTACTAGGTCTGGCGGCGATTCTGGTGGCACGCCTGTATTACCTGCAGGTGACTCAATACGAGCACCATACAACGCTGTCCGAAAATAACCGGGTGCATGTGCAACCGGTGCCGCCTGGCCGCGGACGCATTTATGATCGCAATGGCGTGGTGCTGGCGGAGAATCGACCTAGCTTCAGCCTGAGCATTACCCGCGAGCGAGTACCGGACGTAGAACAGCATTTCAAGCTGTTGCGCTCGGTGCTGGGCCTTTCTGTTGAAGACGTCGAGCTCGCACAGCGCCGGTTGGCGCAGGCGCGACGGCCCTTCGAAGCAGTGCCGGTGATGTTCAATCTTACCGAAGAGCAGATAGCTCAAGTGGCGATCAACCAGTTCCGGCTGCCGGGTGTGGAAGTACAGGCGAGTTTCGTCAGGCATTATCCGCTGGGCGAACATTTTGCTCACGCAGTCGGCTATGTTGGCCGGATCAACGAACAGGAGATGGACCGCATCGATCAGGTGTCCTATGCGGGCACGCACTATATTGGCAAGACCGGTATCGAGCGCTACTACGAAGACCTATTGCACGGCACTGTCGGCTACGAAGAAGTTGAAACAAATGCCCGTGGCCGGGTATTGCGCGTGCTCAAGCGGGTTGATCCATTGTCAGGCAAGGACCTGACGCTGCATCTGGACAGCCGTCTGCAGGCGGTGGCCGAGGAAGCATTGGGTAATCGCCGCGGCGCCATCATTGCCATCGAGCCCGAAACCGGTGGCGTTCTGGCCTTTGTCAGCCAACCGGGGTTCGACCCCAACCTGTTCGTTACCGGTATCAGCCATACCGACTACGGCGCCCTGCGTGACTCTCTCGACCAACCGCTGTTCAATCGCGTACTGCGTGGCTTGTACCCGCCAGGGTCGACCATCAAGCCAATGGTTGCACTGGCAGGCCTGGACAGCGATGTCACTACCCGGGCCAGCAGAGTCTACGATCCGGGTTTCTACCAATTACCCAATAACAGCCATCGCTATCGTAACTGGAACCGGCAGGGCGATGGTTGGGTGGATATGCGCCTGGCGATTGCGCGTTCCAACGATACCTATTTTTACGATCTGGCCCACAAGCTGGGCATTGATCGCATGCACGATTTCATGAGCCAGTTCGGCTTGGGTACGCGCGTGTCACTGGATATGTTCGAGGAATCAGCCGGCCTGATGCCATCGCGCGAATGGAAACGCAAGGCCCGGCGCCAGCCGTGGTACCCCGGTGAAACGCTGATTACCGGGATCGGCCAGGGTTATATGCTGACCACGCCGCTACAACTGGCGCAGTCGATCGCTCTGGTAGCCAACCGCGGAGTCTGGGAGCGTCCGCGGTTGCTGATGCACGCCGAAGGCACGCCGCCGGAAGAGGTGGATACCCCTGCGGACATCGAGCTGAAAAATGATGAGGACTGGGATTTCATCAAGGCCGCGCTGGAAGACGTGATGCATGGCGCGCGCGGCACCTCACGCGCGGCGGCACTTAACGCGCCCTATCGCATGGCCGGTAAAACCGGTACCGCTCAAGTGGTAGCGATTGCCCAGGGGGAAAAATATGATTCAGCGGCGTTGCGTGAGCGGCATCGAGACCATGCGTTGTTTGTCGGATTTGCCCCTGTCGAGTCACCGCGTATCGCGGTGGCGGTGATGGTCGAGAATGGCGAGTCCGGTGGCCGCGTCGCTGCGCCCGTGGCTAGAGCTCTGTTCGATGCCTGGCTGCTGCCTGACCCGGAACCCGAAGTATTCACCGTCGAGGCGCCACCATGAAAAGTTTGATTGCGGCGGTCACCGGAGCTCGGCTGGGAAGCCGTCCGGCACTGGGTCGCCGCGAGCCGATCTGGCAACGCATTCATGTTGACCCCTGGCTGTTGTTGTTGATTCTGGTGCTGGCGACGGTGGCGGGCTTTGTATTGTATTCCGCCAGCGGCATGAATGCAGCGCTGCTCTACCGGCAAGCCGCAGCCTATTGTGTGGGGCTTGCGGTGATGTTGGTCATAGCCCAGTTCCAACCGCGGTTTATGGAGCGCTGGGTGCCGGCGGCTTACATCCTCTGCGTGTTGTTACTGGTCGCGGTGGAGCTCGTCGGGGTGCAAGCGAAGGGCGCCCAACGTTGGTTGAGCATTCCCGGTGTCATGCGCTTTCAGCCGTCCGAGCTGGTCAAACTGGTTATGCCGATGGTGGTGGCCTGGTATCTTGCGCGCCATGCTCTGCCGCCGACGCTGAAATCGATCTGCATTACGCTGACGATCATTCTGGTGCCCGTTGTGCTGATTCTGAAGCAGCCCGACCTGGGCACTTCGCTGCTGGTGGCGATCGCCGGGCTCTTCGCACTGCTGATGGCCGGTCTGCGCTGGCGCTACATCATCGGTGCGCTTTTGCTGCTAGCACCACTGGCCACGGCCATGTGGTTTTTCGTCATGCATGAGTATCAGAAGCGTCGGGTGCTGACCTTCCTCAACCCTGAAAGTGACCCGTTGGGAGCCGGCTGGAACATAATTCAGTCCAAAGCGGCGATCGGCTCTGGAGGCGTGTTTGGCAAGGGTTGGTTACAGGGCACGCAGTCCCATCTGGATTTCCTCCCGGAAGGGCATACCGACTTCATTATTGCGGTGCTGGCCGAGGAGTTTGGCCTGGTGGGCGTTTGTCTGCTGTTGATGGTGTATCTGTTGATAATCGCGCGCGGCTTTTATATTACCCTGCAGGCTCAGGACACCTTCAGCAAATTGTTGGCAGGTAGCATAACGCTCACCTTCTTTATCTACGTGATGGTGAATATCGGCATGGTCAGCGGGATACTGCCGGTTGTGGGAGTGCCATTGCCGCTGATCAGTTACGGTGGAACCTCATTGGTAACGCTGCTTGCCGGTTTCGGCATCCTCATGTCGATTCATACCCATCGCAAGTGGATGGTTCAGCGCTAATGGGTCAGAATCGCCACAGCCATTACTCAATCGATAAAAAACAGGATACATAATGCTGTCTGATTTTTTCTGCCGCGTTACCCCGGTCATTTCGCTGGCCGCTTTCATTGGTTTCGCGCCGGTTGTCTCTGCGGCAGATTACACATTGGAACATCCTGCGGTGCGTCCGTTTATCGAGGAAATGCAGGCCGAATATGGCTTTTCTCCCGATTACGTAGAAACGCTGCTCGCCGATGCCGAGCGCAAAGAAGCCATCCTCAAGGCGATTTCAACGCCCGCGGAGCGCGTCAGACCCTGGCACGAATACCGCGCGATATTCATTACCGATCAGCGCATTGAGCGAGGTGTGACTTTCGCCAACACTTATGCCGACGCATTGCAGCGAGCGGAAGAAGAATATGGCGTCGAAGCTGAAGTGATAGTCGCGATTATCGGCGTGGAAACTTTCTACGGCGGCAACAAGGGCAGTCACCGGGTCATAGATGCGTTAACTACCTTGGGTTTCGATTATCCACCCAGAGCCGATTTCTTCCGTCGCCAGCTCAAGTCGTTTCTGGTACTGACCCGGGAGCAGCAGATGAACCCGCTTGAGCTGACCGGGTCCTACGCTGGCGCCATGGGCTTTCCACAGTTTATTCCGAGCAGCTATCAAGCTTTTGCGGTGGATTTTGATGATGATGGCAAGGTCGATATCTGGAATAATCCGGTGGACGCGATTGGCAGCGTAGCGAACTATTTTCGTGAGCATGGCTGGCAGCATGGGGCCGGCGTGGCGGTGCCCGCCAAGGTTCACGGCGAGAAAGTTGGCGAAGGCCTGACTCTGCAAATGGAACAGGGTCTTAATGCCCGGCTCAAGGTCGGGGAGTTGAAAAAACTCGGCTGGTCTCCACAGAAGGCATTGAGCGACGCCGAAGATGTTATGGCATTCGAATTCGATGCTGGCGGCAGCATGCAATACTGGCTGGGACTGAATAATCTGTACGCCATTACCCGCTACAATCACAGCGTAATGTACGCCATGGTTGTTCATCAGTTGGCTGACCTGATTCGTGAGGCTCGGCAAAATGAGAGTAATGAGATTAATGAAAGTTAGGCTGGTCAATGTTGCTCCGCTGCTGTTAGTCCCGGTCCTGGCGCTGTTGGGCGCATGTTCCTCCACTTCGAGCAGTCCTTCCGGTGGCGGATCGGCAAGGCCCTCGGTAGATGGTGCACCTAATTATCAAATGGATGTTTCCACCATCCCGGACGCAGTGCCCACACCGCATACGGGCCCTTACAAGGCCTCGCCCTACCGGGTGCTGGGTAAAAGCTATAGCCCGATGCAGGATGGTCGAAACTACCGGGAGCAGGGCGAAGCATCCTGGTACGGAACCAAGTTCCACGGGCAGGCGACGGCCAATGGCGAAGAATACGATCTCTATGGTATGACCGCTGCGCACAAGACCTTGCCCTTGCCTACTTATGTGCAGGTGACCAATCTGGACAACCAGCGCAAGGTGATAGTACGAGTCAATGACCGAGGGCCGTTCTACTCCACACGCATTATCGATTTGTCCTACGCGGCGGCGAAAAAACTAGGCTATGCCGAACGCGGGGTGGCCCGGGTGCTGGTAGAGGGTATCGATCCGGTGGCCTGGCAGCAGCAGAATGATCCCAGTTACCTGGTCAGCGCACGGTCTCGCTCGGAGGCGCCGAGTGTCGTAGTCTCGACGCCGCCCGCTGAGGTGGCTCCAGCTTTGACCACGGGGGCGACTGACAGGGGCGAGTATTATCTGCAGGTCGGCGCATTCGCGAGTGATCTGGCCGCGCAACAACTGCGTCAGAGGCTGCTGTCGACGCTTGATGCGGGGGTAACCGTTACTCCCGTCCAGCACAGTAGCGGCACCCTGCATCGGGTCCGGGTTGGGCCGGTGGTCAGTGAAAATGAAGCAAGACGCCTTATTGAACAATTACGACTGGCCAATGTGGCAGATGCCACCTTGGTTCGCAGCAACTGAATACTCAACCAACCTTCATATTGTCTACAGTGAGTCACATGTTTAAAAAATTAATGCTCAATCTGCTGGTGTCTGGATCAGTCGTCATGGCTGCGGTAGCACACGCACAGACCCCAACGCCCACGCCAACACCGACGCCTACTGTTCCGGCTTCAGCACCTATTGTGCCGAGCGCACCGCAATTGGCTGCGTCCAGTTACATTCTGCTGGACGCCAACAGCGGTGAAGTGCTGATGGAGCACAATGCCGATGAGGCACTGCCACCAGCCAGCTTGACCAAAATGATGACCAGCTACATTGCCAGTCTGGAAATCCTCCGTGGTCAGATCAAGGAAGAGGATCTGGTGCTGGTCAGCGAAAAAGCCTGGCGCAAAGGCGGCTCGAAAATGTTTATCGAGGTCGGCAATCAGGTGAAGGTGATAGACCTGTTGCGCGGCATCATCATTCAGTCGGGTAACGACGCCAGTATTGCCATGGCCGAGCACATTGCCGGTAGCGAAGAGGCCTTTGCCGATTTGATGAATAGCCACGCGCAGCGACTGGGCATGACTACAACTCATTTCGAAAACTCTACTGGCTGGCCCGCCGAAGGCCACCTGTCCAGCGCACGGGATATGGCCACCATGGCCAAAGCGATCATTCGTGACGATCCGGTGCACTACAGTATCTACAAGGAAAAAGAGTTTTTCTGGAACGGCATTCGTCAGCCCAACCGCAATCTGATGCTCTGGCGTGACAGCACCGTGGACGGTCTCAAGACCGGTCACACCGAAGAAGCCGGCTATTGCCTGGTGTCCTCCGCGGAGCGTGACGGCATGCGCTTGATTGCAGTGGTCATGGGTACTGACAGCGAGCAGGCGCGCGCTGCGGAAACACAGAAAATGTTGACCTGGGGTTTCCGTTTCTTTGAAACCAAATCCTTCTACGAGCCGGGTCAGGTACTGTCCACCGAGAAAGTCTGGGCAGGTGTCGACGATCAGGTGCAACTGGGTCTGGCAGACGGTTTGACCTTAACCCTACCCAAAGGGCAGGTAGAAAAGCTGGTCGCCGGTATTACCGTCAACTCCCCGATCAAAGCACCTATTGTCGCTGGCGATGTGTTGGGTGAGGTGGAGGTCAAACTGGGTGATGAGGTCATGCACACTGCGCCTCTGGTGGCATTGGCCGGGGTTGAAGAAGCGGGTATCTTCGGACGCCTGTGGGACAGCATCCGCCTGTTTTTTTACGGTCTTTTCAACTGATAACCGAGGCAGCCGTATGAGTGACTTGCCAATCAATGGGCCTGCCGATGCGCCGCGTATCGAGTTTCCCTGTCTGTATCCGATCAAGGTGATCGGCGAGGCGGGGGAGGGCTTTGCAGACATGGTGGTGCGTATCGCCGAACGCCATTCGCCGGGTTCCGACACCCGGGTGGTTGAAGTGCTCGACAGCAAAAACGGGCGTTTCCTCTCGGTCCGCTTGCAGATCACCGCCACCGGACCGGATCAGCTTCAGGCTCTGCATGCGGACCTTAAGGCTACCGGCAAGGTACACATGGTCCTGTGATGCTGCCGCCACTGGTAGTGCGCAAGTTGGGACAGGTAGATTACCTGCCCACGCTGGAGGCCATGCGTAGGCTGACCGCGGAGCGGGATGCCAGCAGTGCAGACGAGATATGGCTACTGCAGCATCCTCCAGTGTTTACCCAGGGGCAGGCGGGTAAAGCTGAGCATGTGCTGGCCGCGGGCGATATTCCAATTGTTCAGGCCGAGCGCGGTGGGCAGGTGACCTATCATGGTCCTGGACAGCTTGTAGCCTATTTGATGCTGGATATACGCCGGCTGAATATCGGCGTACGGGATCTGGTCAGTGCCATGGAGCGCGCTTTGGTGAGCGTGCTGGCTGAGTATGAAGTTGCCGCCGCGCCGCGCCCTGATGCCCCCGGCGTTTACGTCGGCGCGGCCAAGATTGCCTCTCTAGGTCTGCGGATTCGTCGGGGCTGTTCCTTTCACGGCTTGGCGTTGAATGTTGACATGGACATGCAACCGTTCCAGCGTATCAACCCCTGTGGGTACGCCGGGCTGCAAATGACCCAGCTGCGCGAGCATGTTATGGCTGATGTGCCTATAACAGAGGTAGAGGCGCGGCTGGAAATCGCCTTGCGTCAGGCGCTGGGTTATCCCAGCGCTTGATAGCAATCAGAGGTTTCAACTGACCGAGCGGGTAGGGATCAGGTTCTCATTCGGCACATGGCCTGGCACAGCCGCTGGCGCGGCTAACCCGAGGTTGTTCTTCTCGAAAACCCGATCGGCCCGGTAGCTGGAACGCACCAGCGGCCCGGAAGGAACCTCCATGAAGCCTTTGGCCAGGCCAATGTCGCGGTAACGATTGAATTCCTCAGGCGTCACCCAGCGCTTCACGGTCAGGTGGTTTTTGGTTGGCTGCAGGTATTGTCCCAAGGTCACAATGTCGACGCCAATGGCTCGCAAGTCATCAAAAGTTTGAAGAATCTCTTCATCGGTTTCACCCAGACCCAGCATCAAACTGGTTTTGGTGAGGACGTCCGGGCGGTGTTGCTTGGCATGTGCCAGCACTTTGAGGGTTTTTTCGTAACCCGCGCGTGGATCGCGCACTTCATGCGTAAGGCGCCGCACCGTTTCGACATTCTGCGCAAACACTTCAAGACCGGAGTCCACCACCTGCTCGATGGCTGACTGCACACCGTCGAAATCCGGGGTCAAGGCTTCGACCACGACGGCGGGCGTACGAGTTTTGATCGCGCGAACCGAGGCGGCATAGTGTGCAGCACCACCATCGGGCAGGTCATCGCGGTCAACCGAGGTGAGAACGATATAGCGCAAGCCCATCAACTCGACCGATTTGGCAGTGTTTTCCGGCTCGTCCTTGTCCAGCCAGCCATTCGGATTGCCAGTGTCCACCGCGCAGAAGCGACAGGCGCGGGTGCAGACCGAACCCATCAGCATGATCGTAGCGGTGCCATTAGCCCAGCATTCGCCCATATTCGGGCAGTGGGATTCCTGGCAGACGGTGCTCAGGTTATGTGAGGCAACGTTCTTTTTGACCGCCTCGAAGCGTTCGCCGCTGGGGACGCGCGCGCGCAACCATTTCGGTTTGGGTTCGAAGGTAACGGGTTCTACGTTGGCGCGTCTTTTCTGACCATCCTTGATCGCAGCAATGCCTTGCGCATTGCGAAATTTTTCCCCGCTGGCAACCGGTTTCAAGGGCTGGTCACTCATCTAAGTCTGTGCTCCTGTTAACGTCCGAGCTGGATGCCTGGCAAGCAGGGCGGCTCGAGTGCTCAACAGTTTACCATAGACGACTGAAAAGGAACCCGCGTCGGTCCAGCCTTGGTTGTAGCTAGAGTTTACCCGGCAAGCTATCGGCAGATAGGCTTGCGGGTCTCACCTATCACGGGTACTGATCTGGTCAATCACTCAGACCATTGGCGCAGGGCGTTGAGTAATTCATGGTCCGGGTAGCCATCCGCTGGAGTTCCCAGGCTTAGCTGTAGCCGGCGAATGGCTTTGCGCGTGTTCGCGCCGATAATGCCATCGATCCCGCCAGGCTCGAACCCGCCGGCCTCCAGGCGTTCCTGCAGCTCCAGACGTTCGCTGCGGGACAGAGGCTTGTCGCCCGTAGGCCAACCGGCACTGATTTGACCGCCGCCGTGCAGGCGCTGCGACATCAAGCCAATCGCCAGCGCGTAACTGGTGGAGTTGTTGTAGCGCAAGATGCTGCGGAAATTATCCATGACAATAAAGGCCGGACCACGGTGGCCGGCGGGTAACAGCAATGAGCCGGTCTGTTCTGGATGCTCGAGGTTCAATGCGGTGCCGCGGGCTGTAGTGATGCCCAGATTGTTCCACTCGCTAATGGGTTTGCGGATAGACATATCAGCCAAGGCATAATCGAAGCCGTCCGGCAGCTTGACTTCCATCCCCCACAGCTGGCCTGTCTGCCAGTTGGATGCCTGAAGATAATTCGCCGCTGATGCCAGGGCATCAGCTGAAGAGTGCCAGATGTCGCGCTTGCCGTTGCCGTCAAAATCCACTGCATGGACATTGTAGGTGGTGGGGATGAACTGCGTTTGCCCCATCGCCCCGGCCCAGGATCCAAGCATATCGTCGGGAGTGATGTCGCCACGTTGCAAAATTTCCAGCGCGGCCAGCAGCTGTTCATGGGCGAAATCCGGTCGACGCCCCTCATGGGCCAGCGTCGCCAGCGCCCGGATGACCAGATTATTGCCCATATTGGCGCCGAAATTACTTTCCAGTCCCCAGATGGACACAAGAATATTGCGGTCGACGCCATAACGCTGCTCGATGGCGGCCAGCATTTGCGCATGTTCTTCAAGTAATCGACGGCCGCTGGACAGCCGGGTGGAAGACATCGCGCCTTCAAGGTATTCCCATACCGGCCGAGTAAACTCTGGCTGGCTGCGATCGGCACGTAATATAGCCGGGTCCGGCGTTATGCCGGAGAAGGCTTGATCGAATAGCTGTGGCTCAATGCCGGCAGCCAATGCCTCTTCCCGGAACTGATCGCGCCATTGCTGGAAGGTCATGTCCTCGTGCTGTTCGTTCAAAGGCGCGGCAATAGCCGTGTCGGCGTGGGCCCTGATCGGCGTATCGGCACAGGCGGCCAGCAGTAACATGGCCACGCCTGCGGTAGTCAGGTAACGGTGGGGTGAACCCTGGCGCAACAGCTTGATTAACATTGATCGCTTCCAACTGGTAAAAGTCGCCCCAACTCTAGCATGCCAACTCTGTTGCGGGTGACTGAGCGGTGACATTCAGCGCATGGATGTAATAGAGGCTGGGTGGTATTATCCCAGCGCGCGGGGCGCCGGACTGTCAATTTGAGTGCCGGCGCGAAGCATAGTTCACGCTCTGCCAGTACCCATGCCGAGTTTTACCAAGCGCGTGGTCGTTGGCTGATCGACCATCAGGCGAGAGCCATTTACTGGATGAAGTTGACGGCGGCTTAGCTGTTGGGTGAATTGCGCCCAGGCTATGAGGCCAGGCAGGCAGCCGTTGCTGATAGATCGACTAATAATTTCAAGCTAGATACGAGGATTCAGATGTTTTCGCGGTCATGGTTGTTGCGTGTCAGGTGGTGGGCTGCAGCGTTGGTTATCGGCGTTCACGGCTTGGCATGGTGGATGTATCCGGCCTATGAGATGTCTGGGTTCGCGACTGAAACAGCCTGGGATGACAGTGCCGAGATCAGCGCCGAGCCGGAAATGTCGCGGCGCTTTGTGTCCAGCGACCTGGATGAGTTCGTACATTCTTCTTCGATCACGGCTTTACCCGGCGGCAACCTGATGAGTGTCTGGTTTGCTGGCTCGAGAGAGGGCGCAGCTGACGTGGAAATACGTGGAGCACGCTTTGATTCATCTACCGGTGAATGGGGAGATGAAGAAGTGCTGGCCACACGTGACATGACCCGGCAGGCGGTTGGCAAGCCAATCCGCAAACTGGGTAATCCTGTTATCGCGCTGGCCCCTGATGACCGGCTTTGGTTGTTCTATGTTTCAGTATCACTGGGCGGTTGGGCTGGCAGCGCGATTAATGTGATGGTCTCTGACGACTTGGGCACTACCTGGTCCAAACCGCGCCAGTTGATAACCTCGCCATTCATCAATATCAGTACCCTGGTGCGCAGTGCTCCGGTATTTCATCAAGACGGTTCCATAGGATTGCCGGTTTATCACGAGTTCCTCGGCAAGTTTCCCGAATATCTGTACATGGACGCTGATGGTCGCGTGGTCGACAAGTTCCGCATGGCGGACGGTACAAACTCCCTGCAGCCGACGGTAGTCACGCTGGACAAGCGCCGGGCGATAGCGCTGCTGCGCTATGCCGGTGTCGAGGAAGGGCATGTGCTGGCGACGATGACTGCTGATGCAGGGCAGACCTGGAGCGAAGAGTTGCCGGTGGACCCCTGGAACCCGAACTCCTCTCTGTCGGCTGTGCGCTCGCACCGCAATACTCTGCTTGTCGCCCAGAACAATCTGGCCGACGGGCGCTTTCGTCTGACTCTGGATGAATCCACCTTCAGTCTGAGTACCTGGTCGCTGATAGGTACTGTGGATGAATCCACCGATGCGGAAGGCGATCCAATCCCGTTCAAGGAGTACGCCCCGCTGATGCGCCAGCAGTTCCTGAACGCCAGTGGGCCAAAGCGTCAGCTGCTGCTCGACGAGTACCTGCAAGTGATGGAAGAACGTGTCTGTCGTCGTGGACTCTGCAACTTTGATTACGAGTACCCTTACATGATCCGTTCGGATGATGGCCGCTATCACCTGGTGTATTCTTGGAATAACAGTTTTATCAAGCACGTTTCGTTCAACCGGGCTTGGGTGGAGGCACAGAAATGATTATTGCGAGCTGGCAGGCTGTGCTCACCTTTGCGCTGGTTATTTTTCTCCTCCTTCCCCTTGGCAGGCTGTCGGTCGGGTACCGACTGGCTACTCTGCTGGCGTTGACCCTGATCGCCCTTATTCCCCTTTCCACCGGGCTGACCCTGGCTGGGATGCTGCGTGGTTTGACCGATGATCTGGCGTTTACCTCGTTGGTATGGATGGCAGCTGCCGCAGCGATCAAGCTCGGCTATATGCCGCCCATGAGCGTCGCGCAAAAATGGCCTCTGTGGCTCTGTTTCGGCGTGCTGGGGCTGGTGTTGTACCCTGCTGCGTTGGGCATAGGCATGATTGACACCTATCGCTGGGGTTACAACGCGCGGTATCTGATCATCTTTGTCGGGCTGCTGACGCTGATGCTGGTCTGGTTACGTAGCAGCCTTGGCCTGGCGATGTTTTTGCTCGCGACAATCGGTTTTCTGCTGGGCTTGAAGGTCTCCGACAATTACTGGGATTATCTGCTGGATCCGTTCATTGTGTTGTATTCGCTGGGAGCGATCATCATGGCAATGGCGTTCGCAGCAAGCCGTAAGCTCAGGAGCTCCAAAGCCTGATGGAACAGTCAGGGCCCATATTCAAGGCTCAAATAGAACCTATCAAAAACGTTTTTGCCAAAGCTAACGATGCTAATAGTTCAGCACTTTGACCAGCATTTTGAATAGTCCAGCCCTAACGGGCTGTGCTAGAGTACTGCTCCCTGAACTTTCTCTCGGACTACCGATGACCTGCTTTCCCGGCGCTACGCCACCATAGGTTGCACTGACCCTCTCTGCTAAAGCAGCCAGTCTGCTGTGCGCGCTTGTTAATGGTGCACGCCCGCTTTATCACTAGCCTGCAAGCGAACAACGACACCCCGAATCTGCATCTCGGGCGGGTAGCGCCTTGTTTATGCGTATGGACTCTGCCCTTGCTTGCACTTCACTCGAACTGGATGGACTTCGCATGACCCTGACGCAATCAATACACCAGCAATGGTTTTCCAATATCCGCGGCGACATACTCGCAGGGCTCGTGGTAGCACTGGCATTGGTGCCAGAAGCTATCGCATTTTCAATTATTGCTGGAGTCGATCCCAAAGTCGGCCTGTATGCTTCTTTCTGCATAGCGGTGGTGATCGCGTTCACCGGGGGGCGCCCCGGCATGATCTCTGCGGCTACCGGTGCCATGGCCCTGCTGATGGTGACCCTGGTGCGTGAGCATGGTCTGGAGTATCTGCTGGCAGCTACTGTTCTCTGCGGCTTTCTGCAGATAGGTGCCGGTTATTTGAAGCTGGGCTTGCTGATGCGCTTCGTGTCTCGCTCGGTGGTGACCGGTTTCGTCAATGCGCTGGCCATTCTGATTTTCATGGCGCAGTTGCCAGAGCTGACCAATGTCACCTGGCACGTCTATGCGATGACCGCAGGGGGGCTTGGGATTATCTACCTGTTCCCTTATCTACCCAGGATTGGCAAGCTGATTCCCTCACCGCTGGTGTGTATCGTGGTCCTGACTTTGATTGCGGTCTATATGGGGCTGGATATTCGCAACGTCGGTGACATGGGCGAATTGCCGGATACCCTGCCTATCTTTCTCTGGCCACAGGTGCCCTTGAATCTGGATACCCTGCTGATCATCCTGCCTTACTCCGCAGCTCTGGCCATTGTCGGCCTGCTGGAATCCATGATGACAGCCACGATTGTCGACGACCTCACCGATACGCCCAGCGACAAAAACCGGGAGTGCAAGGGCCAGGGTATCGCTAACATCGGTTCTGGTCTGATCGGTGGTATGGCTGGGTGCGCCATGATTGGCCAGTCGATTATCAACGTCAAATCCGGGGGCCGTACCCGGCTCTCATGTTTCTGTGCGGGCGTTTTTTTGTTGATCATGGTGGTCTTTCTGGGCGATTACCTGTCATTGATACCCATGGCAGCACTGGTCGCGGTCATGATCATGGTATCCATAGGCACCTTCAGCTGGGACTCGCTGCGTAATCTCAAGCAGCACCCCCTGTCGACCAACATTGTCATGGTCGCTACGGTGGCTGTCGTCGTGGCCACACATAATCTGGCTTACGGCGTATTTGTCGGTGTGTTGCTTGCTGCGATGTTCTTTGCCAACAAGATGGGTCACTACATGCACGTCGGCAGTGATCTGGATGGCTCCGGGAATCAGCGTACTTATCAGGTTGTCGGGCAGGTGTTCTTCAGTTCCTCGGACAAGTTTGTCAGCGCCTTTGACTTCAAAGAGGCGCTGGATAAGGTAGTGATCGATCTTTACCGTGCGTATTTCTGGGATATTACCGCGGTAGCAGCGCTGGACAAGGTCGTGATCAAGTTCCGCCGCGAAGGGACCGAAGTCGAGATCATTGGCATGAACGAGGCTAGCGCGACCATTGTTGATCGGTTTGGCGTGCACGATAAGCCCGATGCCGTCGACAAACTGATGGGCCACTGACAATGAACAAGGAGAAGAATGTGACCACCAATACAGTAATGGCGTGTGTCGATGGCTCCCAGTCATCCCCCGCGGTTTGTGACTATGCAGCCTGGGCCAGTCTGCGTCTGAATGCGCCTTTGACTTTTCTGCATGTGCTGGACCATTCCCGCTATCCGGTCGAAAGCAATTTGTCAGGCAATATCGGCCTGGGAAGTCGCGAACATTTACTCGCCGAATTGGCAGAGCTGGACGAAAAGCGCGGCAAGCTGATGCGCGAGCAAGGACGGCATATGCTCGAAGCAGCGGTAGAGCACGCCAGGACGGCAGGCGTCGCCGCTGCCACGGGCCGGCAGCGTCACGGCGACCTGGTGGAAACGCTGGCAGAGCTGGAGGGCGAGATTCGCCTTTTGGTCATCGGCAGAGAGGGTGAGGAGGGTGATTCAGTCGGTGGCCATGTAGGCAGCCATCTGGAGAGCGTTGTCCGCACCCTGCATAAACCGACGCTGGTAACGGCGGGGGGATTTCGCCAGCCAAACAGCGTCATGTTGGCGTTCGATAATGGTCCGAGCACTCGCAAGGGGATCGATATGATTGCGGCGAGCCCTCTGTTCAGCGGGCTGCCGATTCATTTGCTCATGGTCGGCGCAGATAATCGTGACGCATGGGAATCGGTCAATGCGGCCAAGCAGATCCTGGAAAACTCCGGTCACCAGGTGCAGGCATGTATTCGGGCGGGGAACGTCGAAGAAGTGCTGCTGGGTTACCAGGAAGAACATGACATCGACATGATTGTGATGGGCGCTTACGGCCACTCGCGTGTCCGGCAGTTCTTCGTGGGCAGCACCACCACCAAGATCCTCACCCAGACCAGGCGCCCGTTACTGTTGTTACGCTGATTGGATCTGTTTGGCTGGATTGAAATGCCGCTGTCATAACGACCTGTTAGACTCGGCACACTTTCCAGCTGCACCAGCTTGCTAGCGTGAAGCGCAATCATCCGCCGCAGACAGCTAATAATGAGGCCGTATAGATGAAGCCTGATCAACCTGCAGGTCCGAAACGACCAAACGCAGCACCTTGGAAGAAATACCGAAGAGCTGCGGCGTTGCTGCTGGCTATTGCTGCTCCGGCAGCATTTGCAGCATTCATGTGGATGCCGCCCTCAATGCCCGACCTGTCTGAAAGCGACATCAGTGAGCGGCAATACCTCTATGACAGCTGGTCCAACGGTGATTCGATTGTAGTCGTCCGACATCTGGAGCGTTGTGATCGTGCGGATGTGCCCTGCTTGGTCGAGAAAGACGGTCTGACCGCGCGTTCCGTTCTGGTAGCTGCAGACCTGTCGGATGATTTTTTCCGCCTGGGGCTGGAGCAGACCGATATTTACAACAGCCCGCTGGCGCGCACGGATCAGACCGCTGACCTGCTATTCAGCAGTCGCAGCACTGACCAGGGCTGGCTATACAATTGCCGTAAGGAAGATACATTTTTGCGCGATGCGTTGAGCAACAAGAAACCGGGTAGAAATCTGGTTCTAGTTACCCACAGCAGCTGCATCGCACGTTTTGAAGATGATTTAGGCTTTTCCAGCGATACCCCTGAATATGGTACTGCCATCTTTCTCTCAGCAGACTCGCGGGCAAACGATATACGCTTGCTAGGCTTTGTCGAAATAGATGATTGGGATGAAGTTATTCATGCCAGGTGAAGCACTGAAAGGCAGTATCGCGCCTGACGAAAAAAGCTGCCTGAATTAGAATTGCAGACCTGCGACACGGGCGACCATCGCCCTTAGCCCATCCCAGGCTGAGCCAGGGTGCTGGCCTTTGATCTGCTCATCAACGATCTGCGCCTCGCGCAACCACTGCTCCCAGGCGGCGACTGGATTGCGCTGCAAGGCCTGGGTCAGGACCGGTTTGCGCTTGTCCCATACCGGCGGGCGCTGGCTGGCAAATACCCGGTCCAAGGGTATGTTGCGGCGGATATCCTGAGCCATATTGGCCAGCGCGCGGATCTCCCGGGCCAGAGCCCAGAGCACGACAGGCGCTTCCACGCCTTCGCCTTTGAGCCCGTCGAGCATGCGCAGCGCCTGTTCCGGCTGGCCCTTGAGCATCGCGTCGACCAGGTTGAAAACATCAAAGCGGGCGCTGTCAGCGACCACCTGCTGGACTGTCTGCAGATCCAGCTGGCCGTTACGGCAGTAGAGCTTGAGCTTTTCGATTTCCTGCGCCGCGGCCAGCAGGTTGCCTTCTACCCGAGTGCTCAGCAGTTCCAGCGCATCCGGGCTGGCATGCAGGCCAGCACTGGCCAGACGATCACGCATCCAGCCAGGCAATTGCTGAGCATCGATTGGCCAGATCTGAATGAAGCGACTTTGCGAATGATCGGTCAGCGCTTTTGCCCATTTGCTGCGTTGCGCGCTGGCGTCCAGCTTGGGCAGGCTGATCAGTAGCGTTGTGTCTTCCGGCGGTGCGTCCAGCCAGCCCATCAAGGCCTTGCCACCCTCGTCTCCGGGTTTGCCTCCGGGAATGCGCAATTCAATCAAGCGCTTCTGAGAGAATAAAGACAGGCTGTGACTGGCCTCGTATACCAGGCTCCAGTCAAAGCTGCGCTCGACGTGATACACCTCACGTTCCTCGCTGCCGGCCTGGCGGCAGGCAGCGCGTATCTGATCAGCCACTTCGCCGGTGAGCAGAGGGTCATCCCCGCTCACCACATATACCGGCGCCAGGCCGTCCTGCAGTTGGCGCGACAGCTGGGCGGTATTCAGCTTCATGGTGTGGCTGGGGAGGCCTGCTGCTCGAGCGCCTGCGCACGGGCAGACAATTCCGATTCACTCAGGCTCGACAAGCGGAACAACATCTGCCTGATCAGGTCCTGACGGAGCTCCTGTCGTAGCAGCTCTTCCTCCTGGTTGCTGCCGGTAATGTTATCCCTGTCGGTAACAAAAACCCGTCGCGCGGTGAGCGTTTCAGGGCCGACCAGGGCGCGGCCTTGGCTGTCACTGACCTGGAACAACAAACGATTGGTCAGCTCGTATTCGGCTGGTGCCGAACGGCTGGTATAGCTGACGGCGACGCGGTCTCTTTCTTCCGCCAACAGTTGCAGCCGGAAGGGTGCGCCAGCTGTGATGCTAACGCCATTGTCTTCCAGCGCCTGTTTGACGCCCTGGTGCAACTCACTGTACTGATCGCGAGACTCGACTCGCAGCTCCTGCAGGTTGACCATATCGGTACCCAGGCCGCGCAGTTGGAAGCCGCAGCCGCTCAGTAACAGGCTTAGCCCGAGTACAGCGCAGCCCAGTAGCTGATGAGGACGAATTAGATGCATCTTGGCTCTCCATTGCATATCAGTTGGCAACAATATTGACCAGCTTGCCGGGGACCACGATCACCTTGCGGATGCTCAGGCCTTCGGTAAAGCGTATTACGTTTTCGTTGTCGCGTGCGGCAGCTTCAACATCTGCACGGCTGGCGTCGGCGGCGACCTCGATCTGCCCGCGCAGTTTGCCATTGACCTGAATCACCAGCTGCAGGGTGTCTTGCACCAGCGCCGAATCATCCAGCACCGGCCAGGGCGCATCAATCGCCAGTGTGCTGTGACCGAGTGCCTGCCACAGTGCGTGACTGATGTGCGGGGTAATCGGTGCTAGAAGCAGGCAGACGGTTTCCAGTCCTTCCTGCAGCAGGGCGCGATCCTGATGGTTCGCTTGCGGCGCTTTCTCCAGTACGTTCATCAAGGTCATCACCGCTGCGATGGCGGTGTTGAATTTGTGATGCTGGCCAATATCCTGGCTGGCTTGGCGGATCGCCAGATGGATCGAACGGCGCACGGCTTTTTGTTCATCGCTGAGCGCACTGATGTCCAGTGCCGCGGCAGCACCGCCGATGCTGTGCTGATGTGCCAGGCGCCATACCCGGCGCAGGAAGCGGTGTGCGCCTTCCACGCCGGTGTCGGACCATTCCAGGCTCATATCCGGTGGTGAAGCAAACATCATGAACAGGCGACAGGTGTCGGCGCCGTATTGGTCGATCATCGACTGCGGATCAACCCCGTTGTTCTTCGACTTGGACATCTTCTCGATGCCGCCGATTTCTACCGGCTGGCCATCACTGGCCAGGTGGGCGGCGATGATCTTGCCCTTGCCGTCGCGCTTGACCTCGACATCGGCTGGGTTGAACCAGGTTTTGCTGCCATTTGCTTCCAGCCGGAAATAGGTCTCGGCGATGACCATGCCCTGGGTCAGCAGGTTCTTGAACGGCTCGTTCGAATCGACCAGACCCTGATCACGCATCAGCTTGTGGAAGAAGCGCGCGTAGAGCAGGTGCAAAATCGCGTGCTCGATACCGCCGATATATTGATCCACCGGCAGCCAATGATTGGCCGCTTTCGGGTCAACCATCCCCTGCTCGTAGTGCGGTGAGGCGTAGCGGGCGAAATACCAGGAGCTTTCAACGAAAGTATCCATGGTATCGGTTTCACGCTTGGCCTGGCCGCCACAGGTGGGGCAAGTGCACTGGTAAAACTCCGGCATTCTCGCCAGTGGGCTGCCGGCACCATCGGGTACCACGTCTTCGGGTAGCACCACCGGCAACTGATCTTCCGGCACGGGCACATCGCCGCAGGTGTCGCAGTGAATGATCGGAATCGGGCAACCCCAGTAGCGCTGACGGCTGATGCCCCAATCGCGCAGGCGAAATTGAGTGCGCGCAGCGCCGAGATCTTTTTGCTGCAATATCTCGGCAATGGTTTTTAGCGCACTGGTGTAATCCAGACCGTTCAGCTCCTGCGAGTTGATCAGTGTGCCCTTTTCACCGTAGGCATCCTGCCAGGGGGCTGGGGTTTCATCGCCCGCTGAGGTGCGCACTACCGGCTTGATCGGCAGGTCATACTGAGTGGCGAAATGAAAGTCACGCTCGTCATGGGCAGGAACGGCCATGACTGCACCCTCGCCATAGGTCATCAATACGTAGTTGGCGACCCACACCGGGAGCTTTTCACCGGTCAGCGGATGAGTCACGAACAAACGCGTAGGGCGGCCTTTCTTTTCCTGGGTGGCAATATCGGCTTCGGCGACCCCGCCGCGTTTGCACTCGTCAATAAATGCCTGCAGCTGCGGATCACCCTGCGCGGCGATGGTGGCCAGCGGGTGTTCGGCGGCCACGGCCATATAGGTGACGCCCATCAGGGTATCGGGCCGGGTGGTGAACACCTTCAGTTTGCCGTCTTCGCCGATGCTTGCCTGGTCGTAGGGGAAGTGCACTTCCATGCCAACCGATTTACCGATCCAGTTGCGCTGCATGGTCTTGACCTGTTCCGGCCAGCCGGTCAGCTCGTCCAGCGAGCTCAGCAGCTCTTCTGCGTAATCGGTAATGCGGAAATAGTACATGGGGATTTCGCGCTTCTCGATCAGCGCGCCAGAGCGCCAGCCCTTGCCGTCGATAACCTGTTCGTTGGCCAGCACCGTCTGATCGACCGGGTCCCAATTGACCGTACCGTTCTTGCGGTAGATCACGCCCTGTTCAAACAGCTTGGTAAACAGCCACTGTTCCCAGCGGTAATACTCGGGCGTACAGGTAGCGAACTCACGCGACCAATCCATCGCCAGCCCCAGGCTTTTCAGCTGGGTGCGCATGTAATCGATATTGTCGTAGGTCCACTTGGCTGGCGCGACCTTGTTCTGCATCGCGGCATTTTCTGCCGGCATGCCAAAGGCATCCCAACCCATAGGCTGCAGCACGTTCTTGCCCTGCATGCGCTGATAGCGGGAAATCACATCGCCGATCGTGTAGTTACGCACGTGACCCATATGCAGCTTGCCACTGGGGTAGGGGAACATGGACAGACAGTAGAACGTCTCGCGATCAGGGGTTTCGCTCACCTTGAAGGCGTCGCTGTTATCCCATTCGGTCTGGGCGCTGCTTTCGATATCGCGGGGGGAATACTGTTCTTGCATAGTCGGGACTGTCTGAGCTCGTTTGGCTGGGGGTAATTGCGCCAACATCGGATCTCGGAGCACGTGCGGTTGGGCTGTCAGCATGCTCATTGCTGCCGCAGGTGACGGCAGGATGTCTTTGCAAATCAATGCAGCAGGATACACCACCGGGCAGATTGCAGGTAGCCCAAGCACAAGGCAGTTGCCGCTATCACCATTCGTCGCCGGGTCTCTGCGCTATTAGCGTGGGCAGCTATGCTCTGGATAACGGCAACGGGGTGTTCGACCGCAGCCGGAGGCTCAAAATGACATGTTAAAGGAGGTTGGCTAGATGAAAGGCAGCGCGCCCGCACTACTCAGCGACTTGCCTCGTGACTCTTCGTATGGGCGACTTCTGCGTCGGCTCGATCAGGCCATGGACATGGCCCGCACTCGCGAATGGATGGCCGGGCGGACGCCCACGGTTACTGAGTTGGAGCTCAGCGGGCTAAGCGTAGAGGATCAGCAACTGCTGTGGCGCATTATCGAGGAGTTACAGGTATCTGCAAACTCAGTACTCATCCCGGCGCCGCCAGCGCCCCAGCGCACACGTCAGTAGTATCACCAGCACCCCAATCTTCAGTGGCCAGCTACGCCAGCGCAAATAGGGGCTGAGCCCTTCGCGTGGTTGCACCCAACCACTTAGCGCCACCTGCTGAAACTGGGGAATTCGGGCAGTGATGTCGCCGCGATGATCGATCAACGCAGTAACGCCATTGTTGGTACCGCGAATCATCCAGCGGCCGCTTTCTATTGCACGCATACGGGCCATCTGCAGATGCTGTAGCGGGCCAATCGATTCGCCAAACCAGCTGTCATTGCTGATGGTAATCAACAGCTCGCTCTGAGCTGCGAGCTTGGCTGCAAAGTCGGGGTAAACCGCTTCATAGCAGATAAACGGCGCCAGCCGGTAGCCTGCGGCTTCCAATGGTGCTTGCACCGCCGGGCCACGCGAGAAGCTCGACATGGGTAGGTCGAAAAACGCGATCAGACCGCGCAGGACTTGTTCCATGGGCACATATTCGCCGAAGGGTACGAGCTTGTTCTTGAGGTACTGATTTTCCTCGGCGCCCGCCACCATGATGCCGTTGAAGATGCGCAGCTCACCGGTGTCGTAATTATCCACGGGTATGCCGGTAATCAGTGTGGTGCCTTGCTCGGCCAGATTGGCGGCCATGGCGTCGGCAAAACCTTGTGCCTGGGTCTTGAGCACCGGTATCGCGGTTTCCGGCCAGAGGATCAGATCGACCGGTCCCTGGCCGTAGCTCAAGTCGCGGTACAGGCTAAGCGTCTGCTGAATATGGTCAGGATCCCACTTGCGCGACTGGGGGATGTCAGCCTGTATCAAGGCGACGGACAGCGGCTCGCCGGTGGGCTTTGTCCATTCAATAACGCCCAGTCCCTTGCCGCCCAGCCAGATGGTTAATAGCAGCGCCACAGCTGCAGCGGCATGGGGTAGACGTTTCCACAGGCGTAATTCTGAAAGCAGGCAGGCGCTGAGGACGGTCAGGAACGTCAGCAGCCAGACGCCGCCGATCGGAGCGAAGCCGGACAGCCAGGTATCGGTATGAATATAGCCTTGGTACAGCCAGGGAAAGCCGGTGAGGAACCAGCCGCGGAAAATCTCCTGCGCCACCCAGAGCGCGGCAAAGCCGAAGCAGGCCAGCCAGCCTGGCTGCGCAGGGCGTAACCAGCGCGCCCATAGCCAGGCGGCAAGGGCGATCACCAGTGCCAGGCCGCCAACAAACAGCCCGGTGAGCAGGCCCGCCAACGCCGGCGAGGCGTAGCCGTGCACATGGATACTGATATACACCCAGGATACGCCGCTGGCGAACAAGCCCAAGCCCCAGCACCAGCCGCGCAGGGCCGCCTGCCCCGGGGACAGTTGCTGCAGGCCTTGGTAGAGCAGGGCGATGGACAGCAGACCCAATGGCCACCAGTCGAAAGGTGCAAAGGCCAAGGTCGTCAGCGCCCCGGCGATAATGGCCAGGAGGTTACCCAGCCAGCCCGGACCGCGTAGTCGGTCAATCCATTGCATCAGCACGTGTCGCCATTCCTCAGGATTTTTCCAGGGTAACCCTGAGCAAGTGCACACGGCGGCTGTCAGCATTCAGAACACGAACGCGAAAACCTTCCAGTTCGGCCACTTCATTGCGCTTGGGCAGATGGCCAAAGGCATTCATTACCAGGCCGCCAACGGTGTCAAACTCTTCGTCGGAGAACTCGGTGTCGAAATGCTCGTTGAAATCTTCGATGGGTGTCAGTCCCTTGACCAGGAAATCACCGCTGGGCAGCGGTTTGATATGACTGTCTTCGTCAACATCATGCTCATCCTCGATGTCGCCGACGATCTGCTCGAGCACGTCCTCGATAGTCACCAGGCCGGAGACGCCGCCGTACTCGTCAATCACAATGGCCATGTGATTGCGTGTGGCGCGAAATTCCTTGAGCAGCACGTTGAGGCGCTTGGACTCGGGCACGCAGGTGGCTGGGCGGAGGATTTCCTTGATGTTGAAGCGTTCGGTATCGTCCTGCAACAGCAGGGGCAGAAGATCCTTGGCCAGCAGGATGCCCAGCACATCGTCAACACCATCGCCGATGACCGGAAAGCGCGAATGCGCTGCTTCGATCACGTCCGGCAGAAATTCCCGGGGCGTCTGGCTGGACTTGATGGTAATCATTTGCGAGCGCGGGATCATGATATCCCGGACCTGCATGTCGGAGACCTGCAAGGCGCCTTCAATAATCGACAAGGCTTCGATATCCAGGACTTCGTTGGCATGCGCTTCGCGCAGCAGCTCCAACAATTCCTGGCGGTTCTTGGGTTCGTGGACAAAAGCCTGGGTCAGTTTGTCCAGCCAGGTCTTGTGTCCGCTGGTCGATCGATCTTCGCTCATGATTCCTTTTTCTCGTCGCTGGTTGAAATGAAGTCGGCAGCATATGGGTCGGCAATGCCCAGTTGCGCCAGTAGCTGGCGCTCCAGAGATTCCATCTGCTCGGCTTCGGTATCTTCGATATGGTCGTAGCCTATGAGGTGCAGACAGCCATGCATGACCATATGCGCCCAATGGGCCTGAAGGGGTTTTTGCTGTTCCTGGGCTTCACGCGCGACCACCTGGGCACAAATCACCAGATCGCCGAGCAGTGGAATGTTCAGCTCGGGCGGTAAGTCGGCGGGGAAGGACAACACGTTGGTCGGGTAGTCATTGCCGCGATATTGCAGGTTAAGGCTCTGACTTTCGGTCTCGTCCACCAGGCGGATGGTCAGTTCATGGCCGGGTTTGCTCTGTAGAGCCAACCCGGCCCAGCGCCTGAAGCTGTCTTCGTCAGGCACATCCGGGGCGCTGGTGGCGTTCTGCAGATCCAGCTCGATAGAGGCTTCAAGACTCATTGCTGCGTTCCCGGCGCTGGGCTTCTTTTTCCTGACGCTCGCCTTCCTGGCGCAACTCGAACATATCGTACGCCTCGACAATGCGTTGCACTAACGGGTGACGTACTACGTCCTTGGATTTGAAATGGGTAAAGCCGATACCCTTCACGTCTTTCAGCACCTCGACCACATGAGCGAGGCCGGACTTGGTTCCGCGCGGCAGATCCACCTGGGTGACGTCACCGGTAATCACCGCTGTAGAGCCAAAGCCGATACGGGTGAGGAACATCTTCATCTGTTCCAGCGTGGTGTTCTGGCTTTCATCAAGAATGATAAAGCTGTTGTTCAAGGTGCGACCGCGCATATAGGCCAGCGGCGCGACTTCGATAACCTGACGTTCTATCAGCTTGGCAACGTTTTCGAAGCCGAGCATTTCATAGAGTGCGTCGTACAGCGGGCGCAGATAGGGATCGATCTTCTGCGACAGATCGCCAGGCAGAAAGCCGAGTTTCTCGCCTGCTTCAACCGCCGGGCGTACCAGCAGGATGCGGCGAATCTGTTCGCGTTCCAGCGCATCTACCGCGCAGGCGACGGCCAGGTAGGTCTTGCCGGTACCGGCAGGCCCAATTCCGAAATTGATGTCATGTTCCTGAATGGAGCGCACATAACTCTGTTGGTTCGGCCCACGCGGTTGAATGGTCATGCGCCGGGTGCGCAGTATCACTGGCTTGCCGCCGTCGCTCTGCTGCAGTGCTTCGCTGAGGTTTTCCAGTCCGGATTCTTGCAGAAACAGATGAACGGTATCGGGGGTCAACTCGCCATTGTCGCGGGTTTCGCGGTACAGCTGGCGAAGCACTGCTTCAGCAGAGCGGGTCAGTTCAGCCTCGCCAATCAGTTCGAATTGATTACCCCGGTTGCGCACTTCAATGCCCAGCCGCTGTTCGATCAGTAGCAAGTGTTCGTCAAATTGGCCGCACAGGCTGGCAAAGCGGCGGGAATCAACGGGTTCGATAGTAAAACGATGTATGTGCAGGGGAGCGTTCAAAGTGATCTGTCAGTCGCCTCGTGGCATTCAGGAAATAACAGCATAGCGCGCAAAGCGCGCGATGCAAAGAAGGGCAGATGAGTGGGAATGCGCGGCCGAACGGCCGCGCGAAAGTCCGGGTGGCATAGCTTAGTGAACAGTCTCCGCCAGCAGGCTGCCACGCAGGGAGTGTGGCAAAGCTTCATCGACCAGAACGTCAACGAACTGTCCGATCAACCGCGGATTGTCGCAGCGGAAATTGACGATGCGATTATGCTCGGTACGACCCTGGAGCATGCCCGGGTCTTTCTTTGAATAATCGGTCACCAGTATTCGCTGGGTAGTGCCAACCATGCGCCGGCTATTATCAAAGCCCTGCTGATTGAGGCGCGCCTGCAGAATCTGCAAACGCTGCTTCTTGACCTCGGTTGGCGTGTTGTCCGCCAGATCTGATGCCGGGGTGCCAGGCCGTGCGCTGTAGATAAAGGAATAGGAGAAATCAAAGCCGACATCTTCCACCAGCTTCATGGTCTGCTCGAAATCCTTGTCGGTTTCGCCGGGGAAGCCGATGATGAAATCCGAGCTGAGGATCATATCTGGCACGGCAGCGCGCAGCTTGCGCACGCGCGACTTGTACTCAAGCGCTGTGTGGTTGCGTTTCATACCGGCCAGTACCCGGTCGGAGCCCGACTGCACCGGAAGGTGCAGATATTTGACCAGCTCGGGGACTTCGGCATGCGCCAGAATCAGGCTGTCGGAGAATTCCAGCGGGTGCGATGTGGTATAGCGGATGCGGTCAATGCCGTCGATCTCGGCAATTACCCGAATCAGGTCAGCCAGATCGGCGACCTTGGCGTCGTGGGTCTGGCCGCGATAGCCGTTGACGTTCTGGCCCAGCAGGGTGACTTCACGCACGCCGTTCTCGGCCAGGTGAATGCATTCAGCCAGCACATCGTCGAATGGACGGCTGACTTCCTCACCACGGGTGTAGGGCACTACGCAGAAGCTGCAGTACTTGCTGCAACCTTCCATGATCGAGACAAAGGCCGTTGGGCCATCAACGCGTGGCTCTGGCAAACGGTCGAATTTCTCGATTTCCGGAAATGACACATCTACCTGCGGTTTATGCGTGGTGCGCGCGGCGTTGATCATCTCAGGCAGGCGGTGCAGGGTCTGCGGGCCGAAAACCACATCCACATAAGGGGCGCGGTCGCGGATTGCGCTGCCTTCCTGGCTGGCCACGCAGCCGCCGACACCGATAATCAGGTCGGGGTTCTTGTCTTTCAGCGGTCGCCAGCGACCCAGTTCGGAGAAGACCTTTTCCTGAGCCTTTTCACGAATCGAACAGGTATTGAGCAGAATGACGTCTGCCTCATCGGGGCGGTCGGTCAGCTCCATTGCCTGATTTTCGCCGAGCAGGTCAGCCATACGCGAGCTGTCATACTCGTTCATTTGGCAACCGTGGGTCTGAATAAAGAGTTTCTTGGCCATGGGATGTGCTAAGCGTAACCTTGTAAAAAGCGGAATTATACACGGATGAGGCGGTGCATGTCCCGTGCTGTGCTATCATCCGCGACCGCCGAACCTGCCTGTTCGGCTTGGCCAAGATACAGGTTTGATGGTTCCACGATGAGCAAAGACAAGCAGCCGATTTTCCGCGTTATTTTCCTCAACCAGGGTCAGGTGTACGAGCTCTATGCTCGACATATCTTCCAGAGCGATCTGTGGGGCTTTCTGGAAATTGAGGAATTACTGTTTGGTGAGCGCTCGCAGGTGCTGGTCGATCCCGCTGAAGAAAAGCTTAAGACCCAGTTCGAGGGGGTTGAGCGCAGCTTTATTCCGTTGCAGTCGATTGTGCGTATCGATGAAGTCGAGCGTATCGGTCAGGCGAAAATCAGCGAGGCCAAAGGTGGCGGAAACGTGATGAATTTCCCCATGCCGCCGCAGCCGAGCTGATCTAGCCGAGCTGATTCGGCCGCACCTGTCTCATCAGGTCAAAGGGGCAGGCGCGCCTCATTCAAGGGTCTGCACAGGCCCGAAGGTAGAATCCATCTGCGGGTCACGCGAATCGCCGCTTTCCGGCTGGGCAGGTTTGCCCTGCAGCTGTTCTTCACGGATTTGCGCTAAATAGTTGCGAAATAGCGTGCCCAGTACCTGAGTGGCGACATCTAGCTCCTCTGCATTCATTTGCAGCGCGATCTGATCGCTGGCATCCATGGCTTCATCTTTGCCATTGACTGCCGCCATCTTGAGGATGATGTATGCCTGGGGCAGATTACGCGTCACACCTTCGCCCTGATAGTGCATCAGACCCAACTGGTACTGGGCGCTGGGATGGCCTTGAATCGAGGCTTTTTCGAACCAGCCAAGTGCCTGTTCGATATCCTTTTCAACCCGCTCACCACGCTGGAACAGCTCGCCCATCTCGAATTGCGCCTGCAGGTCGCCAGCGTTAGCGGCTGTTTCGCACGCCTGGATCGCCAGCGCGAGACTTTCATCGTCAACCCGGTTAATCGCACAGCGTTCTTCAGTGCTGATCAACAGGGAGTTATTGCCATTCTGTGCCAGCACCAGCGCAGGGCTGATCAGCAAACTCAGCAGGCAATACCGCGCTAGGCGGGTTGAGAGTAATTGGATAGGCAATCGAGTATTCATGAGTCAGAGGCGGCCTTGGGTCCGCTGTAAGGACTATTGTGGCCTTTATTGTGCGCCTGTTCTGCCAGCAGGCCAACCGCCAGTGCGCAGCCGACAAAGCCCGGCAGCAACCAGCTGGCCTGCGGGCTTGAGTTGAGCAAGCTGGCGAGTGGCAAGCTGTGGTACAGCAATGCCGGTGTCAGCAGGCCGACCAGCCCGGCTATGCATAGCACACTGATGCGCCAGTCCTGGCGCCGGTAAAGGCAGGCGATAAGTACCAGGCAGGCAGCTCCCAGCAGATTGACCAGCCACTGGTAACCCGCCTGCCACTCGAGATAACGTGAGAGTTCGTAGAACCCCAAGAGGCCGAGAATGATCTGACTCCAGACTACTGGTTTCCAGCGCATCCCTCTGCCCAGCACCAAACACACCAGCCCGAGCAGCGGCAGGCTCATATGCTGAGCGGCCAGGCCCATGATGCGCTGGGCATGTTCAATGCCGGCATTGCTTGCGCCCCAGCTTGCCAGGCCAAGTAGCAAAGCGCTGCTGGCGGTCAGCAGCAGCGCCACCATGCTGGCTTTAAGCGCGCCCTGGGCTTCTGCATGCAGGGCATGCTGGCGCTGCCACAGCCAGAAACATAAGGCCAAAGCTGCAGCGCTCAGCAGCAGATAGCTCAAGGCGATCATAGGGCGGCGAATGCCTTTTCAGCTGCGTCCAATGTCAGTTTCAGTTCAGTCTCGCCATGGGCGATAGAGGTAAATCCGGCTTCGAAGGCGCTCGGAGCCAGATAGACACCGTTATTCAACATACCGTGAAAGAACCCTTTGAAGCGCTCGGCATCGCTGGCCATGACGTCATCAAAGGTGACGATGTCATCGGCTCCGGAGAAATACAGACCGAACATCCCGCCTGCCTGGGTGGTTACGAAGGGTATGCTGGCAGCATCCGCGCGCTCCTGAATACCGGTCAGTAGGCGGCTGGTGTAATCGGTTAGTTCAGCATGAAAGCCCGGGCGGCTGATCAGTTTTAGTGTGGTCAAGCCTGCTGCCATCGCCAGCGGATTGCCCGACAGTGTGCCGGCTTGATAAACCGGCCCCAGCGGGGCGATGACTTCCATGATCTCGCGCTTACCGCCAAAGCAACCGACCGGCATACCGCCACCGATAATCTTGCCGAAGGTGGTCAGATCGGGGGTGACTTTGTAATAAGCCTGGGCGCCGCCCAGCGCGACGCGGAAGCCGGTCATCACCTCATCAAAAATGAGCACTACGCCATGCTCATCGCACAGCTCACGCAGCCCCTGCAAGAATCCTGGCGCGGGCGGTACACAGTTCATATTGCCGGCAACGGGCTCAACGATGATGCAGGCCACATCCTTGCCAGCCTGGGCCAGCAGTTCTTTGACAGCATCAATATCGTTAAACGGCAGGGTCAGCGTGTGCTTGGCGAAATCGGCGG
This sequence comes from Halopseudomonas pelagia, assembly GCF_009497895.1. Taxonomy (NCBI): domain Bacteria; kingdom Pseudomonadati; phylum Pseudomonadota; class Gammaproteobacteria; order Pseudomonadales; family Pseudomonadaceae; genus Halopseudomonas; species Halopseudomonas pelagia. Next base: position 3,682,079 of record NZ_CP033116.1, on the reverse strand, counting down.
GTACGCCGGCCGAGCTGGGTACGCCTTGGGTCAGCGCGCCAGAACCGGCCTTGACCAGCAGGCTGTCGGAATGGCCGTGGTAACAGCCTTCAAATTTGATGATGTTGTCACGCCCGGTATAGCCACGGGCCAGGCGGATAGCGCTCATGGTCGCTTCGGTGCCGGAGCTGGTCATGCGGACCATTTGCATCGACGGCACCAGCTCACAGACCAGATCGGCCATCTCGGTTTCCATCGCCGTCGGCGCACCGTAGGACAAGCCGTGCTGCAGCTGGTTACGCACAGCATCCAATACCGCAGGATGGCTGTGGCCGAGAATCATCGGGCCCCAGGAGCCGACGTAATCCACGTAGCGGTTGTCGTCCTCATCGGTCACATAGGCGCCTTCGGCGTGCTTGAAGAACAGCGGAGTGCCACCGACGCTACGGAACGCGCGAACCGGCGAGTTGACTCCGCCTGGGATATGTTTTTGAGCATTGGCGAAGAGGGTTTCTGAGCGTGACATTAGGCATTCTCTCAAAGGGTTTGAAACAGTTCGCTGAAGCCGCGTGCGCGCCGTTCGACTTCGGCAGGCGAGGGCGCGCCGAACAGGCCGTTGACTACGGCCAGCAGGCTGGCGCCGGAGCTGATCAGCTGCGGGGCATTGTGCAAAGTGACGCCGCCGATGGCGACGATCGGCAAATGAAATTGCTTTCTGGCTTGCTCGAGCAAACAGGGAGTCGCAGCTGGGGCGCCGGGTTTGGTCACCGACTGGAAAAAGCGCCCAAAGGCAATATAGCTGGCGCCTGCTTCCTGGGCTTCGCTGGCGAACTCCAGACTGGCATGACAAGTGGCGCCAATGATTGCCTGATCACCCAGCTGCTGGCGTGCTTCACCCAGACAGCCGTCTTCGCGACCAAGATGCAGGCCGACCTGCAGTTCGCTGGCCAATAGCAGATCATCATTGATGATGAGCTGCGCGCCGTAGTATTCGCACAAAGACTTGAGCTGGGTGGCTTCATCCCGACGACGGGCCGGATCCGCGGATTTGTCACGGTACTGCAGCAACCGCGCGCCTCCGGCTAACGCCGCATCCACCCAGGGCATAAACCGCTCGCCAGCCAGCAGGTGGCTGTCGGTGATGGCATACAGGCCGCGCAGTGAGTGGATCACGAGCAGTAATCCAGGGGTAGGCGCCGGGGTACATACTGGCCGTGGCCGGGTTGCTCGGCATCGCGCAAGGTGCGCCAGGTGTAATCCAGTGCGGACTTGACCGCGCTGACCAGTTCTTCACCCAGGGCCAAGCGGCCAGCCAGCGCGCTGGCCAGCGTGCAGCCTGAGCCGTGGTAATTGCCCGGGAGGCGCTGACAGATAAAGGTGTGTTCGCCACCGTCGCGACAATACAGCCGGTTATGAATCTCGCGCTCTTCGCCGTGCCCGCCGGTAATTAGCAGGTTGCGGCAATAGGGCAGTAGCTTGGCAGCACATTCATCGGCAGTGCCTTCGGGCAGTTCGGCAAGAATGCGCGCCTCCGGCAGATTAGGCGTGGCGATCAAAGCCAAGGGCAGCAGCTTCTCCCGCAAGGCGAAACCCACCTCATCCTTGCCCAGCGAGCCGCCACCGCCAGCTCGCAGGACCGGATCGCAGACCAACGGCAGCGCCGGGTGCTGCTGCATCAACTCGACCACGGTATCGACCATGGCCAGATTGCCCAGCATGCCGAGTTTGACCGCCGAAACCGGCATGTCGTTGAGCACCGCGTTAGCCTGAGCCATGACCCATTCACGGTCCAACACCCGGAAGTCGCTGACATCTACGGTGTTTTGAACGGTCAAGGCAGTGATGGTAGGCGCCGCGTGACAACCCTGGGCAATCAGGGCTTCTATATCAGCTTGCATGCCAGCGCCACCGCTAGGGTCGTGCCCCGACAGGCAGAGTACAACGGGACGGAAAGGTAGAAGTGTTTTCATGCGCTAAGCTTAACATCAAGCGCTCTTAACCGGCAGGGGACTCGGCTGGCTTTCAAGGCCATGGCAGACCTGTGTGTGCCGGCGGATACTGTGTTCGGGGAACTGAATTTTTTGTAAACAACGATGTGGGTAAAACAATAACAGAGGTGCCGGGTATGAAAGCGATTGACCAATGGTTCGATGAGTACGGCGAGAGCCATCACAATCCGACCAACAAGTTGCTGCACTGGATTTGCGTGCCGCTGATCACGTTCAGTGTGCTGGGCATCCTCTGGGCGATTCATCCATGGGTGTCGGTCTTGGCGGTCGCACTGGCGCTGGCTTTCTATGCGACTTTGTCCTGGCGCATCACCGCCGCGATGCTGGTATTGAGTCTGATCATGCTGCTGATTCTGAGCATGATGACCTATGTATTTATCCCCTGCGTGGCGATTTTTATTCTGGCCTGGATCGGGCAGTTTATCGGTCACCATCTGGAAGGAAAAAAGCCGTCGTTCTTCAAGGATCTGCAGTTTCTGCTGATCGGGCCCATCTGGCTGCTCGGCTTTATCTTCCGCCTGCTAGGTATCCGCTACTAGGACCTAGATTTCCACCTCTCGCCATTCGCCCGGCTGCAGTTCGGCCAGTGTCCAGTCACCAATGCTCACGCGCACCAGGCGCAGCGTGGGCAACCCTACAGCAGCGGTCATGCGCCTGACCTGGCGGTTTCTTCCCTCGCGAATGGTGATGCTCAGCCAATGGGTAGGAATGCTGGCGCGAAAGCGTACCGGGGGATGGCGTGGCCAGAGGGTCGGCTCCTGCATCTGCTCTACTTCGGCGGGTCGGCAAGGACCATCGTTAAGCATCGGCCCGGCGCGCAGTTGCGCCAACTGCTCTTCCGTCGGCGTACCCTCCACCTGAACCCAGTAGGTTTTTGCCAGTTTGTGTTTGGGATCAGTAATGCGCGCTTGCAGCCGGCCATCGTTGGTCAGCAATAGAAGCCCTTCACTGTCGCGGTCCAACCGGCCAGCAGGATAGATGCCGGGCAGATCAATAAAGTCCTTGAGGGTGGCGCGGCCCTGGTCGTCAGTGAACTGCGTAAGCACATCGAAGGGCTTGTTCAGCGCAATCAACCTGGGGTTGGCCGGTGGCGCCGCAGGTTGACGTCGCGGCTTGGCGCTCTGCGGGCGCAGCGGCTTGCCGGTCGGGGCGCGTGGTCTGGTCGGTTTCATGCTGGGGCCTGGCTTGGATACTGGCGGTTGATGCTAGTGGTGTTGCCGCCAGAGGTCCAGTTTGAGGAGATGCTGAGGGAGCTGGCTGGTGAAACAGCGAGCCAGCTCCATTTTGCTACTGCAATAGCCGGTGGTCAGCTATTGGGTGTTGAGCGGTCGACCAGCGCTGCCACGTCGATGCCGCGTGGCAAGGTGCCATAGGCGCGGCCGCGTCCGGCAATACGGCTGACGATAAAGGCGTCGGACACCACTTCATTGCCGGCTTCCAGCAACAGCCTTGCCTGCAGCGCCACCGCGACATCTTCGGTCAGTTGCCGGGCGCGGTATTGAATCTCGTCGGTATCGCGGAAATCGGCTTTGATGCGCTCGATATGATGTTTCAGCTGGGCGTCACCGTGGCCATCGCCCAGTTCGCTGAACAACACCTCTAACACCCCTGGCTCCTTGGACAGCGCGCGCAGTACATCCAGGCATTGCACATTGCCCGAGCCTTCCCAGATCGAATTGACCGGAGCCTCGCGGTACAGACGCGGCAGGATGCTTTCTTCCACATAGCCCGCGCCGCCCAGGCACTCTTGCGCCTCGTTGATCATTGCTGGCGCGCGTTTGCAGATCCAGTATTTGCCGATCGCGGTAACCAGTCGGGCGAATTTTTCTTCATGCTCATCATGGGCATTGTCGATCGCCTTGCCCATGCGCATGGTCAGCGCCAGTGCAGCTTCGCTTTCCAGCGCCAGATCAGCCAACACGTTTTGCATCAGCGGCTGTTCGGCCAACACACGGCCGCCGACCGTACGATAGGCGCAATGGTGACTGGCTTGGGTCAGCGCCTGGCGCATCAGCGAGCTGGAGCCGATCATGCAGTCGAAGCGGGTCATGGAGACCATTTCGATGATCGTGGGCACGCCGCGGCCTTCATCACCGACCATCCACGCCAGCGCGCCGCGGAACTCGACCTCGCTGGAGGCATTGGCCTGATTGCCGAGTTTGTTTTTCAGCCGTTGAATATAGAACTGATTGCGCGCGCCATCGGGCCGATGCCGCGGCAGCAGGAAACAGGTCAGACCTTTGTCGGTCTGGGCCAGGGTCAGAAATGCATCACACATCGGTGCTGAACAGAACCATTTGTGCCCGACCAGTTCATACGCCTGGCCGGGCCCGCCAAGGCCCACCGCGTAGGCGCGGGTGGTGTTGGCGCGCACATCAGTGCCGCCTTGTTTTTCGGTCATGGCCATGCCGATGGTAGCGCCGGTTTTCTGTTCGATGGGCAGATTGCGCTGATCATATTGCCGCGAGAGGATCTTGGGCAGCCATTTTTCTGCCAGGTCCGGTTGCAACTTGAGCGCCGGCACGCAGGCGTAGGTCATGGTCATGGGGCAGCAACTTCCGGCTTCGATCTGGTTGTGCAGGTACATGGTCGCAGCCCGCGCAACGTGAGCGCCTGGCCCGGGTCTGGTCCAGGGTGCGGAGGTAATGCCATGGGCAATGCCTGCGCTCATCAGCTCATGATAGGCCGGGTGAAATTCCACCAGATCAATGCGATTGCCGGCCCGGTCGTGACTTTTGAACACCGGCTTGTTTTCGTTGGCCAGGAAACCCGCAGCCATCAGTGGCCCGCCCGCGAGCTGCCCGTAAGCGGCCAGTTCGTTATCTGCCCAATCGCCATTGAAGCGATGCACCCATTGCCTCAGCGGCAAATCTGTGTGGTACAGGTTGATGCCTTCCAGAGGGGGGACCTGATTGGTCACTTCGTGGGTCTCGGCATATTGGTGCAGGTTCATGGTGAAGGCTCCTTCGCGCCGAGGGCGCGCAGACAGAATCTGGTGAGGGCGCGGGTGTAACTTTCCAGGCTTTCACTGGGCAACCCGCTGGCGCGCAGAGCGCGGGCCTGTGGCGATAGGGGGCCGATCAAGGATTCGGCTATGGCGCCTACCAGGCAGGCTGCGGTGATGGAGATATTGTCGACCTGAAAGCTGCCATCGTCATTTCCCTGCTTGATCAGCTTGTGGAAAAGCTCCGCATAGGCCGCGCGGTAACGCAGGCGTTCAGTGTCCACATCGGGCTCAAGCGGCTCGGCAATGAGTGCATGGGCAAGCTGCCGGCTATGCCAGGCGCGCGCAGCGAAGTGCGCAATCCCTGCGCGCAGGCGCTCGGCGGCCGTACCCTGGCCAAAAAACTGCTCTTTCAGTGCATTGACTTCGATGCGGGTAGCCCGGGTAAAGACTTCCGCCGCCAGCGCGCCTTTACCCGGAAAGTAGCGATACAGGCTGCCCGTGGCGATGCCGGCAGTGTGCGCCAGACGGCTCATGCTAAGTGCGGAAAAACCGCCTTCAGCGACCATTTCCAGCGCACAGCCAAGAATATGTTCGCGTAGAGCCTGATCGCGTTCCAGGCGTGCGTGAGTCGTGCGGTAGGCCATAATCTGCATCCTGATTCATCAATGATGAACAGTGAATCAGGATTCAGATCTTGAAGCAGGAGGTGAAACGGTCACAGATACGGCTTTTTCAGCCCTCGACCTGGCCAATGATAATGACTTTGATCACAAAGCCGATCACGCCCAGACCCAGTGCGAGAAACAGCACCATGGTGCCATAGCGTCCGGCCTTCGACTTTTTCGCCAGGTCCCAGACGATATAGCCCATAAACCCGACCAGGACGAAAATCATCAGGGGCATCGCGATAGCTTCAAACTGCTGGTAATCCACGGCCTTTCTCCGATTGTATCTGGACGGCCATTATAGCGACTTCGTGGCCGCGGCACTGTGACAGGTCGTCGCAGCGCTGCACGCCAGAGTGCTCTCAGCTGGTGCGCAGATGGTCCAGCGGCAGTTCGGTGCTGGTTTTTATCTGGTTGAGGACAAAGCTTGAGCGCACGCTGGACACGCCTTCAATCCGGGTCAGATGGCCGAGCAGCAGTTGTTGGTAATGTTCCATATCCGGGACCACCACGCGCAGCTGGTAGTCGGCGTCCATGCCGGTGACCAGGCAGCAGTCCAGCACTTCAGGCCGCTCGCGGATAGCGCTCTCGAAGCCAGCGAACCGCTCGGGGGTATGCCGGTCCATGCCGATCATGACGAACGCCGTCAACGACAGGCCCAGCTTGCGCGAGTCGAGCAAGGCCACCTGGCGTTGAATATAGCCGCTGTCTTCCAGCTGCTTGACTCTCCTGGAGCAAGGGGAAGGCGAGAGCCCGATATGCTCGGCCAGCTCTTGATTGCTGATCCGCGCATCGTGCTGCAGGGCAGCGAGAATTTTCAGGTCGTAACGGTCCAAATTGTGCTCAATCATGCCGTACTCCGTTTTTATTGCTTAGAATAAGCAATAAATGAATATATGTTGCCGAAGTATGGGCTATATATGCAATTTTAGGCAAGAAATGGCGCGGCTGGCGGGCTATTATGGTTCCACGTTCAAAGCCAAGGCCGGCTCGTCCAGTCTGCTCCTCCACGAAGGGATCAGACGGCTAACGATTCTACCGAATCCTTTGCCAACCGGTCACCCAGCTCACAAGGCTCAGGGAATCAGGCAGGCATCTACCCGACGCGATGTGGACATACAAAAGCGGCTGAGCCTGAAAAGGTTCGGCCGTTTTTGTGTGCGGCCGGCCAGGTGCCGCCGGCTAGGTGCGGCCGGCTAGGCTTGGCCGACCAGGTGCGGCTCGTCAAACCGGATCGGTATGAATCAGAACATCGGTCTGAGGAAAGCGCTCTACGATCCTCGCCCTGACCCGTTCACCCAGATCATGGGCCAGTACCAGAGGCGTCTGCGCCGGAACTTCCACATGCATCTGCATAAACCAGTCGTGGCCGGATTGGCGGCTGCGAAAATCATGCACATTGACCACACCTTCGACTGAACGCGCGAGCTGAAGCGCTTCAGCGCGCACTTCATCGGAGAGCTCACGATCCATCAAAATCTGCACCGCATCGCGGCCAATCTGAACGGCGCTGTAGCCAATAAACAGCGCAATCGCCAGGCCAAAAAACGCATCGGCGCGCTGTATGCCGTAAGCGGCCAACAGCAGCGCCACGATAATGCTGGCATTGAGCAGCAGGTCCGAGCGGTAGTGCAGTGAGTCGGCACGAATCGCGGTGGAGCCAGTGCGCTTGATCACATGGCGTTGAATCAACAGCAGGCCGATGGTCGCCGCGATGGAGAACAGCATAACCGCAATACCCAGCCAGGCGCTGTCCAACGGCCTGGGATTGAGCAGCCGATCGATCCCCTGCAGCAATACCAGTACGGCAGAGCCGGTGATGAACGCGGACTGCGCCAGCCCGGCCAGGGCTTCAGCCTTGCCGTGACCGAAGCGGTGCTCGTGGTCGGCGGGCTTCAAGGCATAGCGTACTGCGAACAGATTGATCACTGATGCTGCCGCGTCCATCAATGAATCAATCAGAGACGCCAGCAAGCTGACTGATCCTGACATCAGATAGACACTGCTCTTCAGAGCAATCAACAGTACCGCCACTGCTACAGAGGCGTAGGTTGCCAGCTTCAGCAGTCGGTCACGTTCGGCAGGTATCAGCGGCGCCATGTTGATCATCAAGCCCTCGGCGGCAACCCTAGCGAAGCCAATTGCTGGCTGTTCGGATGGCTGATCTGCCGTGCGTGCTCCAGGGGCAAATCCAGATCCAGATCCTGCTTGATAATTGCCTTGAGTTTCAACGGGTCGACCTGGCCCTCTTGGTCGAGTGCATCGTTCAAACGTTCCGGCTTGAGCGAGTATTCACCATCAGGCAAGTAGATAGCCCCGGTAGCGAAATCTACCGCAAAGGCAATCACCCCGGGAACGATATACAGCAGAAATCCGAGTGAGTTGAGCACGACGAGGCCGGAGTCCAGCTCACCACTAATCTGGCCGCGGCGTTCCGGATAGAAAATGGTGCCGCAGGCAGCCAGCTGGGTGGTCATGACGGTGGTGAGCAGAATGGCGGCGAGGGGTTTCAGGCGCATGTTTTAGGTCTCAGTCCGGTTGAAAGAGTGCGTCAAGCATGGGCTTGCCGACCAGCTTGGTTAGGTAGTGAGCATAGCAGAGCGGCTATAATAGCGCCTTTGCTTCGAGTGCTTGAAGACCATGACCGATTTACCTGTAGCCAGCGTACTGGACGAGCTTGATCAGGCGCTGGCCAGCCACCCTTGCGCCGTGCTGCAGGCACCGCCCGGCGCCGGCAAAACCACGCTGGTGCCGTTGGCGCTGTTGAACAGTGCCTGGCTGGCAGGGCAGAAGATCATCCTGCTTGAACCGCGCCGGTTGGCTGCGCGGGCGGCGGCCGAGCGTCTGGCCCAACTGCTGGGTGAGCCGGTCGGGCAACGGGTTGGTTATCGCATTCGGCTGGAAAGCCGGGTCAGTTCTGCCACGCGTATCGAAGTAGTCACGGAGGGGATCCTGCAGCGCTTGTTGCAGGACGACCCCGAGTTGCCAGGCATCGGCCTGGTGATCTTCGATGAATTTCATGAGCGCAGTCTGGACGCCGATCTGGGGTTGGCGCTGTGTCGGCAGACGCAACAATACCTGCGTGATGATCCGCCGCTGCGGTTGCTGGTGATGTCTGCCACGCTGGACGCACAGGCGGTCAGCCAGCTACTGGATAACGCGCCCATGATCAGCAGCCAGGGTCGGCAGTATCCGGTGGATGTGCGTTATATGGGTACGGCTGAGCCGCGGCAACCAATAGAGCCGAGAGTGGTACAAACCGCACTGCAGGCGCTGGCCGATGAAGGTGGTAGTCAGCTTGTCTTCCTGCCGGGGATGGCGGAAATCCGCCGGGTCCAGACTCAGCTTGAGGCGCAGCTCACGCACCACAAGGATGTGCTGGTCACGCCGCTTTATGGTGAACTGGACCTTGCTGCTCAGCGCCTGGCCATCAGCCCGGCGCCGCCTGGGCAACGCAAGATTGTGCTGGCCACTTCCATAGCGCAAACCTCGCTGACTATCGAGGGCATACGAGTGGTCATCGATGCGGGCTTGATACGCCAGCCATCTTTCGATCCGGTGTCCGGCCTGACGCGCCTGCAGACCCGCCGAGTTTCCCAGGCTGCTGCCGAGCAACGCGCGGGCCGCGCCGGGCGCCTGGAACCCGGTATATGTTATCGGCTCTGGTCAGCCAGCCAGCAGGAACAGATGGCGGCGCAGGATCAGCCGGAAATGCTCCAGGCCGATCTTGCGCCCCTGGCGTTGCAATTGGCGCAGTGGGGGATCCAGGAGGCGAGTGAACTCAGCTGGCTTGACCAGCCGCCGACGGCAGCCTTGGCTCAGGGTCGCGAACTGCTGGAGATGCTGGGCGCATTGCGGCGCGACGATGCTGGGTGGCGACTGACCGAGCATGGCACGGCCATGGCGGCCTTACCCATGCACCCCCGTCTGGCGCATATGCTGTTGCGCGGTCAGGCGATGGGGCTGGGGCTGCTGGCTTGCCGCCTGGCCGCCATCGCCGGCGAACGAGATCTGTTGCGTGGGGTGCAGGATGCCGACCTGGCCAGGCGCATGGCACTGTTCGATCAACCCAGGGCTGACGGTTCGCTAGACCGCGGAGCGATGCAGCGCGCACGTCAGTTGGCCGGGCAATGGCAGCGTCTGTTGGAGAGAACGCCAGTGAACCCGGTGGATAACCCCGAGCATGAGCACTGGCAGGGGCTGTTGCTGGCCATGGCCTATCCGGATCGTATTGCCCAGCGGCGGGCCGAGGGCGGGGAGTACCGGCTGGCCAATGGGCGCTCGGCGGCCTTTGCCGAGGCCGATGCGTTGCAAAAGCATGAGTGGCTGGTGATCTCGGCTTTGGGCGGCCATGCGGCGCAACGCAATGTCAGAATCTTTATGGCTGCCGCTCTGGATGCGTCTTTAGTGACAAGGCATGTGCCTGAACTGCTGACCCAGAAGGATACGTTGGAGTGGGATGCGCGCAGCGAAAGTTTGATCGCCGAGCGTCAGCAGCGCCTGGGGGCGTTGATTTTTAGCCGCAAGGCCCTGCCGGAGATGGATCCCGATGCACGCAACCGCGCGCTCTGCGAGGTGGTGCGCAGGCAGGGTTTGAATCTGCTGCCCTGGTCGTCAGCATTACGCCAGTGGCAGGCACGGGTACTTCTGCTGCGTCAGCTGGATTTGAACCAGGGCGGCAGCAGTGACTGGCCGGATATTAGCGACGCGGCTTTGCTCGATACGCTGGAAGTCTGGCTGGCGCCCTATCTGGGCAAGGTCAGGCGCCTGGCGCACTTTGCCAATCTGGATTTGCCATCAATCCTGGCTGGGCTTTTGCGCTGGCCGCTGCCGCGTCAGCTTGACGAGCAGGCCCCCAGCCACTGGACTGTACCCACCGGATCGCAAATCCGTATCGATTACAGCGAAACGCCGCCGGTTCTGGCGGTGCGGTTGCAGGAGATGTTCGGCAGTACCGACACGCCGCGGATCGCGCAGAATCGCCAGTCGCTGCAACTGCATCTGTTGTCACCTGCTCAGCGTCCGGTGCAAATCACCCAGGATTTGGCCGGCTTCTGGCAGGGCAGTTATGCCGAGGTTAAAAAGGACATGAAGGGCCGTTACCCGAAACACTACTGGCCCGATGATCCGCTGCAGGCGGAGCCTACGCGTCGGGCGAAGCCGCGCAAGAGCTGAGTGCTCGCTTTGCAGTGGGGAAACGAGAACGTACAATCCCCAACCCGCCCACCACCCGGAGCCGCCGATGGACAATACCAGCCAGATTCTTGAACGTAGCGCCGAGCTGTTTGCCGGCAAGCGTGTGCTGCTGGTCAATCCGACCGCAGATAGCCTCACTGTGCAGTTGCCCGCGCAATGGCATGTCTGGACCTGGGATTACGCAGTGTGGCTAGGCTTGAACGCGCAACTGGATGCCGAGCATCTGAGTTTTTCGCACGAGTGCCCGGCGGTCGGCGAGCTGGATGCGGCGGTGCTGGTCATGCCCAAGGCGCTGGAGCGCGCCGAGTATGCGCTGGCGCAGATTGCGCCTTTGCTACAGGCCGGCTGCCCGCTGTATCTGGTCGGGGAAAAGAAGGGCGGCATCACCCGTGCTGAAAAGCTGATGCAGCCCTATGCGAAGTATGCGGAAAAGCTCGATTCCGCCAGACATTGTCAGCTATGGCGGTCCGCGGTCGATGGGCAGGCGGCCCCGTTCGTGCTGGCCGAATGGCAAAAGCAGTTCACCCTGGAGTTCAGCGACCAGTCGGTCGAACTGGTCAGTCTGCCCGGCGTTTTCAGTCACGGTCGGCTGGATGAAGGTAGCCAGTTGCTGCTGGAAGAATCCAAACCCTTGCCTAAGGGCAAGGTGCTGGATTTCGGTTGCGGGGCAGGGGTGCTGGCCACGGTGCTCTCGCGACGCAATCCGGGCAGTCAATTCGAGTTGGTAGACGTGGATGCGCTGGCATTGTACTGCGCGACACAAACCTTGCAGCGCAATGGCGTCGAGGCTGAGGTGTACCCCTCCGACGGTTTGAGCGACGTGCATGGACGGTTGGCCGCAGTGGTCAGCAATCCACCGTTCCATACCGGGATCAAGCACGACACCAGTATCGCCGAACGCTTCTTCGAGCAGGTCACGCGCAATCTGTTGCCGCGCGGAGAATTGCGTATTGTCGCCAATGGCTTTCTCAAGTACCCGGCTCTGATTGAAACGCACATCGGCCCCTGCCAGGTGCTGCGCGAAAATAATCGCTTCAAGGTCTATTCGGCCGTCGCGCCGGGTTGACCAGATCGGGTTGACCACGCCCGACCTGCGGGGTATATTCCCGCCCGTCTTAGGGGAGTAGTCTCTCTATGCAGGCCATCGCGGCCTGCACTGGCAAACGTCAACATACTTGGTCCACAGACCATGGCGTTTGCGACCTGCGGCCGCGTCAGCGGCTCCGGTTTGACGAGACCTATGACATACGCACACCAGCCGAGGGCGGAGGTGGACGTATGTCATTGGTTTGTTGATCCGCCCTCTTATGGAACCTCCGTGGAAGCCTTCTTCGTTTCAACCGGTATTGTTGCGCTGGCAGAGATCGGCGACAAAACCCAACTGCTTGCCTTACTGCTCGTTCTGCGTTTCCGTCGCCCCTGGCCCATTGTGCTGGGTATTTTCGTGGCGACCGTGGCCAACCACGCGCTGGCTGGCGCTGTGGGCCAGTTGGTCAGCGATTTCCTCAGCGATACCTGGCTGTACACGCTGCTGGCTATTTCCTTTATCGCTGTCGCTGGCTGGACCTTGATTCCTGACAAGCTCGACGAGGATGAAACCCCCGCCATCAGCCGTTACGGTGCCTTCGCCGCCACGCTGGTAGCCTTTTTTATTGCTGAAATGGGTGACAAGACCCAGATAGCCACCGTGGTGCTGGCTGCGCAGTTCGATGCCTATCTGTGGGTGGTGCTGGGCACCACGCTGGGCATGATGCTGGCCAATGTTCCTGTGGTGTTCATGGGTAACGCGGCTGCAACCAGACTGCCGCTGGATCTTATTCGGCGGATTGCTTCCGGTGCGTTCCTGTTGATGGGGCTCTATGCTGCATGGCTGGCATTCAGGGCTTTTCAGGGCTAGGCCTTGATGGCAGTGCTGCGATTTACTTGGAAGTTCAGCCTTGTCACCGGCTGAATGCTGCCGAGTAGGTTATGCTTAATAAAGGTTGGCATTTGATTGGAGGTGTTCATGCAACCGGTGCTTTTTCTTTCCCATGGCGGGGGGCCCTTACCTCTGCTTGATGATCCCGAGCATGCCGAACTTCTGCTGACCTATGCGCTGATCCGCCATAAGCTCGATGGCTTGCACCCGCTGCCTTCGGCATTGCTGTTTATCAGCGCCCACTGGGAGACCAGGGAGCCAACAATAACCGCAGCGGCCCAGCCGTCGTTGCTGTTTGATTATTACGGTTTCCCGCCGCAAAGCTATCAGTTGCGTTATCCGGCACCCGGAGCGCCTGGATTGGCGGCGTCCTTGGCCGACCAGCTCGCGGCGTGGGGCTGGACAACGCATCTCGATGCGGAGCGTGGTCTGGACCACGGCGTGTTCGTGCCCGGGATGCTGCTGTTTCCGCGCGCCGATATCCCCTGCCTGCAATTGTCGTTATTGGATTCGCTGGATGCGACCGCGCATCTGGAGTTGGGGCATGCGTTGCGTGCGCTGCGCGACGAGAACGTGCTGATCATCGGCTCCGGTTTTTCCTTTCACAATATGCGCGCTTTCTTTGATCCGGTTACCAATCAGGAAGCGTCACTGAATCTTGCCTTTGAAAACTGGTTGGAAAGCAGTTTGCGAATCGACGACGAGCAATTGCGCGAAAGCTCTCTGGCCAATTGGAAGCAGGCGCCCGGTGCAGCTTTTTGCCATCCCCGGGAAGAACACCTGCTGCCCATTCACGTCTGCGCCGCTGCCGCCGGTAAACCGGTCGCGCAGGAATGGCGTTTCACTGCGCTGAATCGGCATGGCAGCTGTTACTGGTGGAATTGAGCGCATTGCTGGCAAAAGCCGTGGCAACACCTTTGCTTGCAACGGCGGGTAAACATTTGTCGGCAAATAGTCCACTATTAACCGATTACCACCTCTATGAAATCAGCCAGACAAGGGGAATACGATGACCGAGAATACTTATACGCCGCCGGCAGTCTGGACCTGGGATCAGGCGAGCGGTGGCAAGTTCGCCAATATCAATCGCCCGATTGCCGGCCCAACCCATGACCAGCCACTGCCGGTAGGCAAGCATCCGCTGCAGCTCTATTCGCTAGCTACCCCCAATGGCGTCAAGGTCACTATTTTGCTCGAAGAGCTGCTGGCGCTCGGCATCGAGGAAGCAGAGTACGACGCCTATCTGATCAATATCGGCGAAGGTGATCAGTTTGGCAGTGGTTTTGTCGACATCAACCCGAATTCGAAGATCCCTGCGCTGCTGGATCAGACCATGGACCCGCCGTTGCGGCTGTTCGAGTCAGGGTCGATCATGCTCTACCTGGCCGACAAGTTTGGCGCCTTTATTCCCAAGGACGCCGCTGGACGCGCCGAATGCTTGAACTGGTTGTTCTGGCAGATGGGCAGTGCGCCGTTCCTGGGTGGCGGTTTTGGCCATTTTTACGCCTACGCTCCAGAAAAATTCGAGTATCCGATCAACCGTTACACCATGGAGGTGAAGCGGCAGCTGGATGTACTCAATCGGCAATTGGCGGACCATCCTTATATCGCTGGCGAGGAATACAGTATCGCTGACATGGCGATCTGGCCCTGGTATGGCGGGGTGGTGACCAATCAGGTATACGGCGCCGCAGAATTTCTCGAAGCGCATACCTACACCCACCTGCTGCGCTGGGTGGAGGAGGTGGGCCAGCGTCCGGCGGTCAAACGCGGGCGCATGGTGAACCGCACCTGGGGCGATGCTTCTGAGCAACTGCCGGAACGCCACGACGCCAGTGACTTCGACAAGGTAGCTAAGTGACTGGCGATGTGTGAGCTGATGGGCATGAGCGCCAACGTGCCGACCGATATCTGCTTCAGCTTTTCCGGGCTGATGCAGCGCGGCGGTCGCACCGGGCCGCATTGTGATGGCTGGGGCGTGGCGTTCTACGAAGGTGGGGGGCTGCGTTGTTTTCACGATCCACAACCGTGCCACAGCTCAGCTATCGCTCAGTTGATTGAAAGCTATCCGATCAAGTCTGAAAACGTGATTTGTCACATCCGTCAGGCCAATGTCGGCCGGGTAAGTCTGGCCAATACCCACCCCTTCAGCCGGGAGTTATGGGGCCAATACTGGAGCTTTGCGCATAACGGTCAGATACAGGCTTTCAGCCCCCAGGCCGGCCCTTTTCAACCGGTCGGCAGTACCGATAGCGAAGCCATTTTCTGCGATCTATTGAATCGGCTGCGTGCCAGGTTCGAACAACGTCCCGCGCTCGCTGAACTAATGGATTGCATCACCGCTGCCTGCACGGAGTACGCCCAGCAAGGGGTATGTAATCTGTTGATCAGCAACGGTGAGTGGTTGTTTACCCTGTGCACCAGCAAGTTGGCCTGGATTACCCGCCGGGCACCCTTTGGCCCTGCGCAGTTGAGTGATGTGGAGCTGGCAGTGGATTTCAAGGAGCACACCACACCGAATGATGTGGTGACGGTGATTGCCACTGCGCCGCTGACCAGTAACGAACAGTGGCAAACATGCCTTCCGGGCGAGTGGCGGCTCTGGCAGGGAGGCGAGACGCTATTGCAGGGCCGTGTGCCGGTAGTCGAGTTGCTGCCAACTGAGCCCGCCGGAGCTGAATCGCTGTAACAATCTGCACTCACACTGGTGCTTCGAGACCGGCTTGTAATTGACTTTGCCAGGGGCTTTGCGATTGGACAATGGATAAACAACCGCCAGCAGGTTCGCCTGATAATACGCCTGCGATAGCAGATGCCAGTTTCTTCCAAGCTCTACTATTCTGGCTAAAGCTCGGGTTCATAAGCTTTGGCGGGCCGGCTGGGCAGATCGCAATCATGCATCAAGAACTGGTTGAAAAACGCCGCTGGATATCCGAACGGCGTTTTCTGCATGCATTGAATTACTGCATGTTGTTGCCTGGGCCAGAGGCCCAGCAGTTGGCGATCTATATCGGCTGGTTGTTGCACCGTACCTGGGGTGGTGTGGTGGCAGGAGTGCTGTTCGTGTTGCCGTCGCTTTTGATCCTGATCGCTCTGGCCTGGGTGTATATCGCTTATGGCGAGGTGCCGCTGATTGCCGGGATTTTTTACGGTATCAAGCCGGCGGTTACCGCCATTGTATTTCAGGCTGCTTGGCGCATTGGCGGCAAGGTATTGAAAAACAAATGGCTGTGGGCAATAGCGCTGTCGGCCTTTGTTGGCATTTTCTTCTTCAATGTGCCTTTCCCATTCATTGTGCTCGGCGCGGGGTTGGCGGGCTATCTGGGTGGGCGGTTTGTGCCGCGATACTTTCAACCAGGCGGCGGGCATGGCTCTGAACAGAAGTCCTACGGCCCTGCGTTAATCGATGACGATACGCCTACACCGGAGCACGCCCGATTTGCCTGGCCGCGCCTGGGGCGGTTGCTTATGGTAGGCGCCGCTCTCTGGCTGGTGCCCATGCTGGCGCTGTATTGGCTGTTTGGTTGGGACGGTACTTTGACGCAGATGGGCTGGTTTTTTACCAAGGCCGCGTTGTTGACTTTCGGAGGCGCTTACGCGGTGCTGCCCTACGTGTACCAGGGAGCCGTCAGCGACTTCGGCTGGGTAACCCCTGGGCATATGATCGATGGCCTGGCGCTGGGTGAAACCACGCCGGGTCCGTTGATCATGGTCGTAGCCTTTGTGGCCTTCATCGGCGCCTATGTGTTGCAGGTGTTTGGGCCTGATCAGGCATTTCTCGCCGGGGCTGTGGCGGCGATGCTGGTTACCTGGTTTACCTTTTTGCCGTCTTTTCTGTTCATTCTCGGTGGTGGCCCGTTGGTCGAGTCTACCCATGGGCAGTTGGGCTTTACTGCCCCGCTGACCGGTGTCACCGCTGCGGTCGTTGGCGTGATCGTTAATCTCGCGTTGTTTTTCGGTTACCACGTGCTCTGGCCAGAGGGTTTTGACGGTGCGCTGGACTGGCCTTCGGCGCTGATCGCCCTGGGCGCTGCGCTGGCGCTGTTCGGCTTGAAGCTCTCGGTGATGAAGACGCTGGGATTATGTGCGCTGGCAGGGTTGCTGGTGCAGTGGCTGATCTAGTTAAAGCCAGCGATCAAGAAAGCCAGGCACGGGCCTGGCTTGGTATTGATCAGCTTGTCCTGGCATCCTTCAGACGATGCTCCCAGCGGCGCCGGGCGAATCGGCGCATGTTGGGGATATCGTCGGTCTCGTCCATGATCGGCTTGCCGATGATCGCCTCAACGATGTCCTCCAGCGTGACCAGGCCCTGCCAGCCGCCGAATTCATCGTAGATCAGGCTCATATGCTGACGTTCCTGCATCAGTTGGGTCATCAGGTTCTCTGCGTTGGTGGTTTCCAGCGTGACCTTGATCGGCTTCATGATGCTGGATACCGGCTGGCTGTCATCTTCGGCCATCAGCGCATCGTAACGAAACACCACGCCCAGTGGCGCTTCGTCTTCAGCGACTACCGGGTAGCGCGAGAACTGGCTTTCGCGAATGCGCAGCTTCAGATCGGCGATACTTTCATCCGGTAGCGCGGAGGCGCAGACAATGCGTGGGGTCATGATGTCTCTGACCTTGACATCATGCAGGTCGAGAATATTGCTAATGACTCGCTGCTCATCATCGTCCAGCTTGTCTAATTCACGTCCAAGCATGGCCAGGGCTTTGATCTCCTCGCGAATGTCATGCTCGGGCGGCTTCCCGCCAAACATTCTCATCACCACGTCAGACAGCATGATAAACGGCTTGAGTAGCAGAATCATGATGCGAAGCAAGGGTGGCAGGAACGGCGCAATCGGGCGCCAATATCGCGCACCAATGGTTTTCGGCAGAATTTCCGACAATACCAGAATCAGCAGCGTCATCACCGCCGAGGCGATACCCAGGTATCCGTCGCCAAAGACGATGGCCACCTGTGCACCGACGCCGGTAGCACCCACGGTGTGGGCAACGGTATTGAGCGTGAGAATGGCAGCAAGTGGTTGATCTACGTTGTCTTTCAAATGCTTGAGACGTTCGTAGAGCTTGGGTTTTTCCAGCTTTTGATGGGCGATGTAACTAGGCGTCAGCGAGAGCAGGGCAGCTTCAAGGATGGAACAGATAAATGAAACCAGAATGGAGAGGACAGCAAAAGCTATCAGGAGAGTCATGGGGTCCTGTTGAGGGTGGCTTATGAGTGTCGAAATTTACCTGAAAATAGTGCGCTCGTCACTGGCGTAATTGCAACCGGAGCAACGCTGAAATGATTTGCGCTATCTGGCGAAATTCATGTTGGCTTCAGGTAAGGCGTATATGCTGCTGATCGTTTAATGGCGGTACGTATGGAGCGCAATATGAAGCAGAAATATCTGAGTGGGTTGGTTGTTGCGTTGGCTGCGGCCGTGCCCTTTAGTGCACTATCAGCGCAACCATTGCGCGTAGAGCAATTACAGCGCTGTGGCGATCGGCTGCAGGCCGAGGTTCAGGAATTCTGTTTGCGCGTTACCGGCCTTGGCGGTTCAGGCTGGCAGGCGCGCCTCAACGGTACGCCACTCAAGCAGCAGGCTATGAAGCACAATGATGGTCAAGTGCGTATCCAGGTCGATGCTACTGAGGCTGAGAGTGGACCACTCTGGTTTGAACAGGATGGCCAGGCCAGCAACCCCATCTGGTTGAGCCTGAACAGCAGTCACGTGGTGGCGGCAACCGACCAGGAAGTGGTCAAGAACATGGATGGCCTGACCACCTATGTCGATTTGATCAGCGTCATTATCGAGGAAAGTCATAACGGCGCCAAAGAGTCGCGGCGCCTTGCCGAAAAATACGGTGCCCAGGTCGTAGGCGCGATTCCGCCGCTCAACACCTACCAGTTGCGTCTGCCCGCCACCAATCTGGACGAACGTGATGCACTGGTGTTGCGCCTGGGTAGTGAGGTCAGTGTGGATGCCGTAGTGATCGAGGAGTCGGGAGCGGAGGAAAGCGTTGAAAGTGAAGCAGCCAGAGAGCCCGCGGCCGACGATGAAGAGTGGGCGTCCAACCGCTTCTTGGATGCAGTGAATTTTTACCAGCGGCGGCTGCCGCGCGAAGGGGGTGACATTCAAACCCATCCCATCCGTATCGGCGTGATCGAGCGCGATGTGGACTTTGATTCTCCCGATTTTGCCGATTATCTGGGTGACTGCCGCAGCGACGGGCCGCGCACCTGCGTCTATGCGCGCGATGCCGACAAGCCAGACGGGCATGGCACCACCGTGGCTGGTGTCTTCGCGGCAGCCTGGAACGGCGGTGGCAACAGTGGCTTTCTGCGCGGGCTGGACAAGGTCGGCCCTGGCTTTGAGGTGATCGTCGAACGTAATTCGGATGCGGGAATCACGGCCAATATCGCTGCTTCGGTGAATCTGGTCGAAGACGGTGTGCGGGTACTCAACTGGAGTTGGGGTATCCACCGCGTCGGCGCGATCGATATTAACGGCAAGGAAATCGACTCGCTGGTGCGCTCCGGCATCGCCATGAGTGGCTACGAAGAACTCCTGGAGGAGTTCTTTCTCTGGCTGCGCCGTGAGCATCCGGATGTGGTGGTAGTCAATTCGGCGGGCAATGCTTCCTCGTATTCCGGCCGCGACGAGTATCGACTGCCATCATCATTCGTAACCGATCAATTGTTTGTGGTCGGCGGTCATGAACGCAGTGACAAGGATGTGGCGGTGGATGATCCTGAGTACGCCATCAAGCGCAGCGCGTCGAATATCGACATGCGCGTGGACGTGACAGCGGCTGCCTGCGTGCTCGGCTCGACCATGGAGAAAGGTCAGCGCGGCGATGTACATTGCGGCACTTCCTACGCTACCCCTTTGGTCGCGGGCCTGCTGGCGGCGATGATGTCAATCGACCCGGAGCTGGAGCCGGAGCAGTTACGCATGCTGCTGCGTCGCAGCGCGATGACCATTGGTGAGGAGTATGATTTCGAGCCAGTGGAAGCGGATGACCTGACCGCGCCGATACTGCCGTCGGAACGGGCCAATGATCTGAATCATCCGGATGTCGGCCGTTCAGCGCGTCTGGATATGTACAAGGCATTGGATCTGGCGGTGCAGAGTCTGGAGCGGGTGCGCTAGGGCCTTGTTGGCCACGGCAGCGCAAATCAAAACAGAGACTTGCGCTAGCCTATGCGCTGTTACTTGGCCGCGTTGTACAAAGGTTGCACCCGCGGAATTGCCGCTTGCAGGGCTTGAATGCGCCCGCCTGAGTTCGGGTGAGTGCTGAGGAACTCCGGAGGCTGGCCTTGTGATGCGCTGGCCATTTTTTGCCATAGGCTGACGGCGGCTTCCGGCTTGTAACCGGCTCTAGCGGCCAGTTCCAGCCCGATCAGGTCGGCCTCAGACTCGTTTGAACGACTGTTGGGCAACATCAGCCCCACCTGCACTGCCTGGTCTGCAGCCTGCTGGCCAGCCTGTCCCAGGCCGAGCAGAGCGCCAGCAAGCTGAGTTCCGGTTTGCGTGACATAGGCTCTGGAGATGGCTTCGCGGCCGTGCTCACGCAGGGCATGGGCAATCTCGTGGCCCATGATCTGGGCGATTTCATCGTCGGTCAGTTTCAACTGGGTGATGATGCCGCTGTAGAAAATGATCTTGCCGCCGGGCGCACAGCTGGCGTTGATCTGGTCGCTCTTGATCAGGTTGACTTCCCAATTCCAGGAGCGGGCGTCCTGACGAAAATGCGTGACTTCAGGGATCAGATCGTTGGAGATCCGGCGCAGCCGCTGAAGCATTGCCGCATCCGTGTTCAAGACCTTCTTGCTGCGCGCTTCTGCGAGCATCTTGTTGTAGGACTCTGCCGCCATTTTATCGACTTCAGCGCTGGACAAGGCACTGAACATGCGTTGCTCCCGGTCGACGCCTACAGCGCCTCCCTGAGTGGTCTGGACGGTTTCACAGCCTACTAGCGCAAGTAGCGGCAGGCACAACAGAAAGCGGGTACGCATGATCTAATAATCCTTGAGTCAGAATGTCGAGTGGTTCGGCATGCAGCGTATGTATCACGCTTCGACCATAGATTCAGCAAAAGTATTCAGATTTGCCAATTCGTTCTGAAGATTTGGCCACCCCTGCCGATACCGAGATATTGCGACACACTTAGCCGAGGTTATGCATGAAATTCAAGTCTATCCAGTTCGCCATTGCAACGTTAGCAGGCGCCAGTCTGTTTGTCGCAGTTGGCATTATGACGCTGTATAGCCTTTACGCGGCCGAGCGTAGCCAGGATTTCATTCAGGGCAGCAGCCAGCAATTGCTTGAGGATCAGGTCGAGCGCCGACTGACGCAATTGGCGGAAGGCGAAAGCCAGCGTATTCGCCGCCGGCTGGAATATCCCTTCGTGGTTGCCCAGCAGCTCGCGCAGCTGAACCAATTGCTTGACGAGCTACAGGACGATGGGCTGCCGAGCTTGATGATGAGCCGCGAGGAAATGAATCGCGTCGTTCGCAAGACGTTGAGCGAAAACCCTGAACTGCTTGGCGTGTATGTCGGTTGGGAACCCGAAGCCTTTGATGATCTTGACCAGTATTTTGAAGGCGTAGAGACGGATGGCTATGACGGCACGGGCCGGTTCATGCCCTGGTGGTTCCGCAATGCCGATGGTGCCCTGGAACTGGATTCGCTGAGCGATCTGGAAGACGAAACCCTTAGCGATACCGGCGTGCGAGTCGGTGAATATTACCTTTGCCCCAAAGAAACCCTGGCCGCCTGTGTCAGTGATCCCGCGCCCTATGATGTCGGCGGCGACGAAGTGATGCTGGCTTCCTTTACCGTGCCGATCATCTCTGACGGCGTGTTCAAGGGGGTCGTCGGTGCCGACCTGTCACTGGAATTCATCCAGGACATGCTGATCCAGAGCAATGCCAACCTGTTTGACGGCAAGGGTGAGCAGGCCTTGATCAGCGGCAATAACCGCATCGTCGCCTACACCGGCGAGGGCGGCGTTGCCGGCGACCCGGCTGAACAGATTCTGGATGCCAACGAAATTGCCAATATTGCCAGCCTGGGTGACACGCTGCTGTATGACCTGGATGAAGAGGGCGGGCATATCGAATTGATGATGCCGATTCCGATCGGCGATACCGGTAGCCGCTGGATACTGATGATTTCCCTGCCTACTGACGTCGTCATGCAGGAGCTGAACAGTCTCAGTGCCGCACTGGATCAGCGTCAGACCGACGATGCACTGATGATGATTATCATCGGTCTGGTGGTGGCGCTACTCGGGCTGGCGGTCATGGTGCTGGTCGGTTTGGGCCTTTCCAAGCCAGCGCGCCGGCTGGTAGCCATGCTTGACGATATTGCCCGCGGCGACGGTGATCTGACCAAACGCCTGGCGGTGGATCGCAAGGACGAGCTGGGGGATATCGCCCGAGGCTTCAACGCCTTCCTCGACAAACTGCAGGCGATGATTCGCGAAGTGGTCAGCTCGGTACAGCAGGTCACGGACGCATCGGAGAATACAGCGGATATCGCCATGCGCACCAATGACGGGATTCAGCGCCAATTGAGCGAGATCGATCTGGTGGCGACTGCGGTCACCGAGATGACCGCGACAGCGCAGGACGTGGCGCGTAACGCAGCGCAGGCGGCGGAAGCGGCGAACAATGCGGACGGCTCGGCGAGTCATGGCCGTGATGTGGTCAAGTCCACTGCCAACGCCATTCAGGACCTGTCCGAGGATATTCAGAAGGCGGTTGCCAGTGTGCAGTCTCTGGCGCGCGACAGCGACAACATCACCGGTATTCTGGCGACCATCCGCGGGATTGCCGAGCAGACCAACCTGCTGGCGCTGAATGCGGCTATTGAAGCCGCCCGGGCTGGAGAACAAGGTCGGGGCTTCGCTGTGGTCGCGGATGAAGTGCGCAACCTTGCGCAGAAGACGCAAAGCTCTACCGAAGAAATTCAAACCATGATCGAGCAACTGCAAAAGGGCACGCGCGATACAGTCAAGGTCATGGAGCAGAGCCGCGTACGGACCGAGCAGAGTGTATTGCAAGCGGAAGAAGCGGATGCTGCGCTGACCTCGATTACCCAGGCGGTATCGATCATCACCGAAATGAACACCCAGATTGCCAGCGCGGCAGAGCAGCAAAGTGCGGTAGCGGAAGACGTCAACCGCAACGTCTCGACCATCGATCAGGTCGCCAAGTCAGTGGCAGAGGGTGCGCAAGAGGCCTCCGAAGCCAGCGCGGACCTGACCAAGCTGGCCGAGCATCAACGCCGCCTGATCAACCAGTTCAAGGTCTGATCAGACTTCAGTTATGACCCTTCCGCTTGGCGTGCAGCATTGCGCGCCTTGCGTACCAGGGCTGCTCATTGCCGGATTCACTGGGTGCATCATGCCCACCAGTGAGCTGGCGTTGAGCAGCAACGGCTGCAGATGGCTGGTGGCCGTCGCATTGGCCAGCCAGATCGCCTGCTCACCACTGTTCAGAGTCACGGGCATGCGTTCGCCCAGGCGCGCCGGCAAACCTTTGGCCGGCACGGTAATGAGTGCGCAGCTGTCCCAATAGCTGCCGTCGTCCAGACTGTACCTTTCCCAAAGTCCCGCCAGAGCTAGCCCGCCTTTTTGACTGCGCAGATACCAGGGCTGCTTGCGCTTGCCCTGCACCTGCCAGACAAAAAAGCCATCTACCGGAATCAGGCAGCGCCGCTGCGCCAGCGCCTGGCCGAACATGGGTTTTTCATGCAGGAATTCGGCTTTGGCACTGAAGGCGGCGCGATCCAGCTGTTTGAGCCAGGTGGGGGTGAGGTTCCAGAGCACACTGGCACATTCCAGGCTGCCCGCGGTCTTGCGCAGAATCAGCAACGGCTTGCCGGGCGCGATGTTCCAGGCCGGGCGCCAGCCTTCCGGCATGGCCGCAACAGGCGGGGTAAATTGGGCTAGGCGACCGCTCATTCAGTCTTCTACGTCCATGTCAGGCATGATCGGGGTCGCGGTCTGCCAATCACTGATCAGCTCGCGGGCAAGCCCGAGATCTTCCGCCGCAACCCAGATGCCGAGCAGGTCGAGGGCCGGAAGCTCGCCCATGGCGCCTTGCAGATATTGGCCGCTGAGATGGCAGCCGATGTGATGATCTTGCAACAAGTGCTCAAGCAGCTGGGCTTCGGCCATATCCGAGGGATGATAGGCACAGAGCATTCAGTCTTGCTCCCGGCGCAGATCCACGTGGTAGTCGTCCTCATTAGGATCTATCCACAGATGCACCTGAATCGGTTGGCAGCAGACCTGGCAATCCTCCACGTAGGTCTGTGTGCCGCCGGTCAGATCCAGCAGCAAACTGATGGTCTCACCACAGTGGGGACATTGTAAAAGTGCTTCATCGATCGCCTGCATGGGTGTGCCTTTGAGCTGCCTGATATATACCCTTCAGTGTAGCCCCATCGCCTTTCTGGCGAAACCAGCCGCTGGGCCGCATAATGCGCGGCTGAATCTGCTGCAAACGAGGATATTATGGGTGAGTTCGACGCGATAAGACCGTACTCCGACGAGGAGGTACCCGCGGTGCTTGATCGCTTGCTGCAAGATCGCGATCTGCTGGGTATGTTGGCGCGCTACCGTTTCCCCACGCTGACGCGCTGGATGCCGGGCGTCATGATGCGCTTGGTAGAAGCCGGCCTGCGCCGTGAGAGCAAGGGTATCAGCAGCGTCGAAGCGCTGCAGCACAAGCTCGAACCGTACATGACCCGGTTGATCGAACGCAGTGCGATTCAGGTGACCTATAGTGGCCTGGAGCACTTGCGCAAGGATCGTGCGCATCTGTTTTTAGCCAATCACCGCGATATCGTCATGGACCCGGCTTTCGTCAATTATGCGCTCTACCATGCCGGGCACCCGACGCCGCGCATCGCCATCGGCGATAACCTGCTGCAACGGCCCTTCGTCAGCGATCTGATGCGCCTGAACAAAAGTTTTATCGTGCACCGGTCTGTCAGCGGACGCCGCGAGAAGCTGGCGGTGTATCAATCGCTGTCGGCGTATATCAACCATTCGATCACCACCGGCCACTCGATCTGGATCGCTCAGGCGGAAGGCCGGGCCAAGGATGGGCAGGATGAAACGGATACCGCGATCATCAAGATGCTGTGCATGAGTCGCAAGTCAGAACCCTTTACTGAAGTGCTGGCCTCGCTGAACCTGGTGCCGGTGTCCATCGCCTATGAATGGGACCCCTGTGACCAGATGAAGGCGCGCGAACTGGAACAGCGTGAGCGTACCGGCAGCTATACAAAGGAACCCGGTGAGGACGATCGCTCAATTGCCATGGGCCTGACCGGCTATAAGGGCCGGGTGCATGTGGCATTTGGCACGCCGCTGGATCAACCCCTGGCAGACGCCAAAGCCGTAGCGAAAGAGGTCGATCGGCAGATTCTGTCCAATTACCGACTGTATCCGAGCAATTATCTGGCCTTCGAGCAATTGCCGGATGCACCGCCGATCGACATCGGTCAGTGGCGCGAAGAGTTCGATTCCGCGACCCTGGCGATGGAACAGCACCGATTCGAGCAACGTCTGGCCGCATGCACGGAGGCGCAACGGCCATGGTGGTTATTGCAGTATGCGAACCCGGTCATCAGCCGGGCGCGCTCGTTACAATTGGGTGCTGATCAGGCTGAGCAGTAGGCCGGCGCCCAGGCATAAGCCGCCGACGCGGTTGAACATGCGATTGATGCGCAAGGTTGCCGGGCTCGGTTCTTGGCTAATGCCCGCCGGGCTGGTGGCCAGTTGGCTCAGACTGCGGGTACTTCTGATCTGGGTGGCGAGCAATAGCCAACTGCCGCTCAGGGCATAGAACAGCCCCAGCGCGTTGATCACCAGGGCGGAATGTTGCGAATAAAACATCCAGGCTGCGTGCAGCAAGGGCATGCGAATACCTCCGGACTATCTGTTCGGACAACCGGCACGGTTTTATTTGTTTTTCTGGCTGGGTGAATCGAAGCGTAAAATGGAAAGACAGGGTATCGATCTATACCGATCCCGACTGAAAACGGGCGCGATTATAGCGCGGCGCTCTTGGATTTTCGAGCGTAGCCGATACATTCTGTCTGAAAATTCCTGTGGCGGATGGAGCTGATATAGCGATCCAACGCAACGTTTGTGCTGATAAAGCGTCCAATATTCTGAGTTTAATTAAACGGGGTTCATTATGAGAAAGCACATTGTCCTAACCTGCCTGCTCGGATCACTGCTCGTTCTGGGTGGCTGTGCCTCCAAGCTGACCGGTGACACCTATAGCCGCGAGGATGCTCGAGCGCCACAGACTGTGCGCATGGGTACAGTTGAATCGGTGCGGCCAGTTCAGATCGAAGGTACCAAAACCATTATCGGGCCAGCGGCAGGCGCTGCGGTGGGTGGTATCGCCGGCAGCTCGGTGGGCGGCGGCCGTGGCAGCATGATTGCTGGCGTAATAGGTGCTGTGGTCGGTGGCATGGCTGGTGCGGCCACTGAAGAGGGCGTAACCCGCAGCCAAGGCGTTGAGATTACCGTCACCGAAGACGATGGCCAGACTCGCGCCTTTGTTCAGGAAGCGGTTGATAATGTGACTTTCGCACCAGGCGATCGCGTTCGCGTCCTCACCGTGAACGGCGAGTCGCGCGTCAGCAAATAAGCCTATCTGCCAATCGATGATAACCCGCTGCCGGCTCGGATAATCGCTCTTGCTTGTCTGAGCCGGCAGAAATAAGCCCCGAAATTCCTCTTTTTCGGGCAATTTGATTCAAATTGCTACGAGCCCTCTGCATTTTTCTTCTTATTTATCTGTCCCTTTCTATAGGTCGCAGCTCTTGAGTTGAGCGCGTCTGTCAATATGTTCCTAGCCGTTCCAAGTGTGTAGATTAAAAGGTGTCGACGATTGCCGGAGCGCATTGTTCATGCCCCTTTTACACCTGACAGGAGTCTGTTGATATGTTGGCCTGCCTGCTGGCCACACTGATCAACGGTTTGTGCGCACCCTTTGTATGGCGTCTTTCAAGAGGTCATGCGGGTCTGCTGTTGGCGATAGTGCCTGCTGCCTGTTTCACCTGGTTTGCACTGCAGATCCCCGAGGTTGCGGGCGGCAGCTCGATCTTCGAGAGCTGGGCCTGGGTGCCGGTTCTGGATGTGGCGCTGGGATTACGCTTGGATGGGCTGGCGCTGCTGTTCGCTCTGCTGATCACCGGTATCGGCAGCCTGATAGTGATGTACTCCGGCGCCTACTTGCACGATCATCCGCAGCTCGGCCGCTTCTACGCCTACCTGTTGGTGTTCATGATGGCCATGCTTGGGCTGGTGCTGGCCGATGACCTGATCGCGATGTTCGTGTTCTGGGAACTGACCAGTATTGCCAGTTACCTGCTGATCAGTTTCAACCATGAAAAGCCGGCCTCCCGGCGTGCAGCCCTGCAGGCATTGCTGATCACCGGCGGTGGCGGCTTGGCGCTGCTGGCCGGGTTGGTTCTGCTGGGTATTGCCGCTGATACGTGGCAGTTCTCTCAGTTGCAGGCCGAGCTGGTACAGGCCCACGCTTTGTTTCCTGCGATCATGGTGCTGGTGCTGATTGGCTGTTTTACCAAGTCCGCGCAGTTCCCGTTCCACCTCTGGCTCCCCAACGCGATGAATGCACCTACGCCGGTGTCTGCGTATCTGCATTCGGCAACCATGGTCAAGGCCGGCATCTACCTGCTGGCCCGGCTTAATCCGACGCTGGGTGGGGGGTTGGGCTGGAGTACGGTGCTGATCACGCTGGGTGCATTGACCGCATTACTCGGCGCGGTTCTGGCGATCCGTCAGTACGATCTCAAGCGCATGCTTGCCTACACCACGGTCACCGTGCTGGGTCAGTTGACCATGCTGATCGGTACCAACACCAGTTACGGTCTGCAGGCATTCGTGCTGTATCTGGTTGCGCATTCGTTCTACAAGGGCGCGCTGTTTATGGCCGTCGGTGCGATAGATCACTCTACCGGCACACGGGATATCCGCCGGCTTGGCGGGCTCTTTGCGCTCATGCCGCTGACGGGCATTGCCGTGGGCCTTGCCGCCTTTTCCAATGCAGGGTTGCCCCCTTTTTTCGGGTTTATCGCCAAGGAATTCAAATACGCCGGTCTGATCGAAATGGGCGCGATTGGCTGGACGGTAACGCTGGTAATGGTCGTGACCAATGCTCTGTTGGTCGCCGCCGCAGGTTTGATTTTCTTCAAAACCTTTTTTGGCGCGCGGGGTAGCTGGGATAGTCAGCCCCACGAAGTTGGCCCCTTTATGCTGGCGGGACCATTGCTGTTGGCGGTCGGCGGATTTGGCCTGGGCGCCTGGAATCAATGGCCGGAAACCTGGCTGGTGAATACTGCAGTGCAGGCAGCGGCCAGCGGTGAAGTAGATGTGAAACTGTATCTGTGGGGCGGCATTACGCCTGCGCTCATCGCCAGCGCGTTGACCTTGGGGCTGGGGACGGTGTTCTATTTCCGCGCCGACAAGGTTCGCACTTTGGCCGGCCAGCTGGGTAGCGTCTGGCGGTTTAGTGGTGACCTGCTCTGGGACAAGTCGCTCAAGCGCGTGTTTCAGTTCGCCAGTTCGGTCGCCGGACTGTTTCAGCATGGCTCCCTGCGGTTGCATATGGCTTTAATGACGCTGGTGGTCAGCATCAGTGTGCTTGGCGGGCTGCTAATGATGAACGCGCAACCGTTCGATGGCCATGCGGTATCCGCGGTTTCGCTGCCAGGAGTGATCGGCTGCATGTTGGCATTAGGCGGGGCAGCAGGCGCGGCCTTTATGGCCGGCCGTCTGGCCCTGGTGGCCTCGCTGGGTGCCAGCGGTCTCGGTCTGGCACTGTTTTTTGTTTCGATCAATGCGCCGGATGTGGCGTTGACGCAGCTGATGGTGGAAACCCTCACCGTGGTATTCCTGGCCATGGTGCTAAGGCGCATGCCGATGGTCCCGGCCAGCGGCGACAACGGGCTGGGTACCAACATCTGGCATGCCGGGGTGGCGGTACTGTTTGGCTTGGCTGTCAGCCTGTTGATCATGACAGCAGTCAGTCAGCCGCTGCCGGGTGATCTGGCTGACTGGTTCCTGGCCAACAGCTTGCCCGCTGGCTATGGCAGCAATGTGGTTAACGTGATTCTGGTGGATTTTCGTGCGGTAGATACCCTGGGCGAGATTCTGGTGGTGGCGATTGCCGCCCTTGCGGCGTCGACGCTTCTGGGTGCTGGTCAGATGCAAGAGCAGAAGCCGCAGGGGCTGCCGGAGTTTGGTTCAATTTTGCTGCGCCAGGGCATGCGCCCGCTGGCGACCATTTTGTTAGTGGTCTCGCTGGCCATCCTCTGGCGCGGGCACAATTTGCCCGGTGGCGGCTTTATTGGCGGCCTGGTCGCGGCCACAGGCTTTACCCTGATGGTGGTGACCTTCGGTCGTGGCATCCAGCGTGGGCTGTCGCGCATCGCGCCAACCACGATTATCGGCTTGGGCCTGGCCTGTGCGGTGGGTGCTGGGATATTTGGTCTGGTCTCGGCGTCAGCCTTTATGACCGGGTTCTGGATTGAACCCTTCGGGCTGAAGTTGGGCACGCCCCTGTTGTTTGATGTCGGTGTATTTCTGACGGTTTTCGGCTCGGTCATGCATATGGTGCGCAATTTGATCGGGAGGGCTGCCTGATGGAATGGGTCGGCGCCATTACCGCGGGCATCATGGCCGCGCTGG
This sequence comes from Halopseudomonas pelagia, assembly GCF_009497895.1. Classification (NCBI taxonomy): domain Bacteria; kingdom Pseudomonadati; phylum Pseudomonadota; class Gammaproteobacteria; order Pseudomonadales; family Pseudomonadaceae; genus Halopseudomonas; species Halopseudomonas pelagia. Next base: position 3,652,629 of record NZ_CP033116.1, on the reverse strand, counting down.
GGGTATGGATGATGCTGGATCGGCACCTGATGCGGGTGGTGCTGGGTATCGCCGTACTGGGTAACGCGATCAATCTTGGCGTGCTTAGCGCGGGCCGTTTTTCCGGCAGCGAAGCGGCTTTCACCTTCGCTGGTCAAGGCATACCTGATGCGGCCAACCCCTTGCCGCAGGCCTTGGTGCTCACGGCTATCGTTATCGGTTTCGCCCTGTTTGTGTTTGCTCTCGCGGTGCTCAAGCGGACCCACGAGTTACACGGTGACAAAGACACCGATCGGGTCAGTCAGGTAACCGAGGAGCCGGCACCTGATGAAGATGAAGAGCAGAGCCCGCCGCAGGACGAGGAGGGCAAGGCATGAACACGCTTATCGTGCTGCCGATCCTTATTCCGCTAACCACGTTACTCCTGGCCTTGTTGGGTAAACGCTATCACGCCTGGGTGACGGCCGTTAGCTTGACTGGCGCGCTGTTGCTGGTGCTGACCGGTCTTTATCTGGTGGCGCTCGCGGCCGAGGGCACGGTATTGAGCGCGCAGATGGGTGGTTGGGTCGCGCCATACGGTATCAGTCTGGTGATCGACCGGCTGTCTGCAGTGATGGTCGCGATTACTGGGGTAATTGGCCTGGCCACCCTGATTTATTGCTTCCGGCAGCCAATGCCGGCGAATTTCCTGCGAGATACGCATTTGTTCGTGCAGGGCTTGCTCGCCGGCATCTGTGGTGCCTTCATTACTGCTGATGTGTTCAACCTGTATGTCTGGTTTGAAGTCCTGCTGATTGGCTCGTTTGCGCTGATCGCGCTGGGCGGTGGCGAGCGGCGTTTGTCCGGCGCCATGACCTATCTGGTCTTGAATATGCTGGCGACCCTGCTGTTTCTGCTCGCTGCCGGGTTGGTCTACGGCGCCACCGGCACCTTGAACATGGGTGAACTGGCGCTGCTGTTCCGCGCCGGGGAGGCCAGTGATGGCGCCTGGTTGGGCGTGATTCTGATGTTGGTGTCATTCTCGATCAAGGCCGCATTGTTCCCGTTGTTCGGCTGGTTGCCGGCCAGTTACCACGTGGCCTGGACGCCTGTCTCGGCACTCTTTGCCGGGCTGCTGACCAAGGTCGGGGTGTACGCCTTGATTCGTCTGGTCACGCTGCTCTGGCCGGAACCGGGTGTGGTGCATTCCGTGCTGTTGTGGGTGGCCTGCGCAACCATGATTATCGGCGTGCTGGGGGCTGCGGCGCAGACCGAAGTGCGGCGCATACTGTCCTTCCACATTGTCAGCCAGGTCGGCTACATGATCCTCGGCCTGGCCTTGGCGACGCCGTTGGCGTTGGCGGGGGCAGTGTTTTATTTGATCCACCACATTGTAGTCAAAGCCAACCTGTTCTTTGTTGGTGGTATTGCTGCGCGTATTACCGGCTCCGAGCGCTTGGCAGCCATGGGTGGACTGTATGGGCGTGCGCCGATGCTGGCGATTATGTTCGCCATTCCGGCATTGTCGCTGGCTGGTATACCGCCGTTGTCCGGCTTTTGGGCGAAGTTCGTGCTGGTCAAGGCGAGCCTGGAAGCCGGCGTCTGGGTCGCCGCGTTCTTCGCGCTGTTCACTGGCATATTCACTTTATTGTCGATGAGCAAGATCTGGAACGAAAGCTTCCTCAAGGCGCACCCGCAACCGGAGTTGCTGGGCGCGGCGGGGAATGGACCCCGCGGCGCCTGGATCACGGTGGGCGCTTTGGCGCTGATAACTGTAGCCATCGGCCTGGGAGCTGGGCCTGTGATGGATTACGCCATGGCGGCTTCTGATCAGCTCATCGAAGCGCCGGCCTACTTGCAGCTGCTTGACGGGCAGCCGTTGAAAGGGAGGGGCGACTAATGGTGTATGTGCATTTGCTATTGGCCAGCGTCCTTGCAGCCTTTTTCGCGGCGCTGAGCCCACTTTACTGGTTGTTCGCCTTCGCCGCGTTGTATCCATTGTTCAGGCTCTGCGGATTGTTTCATCATGCCAGCGGCGTTTATGCGCTGCGTATAGAGGCGGGCCTGGTGTTTGTACCCTGGTTTACCTGGCAGGTGTTCAGCGCCTCGCTGGATGTGGCCAAGATTGTGCTGAACCCGCGTTACCAGATCGAACCTGCGGTCGTGCGCGTTCCGGTGCATAGCCGTGACAAACGATTAATCACGCTGCTGGGCTGCTTGCTGACGCTGACGCCGGGTACCCTGGCCCTCGACTACCGCGCAACTACCGGGGATATGTTCGTGCATGTACTGGATACCCGCTCGGCCGATGCCGTTATCGCTGCCATCGGCGAGATCGAACGACGCTTATTGCGCTGGGTGCAGCCGTTGGGAGCAGAAAAATGATTGTGACATTGGCGGGAGCTGGCTGGGTCTTGCCGCTGGCCGGTGGCATGCTGGTCGTCAGTACGCTGCTGATCATGTGGCGTTTGCTGATAGGTCCGAGCAGGCCGGATCGCGCAGTCGCGGTCGATGCCTTGACCATGATCGGTGTGGCGGGGGTGGCTGTGCTGGCGATGATGAGTGAACAGGCTGTGTTGCTGGACGTAGCCATTGTTCTGGCGACCGTCAGCTTTCTCGGTAGTGTTGCCTTTGCGCTATTGTTCACCGGGACTCACAGCAGCGATAACCCACATGGCCAGCCGGGAGGCCGGCCCCTGGAGCGTAAGAACCACGAGGGGGAACCATGAACGCGTTTCTCGCAATAGCCGGATCAGCGTTCATATTGCTCGGCGCACTGTTCAGTCTGCTCGGTGCGCTCGGTGTTTGGCGTCTACCGGATGCCTATACCCGCATGCATTCGGCAAGTAAGGCCGGCGCGCTGGGCGCGATACTGATATTGCTTGGCGTATTGTTTGCCACCGCTGGTATGGCCTGGGTGGAGACGCTGCTGGCGATAGCGGTATTGCTGGTTACAGCGCCCATGGCTGCACACGCGATCTCCCGAGCCGGGCATATGGCCGGCGTCAGGCCCAAGGTTGGCCCTCTGGGTGATGCGTTGGAGCGTGCCAAGGATCGCGTCAACGACCCGCAGTAACAGCAAGAATAGGAATCTCTTGCTCAATCGATTGGCTGAATTCATGACAGTGCAAGTCTGTGTGTGGATAATGGAGCGCTTGTCCTGGGCCATGTGTCCCGACCAACAGCATGTAAGAAGCCTGAAAGGCCATTGATGGAGTAAGTCCTGCATGACCCTGGCGCTGATTGTGTTGCTTCCCTTGTTGGGGAGTTTGTTACCTTTGTTGACCGTCCGCTATGGCCGCTCGCTGTGTGCGTTGGCCACTATGCTGGCCCCGGTGATTGGGCTGTTCCTGCTATGGGAGCTGGCCCCCGTTGTGTTTGACGGCGGCGTAGTGGTGCAGAGTTGGCCCTGGCTGAGCCAGATTGGGCTGAATCTGAGTTTTCGCTTGGACGGCCTGGGATTCCTGTTTGCACTGCTGATCCAGGGTATCGGCATTCTGGTTATTCTTTACGCGCGCTATTACCTGTCAAAACGCGACCCGATGGGGCGCTTCTTCGCCTTCCTGCTGTTATTCATGGCGGCCATGCTCGGCGTGGTGCTGTCGGAAAACATGCTGTTGATGATGTTCTTCTGGGAGCTCACCAGCCTGTCATCGTTCCTGCTGATCGGCTATTGGTCACACTCCACGGATGCGCGCAAAGGCGCACGCATGGCGTTGGCGGTTACTGGCGGTGGTGGCTTGGCGCTGCTGGCTGGCGTGCTGTTGTTGGGCCAGATGGTTGGCAGCTATGAGCTGACCGATGTGCTGGCCGCGGGTGATCTGATCCGCAGCCATGCTTTGTATCCGGTGGTGCTGGTGCTGATTCTGCTCGGCGCCTTTACCAAATCCGCACAGTTTCCCTTCCATTTCTGGCTACCCCACGCCATGGCGGCGCCAACCCCGGTATCGGCCTATCTACACTCGGCGACCATGGTCAAGGCCGGGGTGTTTCTGCTGGCACGGTTCTATCCGGCACTTTCCGATACCGATCTATGGTTCTTCCTGGTCAGCGTCACCGGCATGATCACGCTATTGATCGGTGCCTGCACGGCGCTGTTCAAGCATGACCTCAAAGGCCTGCTGGCCTATTCAACCATCAGTCACCTCGGCCTGATTACGCTGCTGTTTGGCCTGGACACGCAATTGGCCGCGGTCGCTGCGGTATTCCATATCATCAACCACGCGACCTTCAAGGCCTCGCTGTTTATGGCCGCCGGGATCATTGATCATGAGACCGGCACGCGGGATATGCGCCGTATCAATGGTCTGTGGCGTTTCATGCCACACACCGCGACACTGGCAATGGTCGCCGCCTCGGCGATGGCGGGCGTGCCGCTGCTTAACGGTTTCCTGAGCAAGGAAATGTTCTTCACCGAGACCCTGGAGCAGAATCAGTTCGGTGATTTCAGCTGGGTGATTCCGCTGGTCGCGACTCTGGCCGGGATCTTCTCGGTGGCCTATTCGCTGCGCTTTATTCACGATGTGTTCTTCAACGGCAAACCGTTCAACTTGCCCAAGTATCCGCCCCACGAGCCGCCGCGCTACATGAAGGTGCCGGTCGAGATCCTGGTGGCCCTGTGTCTGCTGGTGGGGCTGTTACCAGCCTTTACCGTCGGCAGCCTGCTGGCAGTGGCGGCGAGCGCTACCATTGGCGGTGAGTTGCCCTATTACAGTCTGGCCATGTGGCATGGTTTCAACCTGCCGTTGATCATGAGCATTGTGGCGCTGGGGCTGGGCATCTTGCTGTATGCCAAACGCGCCCGCGTTTTCGAACTCTATGAGCGACTGCCCGAGCGGGACGGCAAACTGGTGTTCGAGGAGGTGGTGCAACGGCTGGTACGCAAGGCTGGGCAGTTCACCCTGCTGCTGGAAAACGCCTCCTTGCAACGTTATCTGGCCTGGATGCTGTCTGCGGCGCTGGTCGTCAGCGGTTATTGGTTGCTGCAGTTGCCATCCTTACGCGGCGACGTGGCGCTGAGCCCGGTGGACGGGGTCACCGCCGTCGGTGCCTTGATGCTGATGATTGCCGCGGTGGCCACAGTGATCTGGCACAAGCAGCGTTTGGTCGCCTTGGTCATGCTCAGTGTGGTCGGGTTGTTTGTGGCGCTGGCCTTCGCCCGCTTCTCTGCCCCGGATCTGGCCCTGACGCAGCTGTCGGTGGAGGTGGTGACCATCATTCTGCTGATGCTGGCGTTGTTCTTCCTGCCGCGGTTGACCCCGGCAGAGTCCTCCGGCCTGCGTCGCACTCGCGATCTGGGGCTGGCGGGTATGGCCGGTTTGCTGGTGTCGGCTCTGTCCTTTGCGGTTATGACCCGGCCATATGAAACCATCGCTGGCTATTTCCTGGAAAACAGCGTGTCCGGCGGCGGCGGCACCAACGTGGTCAACGTGATTCTGGTTGATTTCCGCGGCTTCGATACTCTGGGCGAAGTCACAGTGCTGGCCATTGCGGGCGTCGCTATCTATGCGCTGATTGACGGCCTGCGCCTGCGCATACCGGACACCGATGCGCTGGGCCGGCCCTGGAGCAAGGACGCCCATCCGTTCATGCTGGTTAACCTGTCCCAGGTGATACTGCCGCTGGCGCTGATGGTCTCGGCCTATATCTTCCTGCGCGGCCATAACCTGCCCGGTGGCGGCTTTATTGCCGGGCTGATCACCGCCGTGGCGCTGATCCTGCAATACGTGGCCAGTGGCGAGAAATGGACCACCGAACGTTGGGGTGTGAACTATCACCACCTTGCCGGTTGGGGTGTGATTATTGCTGGCTTGACTGGTTTGGGTAGCCTGTTCTGGGGTTATCCGTTCCTGACCAGCTCATTCGGTTATTTCAATATTCCCTTGATCGGCAAGACCGAGCTGGCAACCGCCATGCTCTTCGATCTGGGCGTGTATCTAACAGTGGTAGGAGCGACATTGTTGATTCTGGCCAATCTGGGCAAACTCTCGACCGGCCGCGCAACCCAGGAGGCCGACTGATGGAACTGCTATATGCCCTGACGCTGGGCTTGCTGACTACCTGTGGTGTGTACCTTTTGCTGCGTGCCCGAACCTTTCCGGTGGTGGTTGGGCTGACCCTGATCAGCTATGCGGTCAATCTGTTCCTGTTCGCCATGGGTCGCCTGAATACCGGCATGCCCGCAGTCATCGGCCGCGCCGCTGAACATGCCGACCCGCTCCCGCAGGCACTGGTATTGACGGCTATCGTGATCGGTTTCGCGATGACTGCGTTTGCGCTGGTGCTGGCGCTACGGGGGCAGGGCGAGCTCGACAGTGACCATGTTGACGGCAAGGGAGACCGCGGATGAATCACCTCCCGGTGTTGCCCATATTGGTGCCGATGTTCATGGGCGCTGTGCTGCTGCTGATTGCGCGCAGCCAGATGTCGGTCAAGCGCAGCCTGTCTATGGGCGCGACCATTTTGCAGATCCCCCTGGCGTTGATCCTGATGAGTCAGGCGGGTGAAGGTATTGGCGTGTATGCCGCCGGCAACTGGATGCCACCATTTGGCATCGTGCTGGTGGTAGATCGCTTGGCCGCGCTGATGCTGTTGATCACCGCAGTACTGGCGGTCGGCGCGATTCTGTACGCGTTGCGCGGCGATGATGGGCTGGGGCGTAATTTTCACGCGCTGTTCCAGTTCCAGCTGATGGGCATTAACGGCGCCTTTCTGACCGGCGACCTGTTTAACCTGTTCGTCTTCTTCGAGATTCTGCTGATTGCCTCCTATGCGTTGTTATTGCATGGCGCTGGGTCTTCGCGTGTCAGGGCCGGGCTGCATTACGTTCTGCTCAATCTGTTTGGCTCGGCGCTGTTCCTGATTGCGGTGGGTACCTTGTATGGCGTGACCGGCACGCTGAACATGGCTGACCTGGCGGTCAAGATCGCCGAAGTACCGGTTGTCGATGCCCCCTTGGTGGGTGCTGCGGGCATGCTGTTGCTGGTGGTGTTCGGGCTCAAGGCGGCGATCTTTCCGCTGTATTTCTGGCTGCCAAAAGCCTATTCCGCAGCCAGCGCCCCGGTGGCAGCCCTGTTTGCGGTAATGACCAAAGTCGGCCTGTATTCCATTTTGCGCGTTTACACACTGATGTTCAGCGACGATGCCGGCATGCTGGCTTTCATGGCTCAAGACTGGCTCTGGCCAGTCGCGTTGATCACCATTGCAATGGGCGCAATTGGCGCATTGGCCGCCAGCAGTCTTAACGGGCTGGTGGCCTATCTGGTGGTCGTTTCAGTCGGCACGCTGCTGGCGGGCATTTCGATCGGCACTCAGGAAGCGTTGGCGGCCAGCCTGTATTATCTGATGCACACCACCTGGATCAGCGGTGGGTTGTTCCTGTTTGCTGGCATTATCAGCCGCCTGCGCGGCCCGCGCTTCGCGTCTCGCCTGGTGCCCGGCCCGGAAATGCCCGGCTCTCTGATGCTCAGTGGCGTGTTCTTTATTGCTGCTGTATCCGTTGCAGGGATGCCGCCGCTGTCAGGGTTTATCGGTAAACTGCTGTTACTCAGCGCCGCAGGCAGCGGCATGCTGGCCGGCTGGCTCTACGCCGTAGTATTAGGCAGCAGCCTGGTTACCCTGGTCGCGCTCAGCCGCGCCGGCAGCACCTTGTTCTGGCGCCGCGATGCGGCGCCCGATGCCGGGGAGCCGCTGGATCCGCTGCGCATGACAGCGATGTTGGCATTGTTGCTATCGAGCCCGCTGCTGGTGGTCTTTGCCGCGCCCGTGCTGGAGTATCTGAATGCCACGGCGGCGCAGTTGCTTAACCCGGATGAGTACATTCAGCAGGTGCTGACGCTGCAGCCATTCGCGCCAGGAGGTCAGCCATGACAACGCGCAGAACCCTTTTGCCGCATCCCTGGCTGAGTCTGTTTCTGGTCGTGGTCTGGCAACTGATCATGAACGATCTTTCTGCTGGCACGCTGATCATGGGTTTCTTTCTGGCCTGGGGTATTCCGCTGATCACCCATGTGTTCTGGCCAGACCCGCCAACGCTGCACAAGCCACTGGTATTGCTGCGTTTTACCCTGCGGGTGCTGGGCGATATTCTCATGGCCAATCTGGATGTGGCCAAACTGATCCTTGGACCCAGCAGCAAGCTGCGGCCTGCCTTTGTGGAGTACCCGGTTGAACTGACGCACGACTTCGCCATTCACCTGCTCGCCAGCACCATCTCGCTAACACCTGGCACTGTGTCTTCGGACATCAGCGATGACCGCAAAACACTGCTGATTCACGGCCTGGATGTGGCCGATGAGCAGGAACTGATTGAAACCATCAAGCAGCGCTACGAGCGGCCGCTCATGGAGGTCTTCCAGTGCTCCACACCGTAATTCTACTTTGCCTGTGCATCATGGCCGTGGCAGTGGTGCTGAACATGCTGCGTCTGCTCAAGGGCCCGGACCTGCCGGACCGTATCCTGGCCCTGGATACCCTGTATATCAACGCCATCGCACTGATCATCCTGTTGGGTCTGTATCTGGACTCCGATCTGTTTTTTGAAGCAGCGCTGTTGATTGCAGTGATGGGCTTTGTCGGCACAGTGGCGATCGCCAAGCACCTGCTGCGGGGTGACATAATTGAATAGAAAGCTGAATAATAAGCTGAATAACCAGCCGAGCGGGGAGCTGACATGCTAGACGCCATTCATAGCGCCACCGCGGTGGAATGGATTGTTGCTTCGCTGATTCTGCTGGGTAGTCTCTTCGCGCTGATCGGCTCGATTGGCTTGTGGAAACTACCTGACTTCTTCATGCGTCTGCATGGCCCAACCAAAGCCACGACGCTAGGAGTTGGTGCTCTGGTAATCGGCTCGCTGATCTATTTCAGTTCGCGGGGGGAAGGACTCAGCATGCACGAACTGCTGATCACTATTTTCCTGTTCCTGACCGCTCCTGTCAGCGCCAATATGCTGGCGAAAGCGGCAATGCATCAGCGCGCGAAGCGCGTGGAACGGACCAAAGGGCAGCCCTGGGATTAGGACTGCCTGACGCGGTTTTGTTGCGCTATTGGTGTTCCCAGACCTCAATATGGTTGCGCCGGCCTACGGAGTAGCTGCTGGGCTGCGGTACGGCATCGAGCAGGCCGACCTTGCTCAGCGCCGTTGATACGCGCTGACGATCGGTTTCGTTCAAGTCGGCCAGTACCGCTGTCGCCCGGCGCAGAATATAGAGCAAATAAGGTTCCACTCCCGCTGTAACCGGCACGCCACGAAAATGCGTATGGACCTGGCCGATCATGCGTTGATGTGGTTTAGCCGATACCGCTTCGCCGTCCTTAGGTTGATGCTCGTTGACCCAGGCGTCGAGATAAGCCAATTTGTCGGTCAGCTCTGGCAGCATGTCCCGGGCCATCAGGTGCAGTAGCGCCTCGAGGGTTTCTGGAACGGCATCCTCGGCTATCCACGCGGTGCCGTAGTCAGGAAATTCCACCGTATCCAGCCCAGGGGCGAGCATGCGCTCCACCCAGCGATAGACCCGCGGCGCCTCGCGCTTCATCACGCCGGCGGGCGCCGGGTCACGACCAAGATGCGCGAACAGAGGGCCGATCAGACCATAGTCCGCAACACTCGGGCGACCGCCAAACAGAAACGGGTGCTCGCTGAAATGCCGATTGAGAACGGCCAATAGCTCATGATAAGAGGCTTCTATCTGAGGAATGCTGTCTGCGGTCACGCCAAGGCCGGGCAGATAGGATTGCATACGCTGCATCAGCGTCTCGGCGACTCCGGGTGGGGCGCCGTTGGAAAAGGCGTCGTAGAGAAAATCCCGTTGTTGCTCCAGGTAAGACCAGCGGTAATGCATGGCATGCCGCAGCAGGCTCTGGCTACCATAGTACTGAATCAAGATGGCCAGAATGCGCTGCAGCGGGGTGTCAGGGTAAGCCGGATAAAGCGGTTGCTTTCGCTCGAAGTGATCGATGATGTCGAGGCTGTCCTGGATGATCTCGCCGGCCGGGGTAACCAGGACCGGCACTATGCTGCGCTGGATAATCGGTTTGATATGCCGGGCAAAATCAGGATGGTGGCTGGACACTTCGCGAAAGGGGATGCCCTGGGTGCGCAGGTAGCTGCGGGCGATACCGGTATAAAGGGAATGGGGTAAGCCATACAGAATCTGTTCCTTGATCTCTTCAGCCACCCGCACTCTCCTCGTCATTTGCCTGGCGCCGGAATGGGCACCTTTTGAACGCCCAGAATAACCATTCAGACGGGGTGTCTCAAGGCGGTTACTATAGGCCAGGTTGGATCCGTCGCAGAAAAACGCCTGGAGGTAGCTGGCATGACAGCGTTGCAAGTAGACATCGTTCGGAGTCGGATAGCTGAGGGTTTCTCAGGTGTTTGAAATTCGCCATCTTGATCCGCAGCAGTATCGCCAGCAAACGCGCAAGAGCACGCTCATTGTGGCATTGGTGTTTGCGCTATTGGCAATGTCCCTGTCAGCTATTGCGGTGGCGCTGTTCGGCAGTGCGCAAGGCAGTAATTTTCGCTGGAACCTCGGCGGCGTGCTGCTGGGGCTGGTGATCTCTATCGCACTGGTCCGCAATGTGTTCTGGACCCAGCCATGGATGGCGTCGGCGGCGTATGGCTGGCAACTCAAACGTAGTCTGATGAAAATAACCAACGCCATGCATCAGGTGGAGGCGGGGGTCAGAACCGGTTCGCCAGCGGCCATGAAGCTGCTGCGCTTCTATCATCTGGGGCTGGGCGAAATGCACAGACTGGATGGCAACCCGCAGGCATTGAATGATCTAGGCGGGCAGGTTGACCAGCATCGTCAGGCGATGCTGGAAATGGGACTGTCGATTGACCAGTATCAATTCGACCCTGCCTGGCTGGACAGCCTGCAGCAGGGTACGCGTGGGCCGTCAGCCTGATTTCAGGGCCATGGCCGGCACACTATCATGTGCCGCAAAAGGTGCGAGCTACTACCTGCTCTGGCGTGGGTGGAGTGGCGTAGCGAGCATCTGCTGCATCAAACCGGAAGGGCTCCGCCAGGCGCTCCACCAGGCGATGGAATGGCTGCAGATCATGGTCATCCACGGCCGCCCTGATTACTTCTTCGACAAGATGGTTGCGGGGGATATACGCAGGATTCAAGCGCAGCATGCGCTGCTGGCGCTTACGCGCATCGGCCGGGTCACTGGCTAATCGCGCTTCCCACTGCGTGATCCAGTGGGAGAGGCTCGCCGGCAACTCGGCAAGCTCGGCTACGCTGTCGCCTTCGTATTCACCTGGTGCAGCAAGCTCGGCCAAACGGCGGAAGGTCAGGGTGTAGTCGGCATTCGTCGTAGCCATGAGTTGCAGTAGCTCTTCTACCAAGGCTTTGCTCTCGGTATCCGCCTGGCTTAGTCCGATCTTGCCGGCCATGATCTGGTCATAGGCGCGCTGGTATTGCGGCACGTAATCATCAATCGCCTGTTGGGCTTCCTGCAACGCAAGGTCTTCATCCGCGTCGATCAAGGGCAGCAGCGCGCGTGCCAGCCAGGCCAGATTCCACTGGCCAATACCCGGCTGGTTGCCGTAAGCGTAGCGTCCACCTGAGTCGATCGAGCTATAGACGGTGTTGGGGTGATAGTTGTCCATAAAGGCGCAGGGGCCGTAGTCGATGGTCTCGCCGGAGACCAGCATATTGTCGGTGTTCATCACCCCATGGATAAAGCCCAGCTGTTGCCACTGCGCTATCAGCTCCGCCTGCCGGGCAATTACCGCGCGCAAGAGTGCGGCGTAGGGCCGTTCGGCTTCCGCTGCTTGCGGATAATGACGAGCGATAACGTGGTCAGCCAGGGTCTTTACGGCTGCATGGTCGTTCTGTCCAGCAAAGAACTGAAAGGTCCCGATGCGAATGTGGCTACTGCAGACGCGAGTCAGAATGCCGCCTGGCAGCATTCCCTCGCGCATGACGTACTCGCCCGTCGTCACCGCGGCCAGGCTGCGAGAGGTAGGTACGCCTAGCGTGGCCATGGCCTCGCTGATCACGTACTCGCGCAGCACCGGCCCCAGCGGTGAACGGCCATCGCCGCCACGGGCGTAAGCAGTGCGTCCGGCGCCCTTGAGCTGAATATCATAACGCTTGCCGTCCTTGCCTATCACCTCGCCCAGCAGTGTCGCACGGCCGTCCCCAAGACGCGGATTCCAGCCACCGAACTGGTGGCCAGCGTAGGCCGTGGCGATGGGCAACGATCCGGGTGCTACTTCATTGCCCGCCAGCACCTGCAATCCAGACGGTGACTCCAACCAGTCGGCGGAGATGCCAAGCTGGTCGGCGAGCGCCTGGTTGATGCGAATCAGGGCGGGTGCCTTTACCGGCGCGAGCGTTTGCTTGCTGTAGAAATGCGCCGGCAACAACACGTAGCTGTTATCGAATTGGGGGCTATTGGTACTGGATGCAGTCATGAGTCTCCACAGGATGGTTGGTGCCGCTAAGGCATTACGACGGGCTAAGTATAGCCCGAGAAATAACGCGATAGCGGAGACGGGATTCCTGAGACAAACGATCCAGCAGCAGCTATGTTCTATCAAGGGCTTGATCCGCTGCTTGGATCGGCTTTACCTGGTTACTGTGGCGCAAAATGTCGAGGCAGGGCCAGCATAATCATATAAAAACGGGGACACCCACATGCTTGATCGCGCAGCCAGACCCTTGGTTAAACTGGTGGATCGCTACCTGCCAGACCCTTTTATCTTTGTGCTGATATTGACCCTGGTGGCGTTTGCCGCAGCCATGATCTTTGAAGGGCATGGACCCATGGCGGTTATTCAGATGTGGGGGCAGGGCTTCTGGGATCTGTTGAGCTTCTCCATGCAGATGCTGCTGGTGCTGGTGACCGGCTTTATGCTGGCCAGCACGCCGCTGGTGCGCAGTATTCTCGACCGCCTGGCCTCTCTGGCGAAGACGCCGGGGCAGGCGATTGTGCTGGTGACCTTTGTCGCGTTGATCGCCAGCTGGATCAACTGGGGTTTTGGCCTGGTGGTGGGTGCGCTGTTTGCCAAAGCGCTGGCGCGCCAGATCCGCGTGCATTATCCGCTGCTGATAGCCAGCGCATACTCGGGCTTTATTGTCTGGCATGGTGGGCTGGCAGGCTCCATTCCGCTGGTTATCGCCACCGATGGGCACTTTGGTGAAAGCACCATCGGCATTATTGGTACCGGCGAGACCATATTTGCCTTCTTCAACCTGGCCATCGTAGTAGCGCTGTTTATCGTCGTGCCAACGGTGAATCGTCTGATGCTGCCCGAGGAAAAGGACAGTGTTTATGTGGATCCCAAGATTCTTGAGGATAACCCTGATGACCAGATCGTCATCAGTCGTCCGGCCGAGCACCTGGAGAACAGCCGAGTTCTGGCCTGGTTGGTCGGCTTTGCCGGTCTGGCCTACATCGTTCATTATTTTATCAATGAAGGCGGGTTGAATCTGAATATTGTCAATTTCATGTTCCTGTTTCTGGCGATCATCCTGCACCAGACTCCACGCCGCTTGTTGAACAGCTTGAATGAGGCGGTCAAAGGCGGTGCGGGCATCGTCATCCAGTTTCCGTTCTACGCCGGCATCATGGGCGTGATGACCGCTTCGGGGCTGGCGGCAAGTATTTCCGCTGCGTTTGTCTCGCTGGCCAGCGCCGAAAGTTTGCCGTTCTGGAGCTTTATCAGCGCGGGGCTGGTGAACATATTTGTGCCCTCCGGTGGCGGGCAATGGGCTGTGCAAGCCCCGGTGATGTTGCCTGCAGCGCAGGAGCTGGGTGCCAGCATTCCGCGCGTGGCAATGGCCGTGGCCTGGGGTGATGCCTGGACCAATCTGCTGCAACCCTTCTGGGCTTTGCCGGTACTGGCGATAGCCGGCCTCAAGGCGAAGGACATCATGGGCTATTGCCTGATGCTGCTGGTGATCACCGGGATCATTATCAGTATTGGGCTGACCTGGCTCTAAGCTAGAGGGGAGCTGTTGACGGCAGACAGCTTACCGCTGTCTGCCGGGCAAACGGCAAAACCGACTGCGTCCCCCGCGGCTTTTGTCATCTGGTTGTCATATTCGCCGTTCAGCATGGCATGGCTGTTTGTGGCCTTTCGCTAGCTCGGTACCCGTAGTGATGCAGAGCGGGCCGTTTTCATTCTGCCGGTACTCCAATGACTCTCAATGAACAACATCAGGCTCTGCTGTCTATCCTGCGGGAGGAGGCAGTGTCGGTTCTTTTCCAGCCTATCGTATCCATGGTTCAGCAACGCATCGTCGGTTATGAAGCGTTAAGCCGTGGCCCGTCCAATAGTTCTCTGCATTCGCCGCTCACCCTGTTTGCTACGGCGCGGCAGTGTGGCTTGTTGACCGAGTTGGAAATGCTTTGCCGACGTAAAGCGGTGATCGCCTTCAGCCGCATGCAGTTGCCGGGTAGCCTGTTCCTCAATGTGTCGCCGGAAAGCCTGCTGGAGAAGCAGCACTATCCGGGTCGCACGCTGGCGATGCTGAAATCCTGTGGCATGACGCCCGACCAGGTGGTTATCGAACTCACGGAACAGGCACCCATTGATGACTTCGCGCTGTTGCAGGGCGCTCTGGTGCATTACCGTGAGATGGGCTTCCGTATTGCCCTGGATGATCTGGGTGCGGGCTATTCCAGCCTGCGCTTGTGGTCGGAGTTACGCCCGGATTTCGTCAAGATCGACCGACACTTTATCGACGGCATACACCTCGATCCGCTCAAGCGGGAGTTTGTCGGCTCGATTCTTAATTTGGCCAAGGCGTCGCAAGCGCACATCATTGCCGAAGGTATTGAGCAGACAGAGGAGCTGCAGGTACTTGAGGAAATGGGCGTTGACTGGGTGCAGGGCTACTGGCTGGGCCGTCCGGAAACCCAACCTGTCGCCTGCCAGAAGGCGATGCAGGCGCATCTGGCCAGCCGCGATGCCGAGCAGATTCCGGAGCCGCAGCAGGCACTTGATTCCCTGTTGATAGTCGTGCCCGGCGTGCATCAGAGTGAAACCGTCAGCCAGGTGCTGGCGCGCTTTCATCAGCAGGCCAGCCTCAACAGCCTGGCCATCCTCAACGATGCCCACGAGCCGGTAGGTACTGTGCATTGCCACAGTCTGAGCCAGACAATGCTCAAGCCCTTTGCCACCGAGTTGCACGGGCGCAAGCCGATATCACATTTGATGGACAGAGACTACCTGGCAGTGGACGTGCAGCAAAGCCTGGAACGCGTCAGCCGACTGCTGACCAGCCGTGCCCGGCAAAGGATGGAAGAGGATTTCATTATCCTGCGTGATGGGAAATACGCGGGCCTGGGGCGGGTGATCGACGTCCTGCGGCATATCACTGAGCTGAAACTGCGCCAGGCTCGGCATGCCAATCCGCTGACCTTGCTGCCCGGCAATATTCCGATTCAGGAGTGTCTGGCGCGTTTGCTGGCCCATGGTCAAGCCGCCCGGTTGTGCTATATCGATCTGGACGCGTTCAAACCGTTCAATGACATTTATGGCTACGGCAAGGGCGATGAAGTACTGCTCGGCCTGGCGCAGATACTGAAAAGCCTGTGTGACCCGCGTTGCGATTTCGTCGGCCACATCGGTGGCGACGACTTCATGCTGGTGTTACGCAGTGCTGACTGGCGTGAGCGCTTGCAACTGTTGGATCAACGCTTCCAGCAGCTATGTGGCGTGTTCTATCGCCCGGAACATCTCGCCGCGGACGGGTTTTCCGCGCCGGATCGGCATGGCCAATGGCGTCATCATGGGTTGCTGCAGTTATCGGTGGGGGTCGTGTTCCTGCCGGCGAGCGGGCATGGCATAACCGACCCGGGGCAATTGGCGGAGATGGCCTCGCACGCGAAGCATGAAGCCAAGAAAATCACCGGGTTCAGTGTAGTGTGCGAGAACCTGGTGACCATCAAGCCAGGTCTGGAGAGCAATCAGGCTTCGGGCTGATTGCGTGCATCAGGCCTTTGCGCCGCTAGGTCATTCGGATGTCTGGATACTGGCGATAAAGCAGACGCCCCGTCGCAGAGCTGCGACGGGGCTGGTGGATCAGTTGGCCATGGCCACGCGAGTGGGGTATGGGGTGAGCAGTATTTCCACGCGGCGATTGAGCATCCTGCCGGTGTGGGTGCTGTTGTCAGCACGTGGCTGGTCTTCACCCATGCTGGTCAGGCTCATACGCTTGCTGCTGACACCGCCCAGCATCAGGATGCTGGCGACTGCCTGCGCACGTTCCAGGCTCAACTTCTGGTTCAGGTCCTGCTCGCCAGTGCTGTCGCTGTGGCCGATGACCGCATACTGACTGTTCGGATCTTCTTTCAGCGCTTTGGCAACTTTGCTGATGGGTACCAGCCCAGAGGGCAGCAGCAGGGTACGCTTGGGGTGGAAGTTACCTTCCACCGGGATAATCAGGCGGATCTGTTCGCCTTCACGCACCACTTCAAAACCCTCTTTTTCCGCAAGGACTGTCAACGGCTCAACGCGTGACTCGGCCCAGGATGGCGGCGGAGGTGGTGGCGGTGTTGGTTCAGGCGCTTTGGAAGCACAGGCAGCAAGTGCCAGAGACAAGCAAACGGCAGAGAGAGTTTTTAATGTTTTCATGATGCCCAAGTACGAATGTTCAGAAGTTGGTGTAAGAGTAGCCCCTTTAACATCGCAGAGGGTACCATCAGTTGTTGATTTTGTGATCAAGCACATGGCCCTTTTTTAGGGTTTTCCGCTCAAAGGTGCCTTATGTCTTCCAAGTATGTGAATTTTTCCCGATTTGGCCTACTTCTCGTGGTTGTCGCCATGGCCGGTTGTGCCATCTTGCCGGGAGCGCGGCAGGAGCCCGGTGAACGATTGACCGGAACCTTGACTGCAGAGTCAGGCGGGCTCCGATTGCTGCCCTGCGACGGCAGCAACGCCATGGCCGTAGCTGATTCGGCGAATATCCAACAGTTGTTCGAGCAGGTGGTACATCCAGGCCGACAGTCGGTATTTGTAGACATGGCCGTGCGCACATTGACTGATGGTGCCGTTGAGCCGGTGGAAGTGATTCGCCTGCAGCAGGAGCTGAGTGGCTGTGCCGATCAGTCCCATGCGCGTACGCAGTGGTCGGTTGTGGGCAATGGGCTTGAATGGCGGATGCAGATTGGGCCTGCAGGTATGCAATGGCTGGATCAGGGCACGGACAGTATAGCGCTGCCCGTACCGGTGATTACCGAAGAGATACCGGGTAGTGCCATTGGCTTTCAGACCTTACGGGGAGACTCGCAGGAACTCTGGTTATATCCGGATGGCTGTTTCGAGCAGAGCAGCGGCGACTATTTTCATCGTACTGCCCGCTTGGTTCGTGACGGCCAAACCCTGACAGGCTGTGCCTATCAGGGTCTGTTGCCCTGAGCATCAACCGCCCAGGTAAGCGCTTCGTACCTGCGGATCGGATAATAGTGCTTCACCGCTGTCCTGCATGACGATGTGCCCGTGCTCCATTACATAGCCGCGATCTGCCAGCTTGAGCGCCTGGTTGGCATTCTGCTCGACCAGAAAGATGGTCACACCCTGGCTGCGCAGTTGCTCGATAATCTCGAATATCTGCTGGATGATGATGGGCGCCAGCCCCAGAGACGGCTCGTCGAGCAGTAGCAGGCGCGGCTTGCTCATCAGTGCACGACCAATGGCGAGCATTTGCTGCTCGCCGCCGGACATGGTGCCGGCGCGCTGCTGGTAGCGTTCTTTCAAGCGCGGGAACAGGCTCAGGGTGGTATCCAGCTGCTGCTGAAAATCATCCTTATGGGTAAAAAAGCCACCCATGCTCAGGTTTTCTTCCACGGTCAGGCGTGAGAACACGCGGCGGCCTTCCGGCACAATGGCGATGTCCTTGCGCATGATCTCGGCGGTGGTCAAGCCGGTCAGCTCTTCCCCTTCATAACGGATGCTGCCGGTAGTCGCGCGCGGATCACCGCACAGCGTCATCAACAGGGTGGTCTTGCCGGCGCCATTGGCACCAATCAGGGTAACAATTTCGCCGCGCTCCACTTCCAGGCTGACGTCGTGCAGGGCCTGGATCTTGCCGTAGTGGGTAGAGACGTTTTTCATATACAGCATGGAATCTATGCCTCAGGTTTCGCCCAGGTAGGCCTTGATCACGGCGGGGTTGTTGCGCACCTGCTCCGGTGTGCCCTCGGCCAGGGGCGTGCCCTGGTTGATCACGACGATATGATCGGAAATATCCATCACCAGCTTCATATCGTGCTCGATCAGCAGTACGGTCAGGTCGTGGTTGTCTCGCAGCTCGGAGATCAATTCCTTGAGGTCGTGAGTTTCACGCGGGTTGAGGCCGGCAGCCGGCTCATCCAGCATCAGCAGGCTTGGCTGCGTGACCATGCAACGAGCGATCTCCAGGCGGCGTTGCTGCCCGTAGGCCAGGGTGCTGGCGGTGCGGTTGGCGAATTCGTGCAGGTTGACTCGCTCAAGCCAATAGGCTGCTCGCTCCATCGCCTCCTTTTCGCTGCGCCGATAGCTGGGCGTCTTGAACAGGCCGGCAAGCATGCTGGTATTCATGCTCTGGTGCTGCGCCACCAGCAGATTTTCGACGACCGTCATTTCCTTGAACAGGCGCACATGCTGAAAGGTACGGATCATGCCCTTGCGGGCAACCTTGAAGCCGGGTAGCCCTTGAATCTCTTCGCCACGGAAGACGATCTTGCCATCGCTGGGCTTGTAGAAGCCGGTCAGGCAGTTGAATACAGTAGTCTTGCCGGCACCGTTCGGGCCGATCATGGAGACGATCTGCTTCTCGTGCACTTGCAAGGCCACGCCGTCGACCGCCAGCAGGCCGCCAAAGCGCATGGTCAGCCCGGTTACATCGAGCAAAGGTGTCATGGCGGTCATGTCCGGAGCTCCATGTGCGGACGTTTCATCGGTAGCAGACCCTGTGGCCGCCAGATCATCATCAGTACCATCATCAAGCCGAACAGCAGCATGCGGTACTCGTTAAACTCGCGAGCCAGCTCTGGCAGGATGGTCATGATGATCGCTGCCAGTATCACGCCCAGCTGCGAGCCCATGCCGCCAAGTACGACGATGGCGAGGATGATCGCCGATTCGATAAAGGTAAAGGATTCGGGGCTGATAAAGCCCTGACGTGCGGCGAAGAAACAGCCGGCAAAGCCCGCGAAGCTGGCGCCAATGGTGAAGGCGTTGAGCTTGATGGCGGTCGGGTTGATGCCCAGCGAACGGCAGGCGATCTCATCCTCACGCAGGGCCTCCCAGGCGCGACCTATGGGCATGCGCAGCAGCCGGTTGATCACGAACAGGGTAAACAGCACCAGCAAGAGGGCGAGCAGATAGAGAAAGATAATTCGGTGGGTGGAGTCGTAGTCGAAACCGAAAAAATCATGGAAGGTCTGCATGCCCTCGCTGGCCCGGCGGCTGAATTCCAGGCCAAAAAAGGTTGGCTTGGGAATGCCGCCGATGCCATTCGGGCCATTGGTAAGCCAGGTCATGTTATTCAGCAGAATGCGGATGATCTCGCCGAAGCCCAGGGTCACAATCGCCAGGTAATCGCCGCGCAGCCGCAGCACGGGGAAGCCGAGCAGAAAGCCGAACAAGGCCGCCATGCCACCTGCCACGAACAACCCAGTCCAGAAACCCAGGCCGAAGTACATCGCCAGCAGGGCATAGGTGTAGGCACCTACTGCGTAAAAGCCGACATAGCCCAGGTCCAGCAGGCCGGCCAGACCCACCACGATGTTCAGGCCGAGGCCGAGCATGATGTAGATCAGCACCAGTGTCGCCAGGTCAATGCCACCCCGGTTGGCAAAGAACGGCCAAACCAGCGCCGCGGCGATCAGGAAACACCAGAATAGCCTTTTCACCGCAGGCTTATCGCGGATGTCGGATAACTTGGGCGGTGTTTTTGGCAAGCCAGGCAGAGCTTTCCAGGCGCGGGTCAGTTGGTCGCGGAACAGGTTGAAGAAGAAGATGAAGGCGGCAGCGGCGGCAATTTTCCACCACACATCGGCGCCAGCGCCGGTAACAGTCAGACCGGTACCGGACTGGCCCAGGCGCACGCCCATCAACAGGCCGGTGAGTACCACAACCACGACGGCGGAAATCACCGCCGGTTTCAGATTGGCTCGCATCATACCTTTTCCACCTCCGGGCGGCCGAGAATGCCGCTGGGGCGGAATAGCAGAATCAGAATCAGCAAGCTGAAGGCAACTACGTCTTTGTATTCACTGCTGAAATAGCCGGAGGTAATAGCCTCGGTCACGCCCAGCAACAAGCCGCCAAGCACAGCGCCGGGGATGCTGCCAATGCCGCCCAGAACGGCTGCGGTAAAGGCTTTAAGCCCCGCCATGAAGCCGATATAGGGGTTGATGACACCGTAATACATACCCAACAGCACACCGGCCACGGCCGCCAGCGCGGCGCCAATGACAAAGGTCAGCGCGATGATGCCGTTGGTGTTGATGCCCAGCAGATTGGTCATCTTCAGATCTTCTGCGCAAGCACGGCAGGCGCGTCCCATGCGTGAGCGGGTGATAAACAGCGTGAGCAGGGTCATGGTCGCCAGCGTCACAGCGAAGATAATCATCTGCATGTAGGACAGCGACGCTTGGAAGCCGGCATCAGGCCCAATGCTGATGCCACCGGTGACCAGGCTGGGCATGGCGATATCCCGCGAGCCCTGCGCCAGGCGCACCAGGTTCTGCAGAAAGATCGACATGCCGATCGCGGAAATCAACGGAATCAGACGGTTGCCGCCACGCAGAGGGCGGTAGGCAACTCGCTCGATGCTGTAGCCGTAAGCGCTGGTGACAATCATGCTGATGACAAACGCACCGGCAATCATCAGCGGGAGATATTCGAGCCCGAACAGGGCGAGTGCAGCAATGGCCATAAAGGCGATATAGCTGCCGATCATGTACACCTCGCCGTGGGCGAAGTTGATCATGCCAATGATGCCGTACACCATGGTGTAGCCAATCGCGATCAAAGCATAAGTGCTGCCTACGGTAAGACCGTTAAGCAACTGCTGAATAAAGTAATAGAGTGACTCTGGCATGGTCACGGCACCTGGGATGACAGGATGAGCAATGCTGGTCAGAACAGACGGGCATCAAAAAATCAGGCCCGCCGGATTGCTCCGGTGGGCCTGAACGTTGGGTCTTACTCGGTCAGTGCGGTTTTGGTAGCGTCAGCGTGCCATTCGTAGACAACAAAGTTGAAGTCTTGCAGGTCGCCTTTCTCATCAAAGCTCAGCACGCCGGTAGGGGTGTCGAACTCGTTGCCGCGCAGTGCTTCGGCTACCTTGTCAGTATCAGTGTCGCCGGCCAGCTTGATGCCGTCAGCAATGATCTGTACCGCAGCATAAGCCGGGAATACGAATGGGCCTGAAGGATCTTCGTTCTTGGCTTTGAAGGCAGCAACCAGGTCAGCGTTGCGTGGGTCTTCATCGAACGCCTTGGGCAGAGTGACCAGCAGGCCTTCAGAGGCTTCGCCAGCGATAGCAGAGATGTCGCTGTTGCCCACGCCTTCAGGACCCATGAACTTGACGTCCAGACCCTGCTCAGCGGATTGACGCAGAATCAGGCCCAGCTCGGGGTGGTAGCCGCCGTAGTAGACAAAGTCCACACCTTCCTGACGCAGCTTGGCGATCAGGGCGGAGAAGTCCTTGTCACCAGCGGTCACGCCTTCAAATACGGGAACGTCGATGCCGGCTTCAGTCAGCACGTCACGCACTGCGGTGGCAATGCCTTCGCCGTACTGCTGCTTGTCATGGATAACCGCGACCTTGCTTGGCTTGACCTGCTCTGCGATGTATTTGCCAGCAGTCGGGCCTTGCAGGCTGTCCAGGCCGATGGTGCGGAACACCAACTCATAGCCACGGGTGGTGATTTCCGGGCTGGTGGACGCCGCGGTGACCATCAGGATGCCTTCGTCCTCATAGATGTCGGAGGCGGGCTGGGTCGAGCTGGAGCACAGGTGACCAACAACGAACTGGATTTCCTGGTTAACGATACGGTTGGCAACGGCCACCGCCTGCTTGGGATCACAAGCATCATCAAAAACCACGCCTTCAAGCTGGCTGCCATTCACGCCGCCGGCTTTGTTGATTTGCTCGATCGCCATCTTGGCGCCGATAAACTGCATGTCGCCATACTGGGCAACGGGACCGGTTACCGGACCTGCCAGGGCGATCTTGATCGTGTCTGCTGCCATGGCGAAACTACTCGCACCAGCCAGCGCGGCTACGGCGATCAACTGGGACAGGGCTTTTTTATGGACCATTTTCATATCGTATGCTCGCTTGTTGTTGTCCGAAATCACGAAGGTTCAGGTAGTGTTGGCGTTAACCATACCCATTCCCGGTAACTGTACCGCAGCAGTTTACCAACGGCGATGAGCGCAGGGAATCGAGTCTTGGCAAATTGTCATTCAATGTCCTCAAACTGCAACATTTTGTCTGAAAGACGACATACACCTCGACAGAATAGGCGTATTTGTCCGGCAATGCCGCCTCTTTACCCTCATCCGTCTTGCACTTGGCGGTGTGCTGGTTAACATGCGCAGCAATAAAGCCTGATCTGGAGCGTAAGAATGTCTGACCAAACCGAAACCTACGCCGCGATTCTGGGCGCGACTGCGCCTATCGAATGGAAAACGTTGGAGTCGCATTTTGCTGCGGGCCAGGTGTTGTCAGTTGACCCTGCACTGGACCTGGTCATCGTAGCTGAAGCCTTTACTCGGGATGATGGCGCTGCGGTTAAGCAGTGGATGGATGCCGGGC
This sequence comes from Halopseudomonas pelagia, assembly GCF_009497895.1. Taxonomy (NCBI): domain Bacteria; kingdom Pseudomonadati; phylum Pseudomonadota; class Gammaproteobacteria; order Pseudomonadales; family Pseudomonadaceae; genus Halopseudomonas; species Halopseudomonas pelagia. The sequence goes on along the minus strand of NZ_CP033116.1, from coordinate 3,629,890 downwards.
AGGTGCAATTGACTCCGGACGCACAGGCGGCTGACTGGCATGAGCGTGACCCGGATAACCTCTGGGCTGTGGTTATTCGTCCCTGGGTGCTGGTGCAGGAGCGGGTGGTGCGGCATTGAGGTTGGGGTTGAGTTTGTTCCCGGCCAGCTGATTTACTCTGCAAGTCAGAATGGATTCCCGCCTTCGCGGGAATGACGAGTGGGGCGGGAGTGCCGGAGGTGGTGACGCTCAGCCGCCCACGCGCAACTATGGTTTCTGCTTTTGGCCGTCATCCCCGCGAAGGCGGGGATCCAAGCGGTACTCTGAATAAGCTTAAAATTATCAGTGGCATCGGGCGGTGGTGAGCCAAAGGCCCAATGGATTCCCGCGTTTGCGGGAATCACGGTGTAGATTGAGGCGTCATCCTCGCGAACTCGGGGATCCATTCTCGGGTTTGAATAACCCTCATATCACCCCAGCCGCGCCCGCCACCAGCCACTCAGCCCGTCGACCACCAGCACCATCACGATCATCGCCAGTATCACGCTTAGAGCCTTGGGCTGCTGGAACAGGCTCAGCGTCACATAGAGCATCTGCCCCAGGCCGCCAGCGCCAACAAAGCCGAGTACCGCGGCCATCCGAATATTGTTCTCCCAGCGGTACAGGCTGTACGCGAGCCACTGCGGGAAGATCTGGGGCAATGTGCCGTAAAAGAATGCCGCAGTCGGCCCAGCGCCTTGATCGCGCAGTGCTTTTGCCGGTTCAGGCGGAGCGTTCTCCAGGGCTTCAGCGAACAATCGCCCGAGCACACCGGTAGTGTGTAGCGCAATGGCCAGTGTCCCGGCAAAGGGACCTAGCCCCGCGGCCAACACCATCAGCGCCGCCCAGACCAGTTCCGGCACGGATCTGAGCGCGTTTAGTAGCAATCGCGCCAGGCTTTTTGCGGTAATGCCCATGCGCCCGGCGGCCAGCAAACTCAGCGCAGCGCCCGCCAATACCGCTAATATTGTGCCTATGGCCGAGATCGCCAGCGTTTCCACAGCTCCCCAGCTGATTTGCGTCAGCCAGTCAGGAGACATCTCAGGCGGAAAAAATGAGGTCGCGTAGTCAGCCATCTGGCTGGGGCTGTCGCCGCGCAGCAAGCCGCCGAGATCCAGGCCCAAATACAGGAAGGAACTCACCAGCGCTGTGCCAATCAGGCAGATCCATAGCAACGGCTCGTAACGCCGATTCATGCCAGCCTCCGGCGCAGCAGACTGCTCAACTGGTCGGCGGCCAATACTAGAATAAGGAAGGTCAGCAGAATGCTGACAACCTCACCACCGGCAAACATACGTATTGACAGGTCGATCATCTGACCCAGTCCGCCTGCGCCGACAAAGCCCATGATGACCGAGGCGCGAACGGCGCATTCCCAGCGGTACAGCGTATAGGAGGTCAGTTCTTGCGCCGCTGCCGGCAGAATGCCGTAGAGGAACGCGCCCAGGCGCGAGCTGCCGGCCTGCATCAATGCCCGTGCCGGGCGCTGGTCGACTGACTCGTAGATTTCCGCATAGACCTTGCCGAGCATGCCGCTGTAGGTAATGGCGATGGCCAGTACGCCGGCGGTGGGACCAAGGCCAACGGCTCGGACGAACAGCAGAGCCCAGACGATCTCGGGAATACTGCGCAGCAGAACCAACAACAACCTGACCGGATAACGCGCAATGCTGGCAAATCGGCCGGGGCGGCCGCTGAGCAAAGCGGAGACTGACAGTGCGCGGCTGGACAGCAGGCTAAGGGGTATCGCCAGCAGTAGTGCCAGCGCGAGCCCAGCGGTGGCCATCGCCAGCGTTTCCAGGGTGGCCTTGCCCAGCAGCGCAAGAAATTCGGCTGACACCTCCGGCGGCCAGAAACCGGCGAGAAAGCGCCCGAAGGTATCCAGATTACGCGGTTCTACCAGCGTCGCCGGACGGAACTCGGTAAGTACCAGCCCGGGCCACAGCAACACCAGTGCCAGCAGCGTGAAGAGTACGCGGGGCAGGACGGCAGGGTCGCGTGCGTCGGTACGCTGCAATGGGTTCAAAGGCATCGGGGCGCGGACTGGCCGCTTGGCCTGGGCGTAACGAGTGTGGACACCGGATCAGGAAGAGTTTCAGCAAGCCCTTCATTGCTATAGAGCTCACGCAGATCTTCCGGCGTTACCTGGCCGGCCTCACGGTCGAACAGAATCTCGCCGTTGCGCAGCCCGATGATCCGCGGGAAATGCCGCAGGGCCAGGTCCACCGCATGCAGGCTGGCTACCAGGGTTTTGCCGTGCTCCTGCGCCAGGCGATTGAGCAATGCCAGCGTGTGATCGGCCAATAGCGGATCCATCGCAGATACTGGCTCATCGGCCAGCAACAGATCAGCGCCCTGATACAGCACCCGGGCAATACCCACGCGTTGCAATTGCCCGCCAGATAACTGATCGCAGCGGGCGAAGAGCTTTTCGCTCAGATCCAGTGGCTCCAGCGCTGTGCGCGCGCCGGAAATATCCAACGGATAACATAAGGATAAAAGCGAGCGTGCTAGCGACCATTGGCCGAGCCGGCCGGCCAGAACGGCGGTAATCACCCGTTGGCGCGGTGGCAACGGCGGGCTCTGATGGATCAGACCAATACGCGTACGCAGGCGCCGCAGTGCGCCGCCTGACAGTTGTGCGGGATCAGCATCAAGCAACTGCACGCTGCCGCTGCTAGCCAGCAGGCCAGTCGAAAGCAGGCGCAGTAGTGTGGTTTTGCCCGCACCGGAGGAGCCGATAATCGCCACCCGCTCACCTGGCTGGATCGCCAGGTTGAGCGGGTGCAGGGCGGTAAAGCCACCGGGGTGAGTCAGGCTCGTCCCGTCAAGTCGAATGCCCATGGTGCGTTACAGCAGGCCAGCGGCGCGCGCAGCTTCTTCGATGCCCTGGTAGTTTTCCGGCTTGGTCTCGACAAAGCGGCTGGCGCGTTGCAGATCCAGAATCGCCTTGTGCTCGGGGTTTTCCGGATCCAGCTTGAGGAATGCCTGCTTGATGCGCTCGACCAGCTCGGGATCCATATCGCCACGCACGGTCCAGTTGTAGTCGAAGTAGGTCGGGGTGGTGGTGTAGACGCGCACCTTGTCGGTATCGACCTTGCCGTCTTCTACCAGCTTTTCCCAGACTGACGCATTCAGCACGCCCGCATCGACCCGGCCGGATTCAACCCAGGCAACGGTGGCGTCGTGTGCGCCGGAGTAGCCCACGCGGCCTAGGTAGTTATCCACGTCCAGACCGTCCTGCTGCATGAAATAGCGCGGCATCAAATGCCCGGAGGTGGAGGATACCGAGCCGAAAGCGAAGCTCTTGCCTTTCAGGTCCTTGTGTTCCTTGATCTTGGGGTCAGCAGTAATAAAGGTGCTGGTAAAGACCGCATCCTGTTCACGCTGTACCAGAGGAATCGCATCGCCTGTGCGAATACGTGCCTGGACGAAAGTAAAGCCGCCCAGCCAGGCCAGATCCAGACGCTTGGAACCCAGTGCTTCAACCACGCCTGCGTAATCTGAAACCGGCTGAAAGCTGACCTTCATATCCAGCTCTTTTTCCAGATAAGCGCCCAAAGGCTCGAACTTGCGCAGCAATTCGGTGGGGGCTTCATCGGGAATGGCAGAGACGCGCAGTACATCCTGTTCAGCCAAAGCAGGCGTGGATGCAAAAACAGTAGCAACAGACAGGCACAAGCCAGCCATGACGGCCAGCGGACGTTTGATCATCGACATGTATTTCTCCGGTTCAATAGCGGAAGACTCCTGATCGGGTGTCGAGTCCAGTCAGGGCAGGCGCGGATTGTAGCATGCGGAGAAAAAAGTGCGGCGCAGGATCAGAAAAGTCAGACGCCGGGGCCGCAACGAATAATGCTGGCGCGGGCCAGGCGCTGACTATCTGCCGATTCCAGCCAGCCGGCCGGGCGAATGCCGCGCCGGTCGGCAATGAACTGGTAAGTATTGCCGGCGCTGAAGTCGGCGTAATCAATACCAAGGATGCAGGTTCTGAATTGCGGCTCGCCCAGCATGCCTCCAGCGCTGGCCGACCCCGGCACTTCATAGCGGAAGCGCACCTGAACATTGTGTTTGCCGGGACTCAGGTCTGAGAAGCGCAGGCCGGATACCAGTTCGCCGTCCAGTCGGTATGCGCTGATGCGGTCAGCCGGGCGCTGCGTGCTTAGCTCCAGGCGCGCCTGACCTTCAGCCAAGGGAGGCGGCGTCGGAGCAGCGCAGCCGATGGTGATCAGGGAGACAATAAACAGGGCAATCCAGCGCATCAGTTAACTCCGGTAAGGCCGTTGGCTCGCAGTACGCGCTGTATATCCAGACCAATAATCAGCACGCCGATGATCTCATTGCTGGCAGGGTCGCGGATCTGACTGCTGATATGCACCTGATAACCCTGCGCTGACTGATCATACTCAAGCCGGCCCTGATACGCCTCATCGGTTCTGTTAAAAAAGGCTTCGGAAAATTTCGCTTCATCGCCTTGCCAGTAATCAGTGGTGATCTCGCTCAGGCCCACGTTCAAGCCCAATTGGTCGGTGACGATGATCTCGGTAATCAGATTATTGTTTTTCTGTTGCTGGTCACTGAGCCACTCGGACAGGGGATTGCCGGCCACACTGTTGATTAGTGGTGCGTCCGGCTTTTTCAGTTCGTCCCGCCACTGCCGATCGAGCTGCATGATGTCCGGAATATTCAGATTCTGGTGCAAGGCGTTCTGGGCCTGCACGGCAGACACTAGTTCGTCTCGCTCGGGCCAGCTGTTGAACAGCTGCTCATGTACCGCGGCCAGGTGTTTGTGCTCATCATCGCTGAGCATATGAATTTCCGGCAGGCAGAAATAGATTTGCTGGTTGAACCGTTCTAGAAAATCACTTTGGCTATCCAGAAACGCCTTGGAAAAATACACCCCGAGTGTCGAGTACTGCTGGAATCTTTCGTACTCTGGCCGCAGCGCCGGGGGTAGTTTGGTCAGCTCGGTGCGCAAGGTGCGCTGGTCGGCAAGGAAGGTATCGATGCGGCCCAGGTCCAGCAGTTTGAATAATTGCTCAGTGCTGCTGACCTGCTGCTCCACGGCATACCCGTTCTCCAGCAGCCAGGCCAACTGGTTGCTGCCGCGTACAGCACCAATACGCAGCTCGCTGTCTGCGCCCTCTGCTGTGGTCGGTCGATTGCTGTACCAGTACCATTTCTCCAGCGCCAGCGGCGCAGAGAGTGCGGCGAAGCGATTGGCACGCTGCATATTGGTCGCCGAGAAGAAGCCGTCGGCCCTGCCTTGACCGACCTCGTGGATCGCCCGCTGCCAAGGCATGACGCGGACGCTATAAGGTTGGCGTAATGTCTTGAAAATGCATTCCAGGGCAACGACCGAGGTGCCGCTCAACGTTTCCCCTTCGCGAACCTGATACGGCGGGAAGATGTCCGTATTGAGGTGCAGTGTGTTCGCCGCCAGCGGCGCAACAGCGCCAGCCCAGCAAGCCAGTAACAGGCCAAATAATGCGCAATACCTTTTGCGAGTCATGCGATTCCTTATCCACGTCTTGGAGTGCCTTTTCAGGTATAGCTTATTCATCGCAAACCGCCGGATAAAAGCTGATAAAGCCTGATCACTGCAAATGATAGATCTGGTTTGGTGATGCTGTAAAAGGCATTCTATTTGCCACATTTATAAGATGCCTTTCAATTCGGCCCGCGTGCTTTCGTCACGGCAGATTGTCAGGCCCCTTTCAGGAGAGCACAGCATGCAGAATCTTCAAGGCAAGGTAGCGGTTATTACTGGCGGTGGCAGCGGCTTGGGGCGTGAGCTGGCGCTACGTTGCGCGGCCCGTGGCATGAAGCTGGTGCTCGGCGACGTTGACGAAGCTGGCATGCAGGAAACGCTGAACCAGATCAAAGCGCTGGATGCCAGCATCGAGTCTGCGACCATGCGCTTGGACGTCTCGAAACTGGAACAGGTGCAAGCCTTTGCCGATCTGGCAAAGAGTCGCTTTGGTGGCGCGCATCTGCTGTTCAATAACGCTGGCGTCAGCGTTGGCGGTCCGGTGTGGATGAATACCCAGGCAGATTGGGAATGGGTGGTAGGCGTCAATATGTACGGCGTCGCCTGGGGCCTGAAAGCCTTTACCCCGATGATGATCGAGCAGGGCGAAGGCCATATCGTCAATGTCGCCTCTGCAGCTGGTTGGGTCAACGGCCCGAGCATGGCCGTGTATAACGCCACCAAGCATTCAGTGGTCGCGATTTCCGAGACGTTGGCTCTGGATTTGCGTGATGCGGGCGCCAAAGTGGGCGTCACCGTGCTCTGCCCGGCGTTCTTCCCTACGGGTATCCATGAATCCGCGCGCAATCGTCCAGCAGACATGGGCGATACGCTGGCCCCCAGCGCGCTGGACAAAGAGCGCTCTGCCGCCTTGAAAGCCGCCGTGGAAAAGGGTCGCATCAAGGCAGCTGACGTAGCCGAAATGACGCTAAAGGCGGTTGAGGATGATCAGTTCTATGTGTTCCCGCATCGCAAGATCAAACAGTTGATCGCCATGCGCGCTGCGGCAGCTGATGCGGAAAAGACTGTATTTGATTCGATGAACCCCTAAGCCAGGTCTCCCGAGGTGTCGAGGGTCCACTCGACACCTTTGGTGTTCTCGTCGGCGCTCTAACCCACCATTGCCATCCTCTGCTCGCAATCCACCACCCCTTCTTCCAGCACAAATCGTTCTACAGCCTGCTTCACATCCTGCCAAGCCGTCTTGTGTTCCAACTCGAGGAAGTGACCGGTATGCCGAATAGTCGTGAACTGCGAGTGTGGGGCCATATGCGAGAACAGGCGCGCATCCGCCGGTGAGGTATAACGGTCCAGCTCACCATTGATAAACAGTAGTTGTGCGTCGACATTCTCCACGCAGCTCATAAACCGATCACAGTCCAATCCGGCTACCTGGCGGATGTGATAGAGCATCTGCGCATACTCGAACTCCTCCAGCGCACTGACATGGCGAAAGTTGCAACGTTTGAACAGCGGCGGCAGATGCTCGCCGATGGTGTCATTCAGCAGGTTGCCGATGGCCTGGCGGTCGCACGCCCCCAGCGCCGCCCGGGCGCGACTCAGGTAATCCAGCATGAAGGGGTTCAGTACCGGCGAGAACGAGCTGATAATCGCTTTGTTGATCCGCGCCGGCCGCTGGGCCAACGCCAGCAGCGCTGCAACACTACCCCAGGAAAACGCCAGCAAGTGATCAGCACTAAAATGCTCGATCAGCTCCAGCAGGATCAGGGCCTCATCCTCTTTGCCAATCAGCGGAAGCTCAAGATTGTGCCCGCGTGACTGGCCCTGATAGGGCAGATCGTAAACCACTACATTAAATAGCGGCCTCAGGTATTTAAGGCTGGCGTTGAACGACACGCTGGTGGCCAATGAGCCGTTGACCAGAATGATAGTCGCGGCAGTGGTCGGGTTGGGGTAAAAGCAGGTGTGCACCTTCAGATCACGGTGCACGCGTATTAGCGCTTTCTCTGCGTACATGGGACACCTCTTGCGGAGTGTTCAGGCGTAGCTCAAGCTCGCCTCTGAATTCTCCACCAGCTAACGCCCCGCAGATGACAAGGGCGTTGCACCCCGCTACCGCCGGTCAGTCTTCATGCAGATGTCATAGAACGGAGGGCGTGGCAGTTGCTTGCAATGGAGCGATCTTCAACCCCCTCAAGTTATTGCCAGGCCTGTCGATACACATTCATCGGCAAGGCATCTGGTTGGCGTCAAAACTGTGTCAGGTGCTTGGAAGGGCTTTTTTGTTTACCTAAGTGATTGTCAAGTAAACAAAAAACTTTTTTGAAAATAACCCTAAAGCTCTTGGCCAGTACGCCGATACAGTAACTGAACGCGAACTCACTGGGTGCCTGGGCAATGCCGGCCCGCGAGTCGCAAGCTCAGGCAAACATAATCAGGTCTACGAGGTAATACATCATGGCTCTTACAGTAAACACGAACGTAGCTTCTCTGAACGCCCAGCGTAACCTGGGTGGTTCTTCCAGCGCTCTGCAAACTTCCCTTGAGCGCCTGTCTTCGGGTTCGCGTATCAACAGCGCCAAAGATGACGCAGCAGGTTTGCAGATCTCCAACCGTTTGGCCAGTCAGGTCAGCGGCTTGGGCGTAGCAGTCAAGAACGCCAACGACGGCGTCTCCATCGCTCAGACAGCTGAAGGGGCGATGCAGGAGTCTACCAATATTCTGCAGCGTATGCGGGACTTGGCTTTGCAGTCTGCCAACGGGTCTAATAGCGATGCTGACCGCGGAGCGCTGCAGAAAGAAGTTAGTGCTTTACAGTCTGAATTGAATCGTATTTCTGAAACCACCACTTTTGGTGGGCGCAAACTGCTTGACGGGTCTTTCGGCTCATCTCAGTTCCAAGTTGGGTCGAACGCAAACGAAACAATTGGCGTTACCCTGGGCAACACTTCTGCTCGTTCATTGGGAGCTTTCCAGTCAGACTCGAAAGCGAATGTCGGCGTGTTGACCGCGACTGCAGGTGCTGCTGGCGGCAATGGTGTAATTGCAGCCAACGACCTTACGATTAACGGTCCCACAGGTAGCGCTGCAATCGATGTGAGTGCTAATCAACAAGCAGCATCGATTGCAAGTGCCATTAACAATAAATCCGGTGATACCGGCGTTACGGCAAATGCCAGCACAGAAACGACACTGACAACCGCTGCAGCGGGTACTGTTTCGTTTACATTGAAAAGTGGTGACAGCAATTCCACCGCTGCCACTATAACTGCTGGCGTGACGGCTACTGATCTGAGCAACCTCGCGGAAGCGGTCAATGGTCGTTCGTCAGAAACCGGTATTACTGCCGAGTTGAGCGAAGATAAGGCAACCCTTACCTTTAAGAACTCTGAAGGTTTTGATATTCAGATTTCCGACGTGGACAATACGGGAGTGGCAGCTGCAGCTACGGCGGTTACTGTTGGTGGTACTGCTCTTACTAAGACAGACGGAGGGGGTACTGTAACTGATAGCCTGGTAGTTGGCGGCAAGCTGGAATTTGAGTCTGAAAAAAGCTTTACAGTTGCTCAGGCGGGTTCTACTGGTGCTCCTGCTGATAGTACTGTCTTAGCAGCAGCCACCAGCGCAGCTACGTTGTCTTCCGTAGCAAAGATTGACATTTCAACTGTCAAGGGATCGAACGACGCGATCTCAATTATTGACAAAGCTATTGGCAATATTGATGGTCAACGTGCGGGCCTTGGTGCTGTTCAAAATCGTTTTGAATCTACGATTAGCAACCTCCAGAGCATTTCCGAGAACGTTTCTGCGGCAAACAGCCGAATCAAGGACACCGACTTCGCCGCTGAAACTGCCAATCTGACCAAAAACCAGATTCTGCAGCAGGCTGGTACGTCGATCCTGGCCCAGGCCAACCAGTTGCCCCAGGCGGTCCTCAGCCTCCTGGGCTAAGGATTAAGTAAGGGTTACACTGCGGGGGACTGGGAGACTGGTCCTCCGCTTTATCCTTTGTGAGGTAAGCACCATGGATATGGGCATTCTCAAGCCGTTTGATGTAAGCCGTACTGCGCGTTCAAGTGTAGCGGTTGAGGCCTCGGCCGAGCGTTCGGCATTAGGGCAAACGGATCTTGCAGCAACAACATCGGCTGCCAAGCCGGTGGCAACACAAACTCGGGACGCGCTGGCGCAGCCCTCTAAGATCGCCGAAGATGAGTTGAAGTTGGCGGTGTCGGATATTCAGGATTTTGTCCAGTCGGTACGTCGGGATATCAATTTTCAACTTGATGATTCCAGTGGCCGGGTGGTAGTGAACGTAACTGAAGCGAGCAGTGGCGAGGTTATCCGCCAGATTCCTTCAGAAGAAGCGTTGCGACTCTCAGAGAATTTGTCTGAAATTCGCAGCCTGTTGTTTGAAGCAGAGGCCTGAGCCTCTGCCAGCCGGTTTGACTGGCACATAACTTGCCTGCCTTGCCGGGACATTTCATTCGGTACGCAGACCGTCAATTTTCGGTCGTAGGGGCACAGCTATGGCTATTCAAGGTTTAGGTAACGGCATTGGGTCGGGGCTAGATATCAACGGCATCGTCAAGGCGCTGGTTGATGCTGAAGCGGCGCCCAAGAGCGCACAGCTCAACCGTCTTGAGAAAGCGACCACCGCCAAGTTTTCTGGCCTCGGCCAATTCCGCAGTGCCCTCTCCGAATTTCAGACCGCGCTGAAGGATCTCAACGATCCGGCGCTGTTCCAAAAGCGCAGTGCCACCTCAGGTAAGCCTGATATTTTCAGCGTGACCGCCGATGCTAAGGCAACCGCCGGCAACTTCAATGTTCAGGTATTCAAGCTGGCGCAAACTAGTAAGGTTGCGCTAGCTGGCGTCGCGGATCCTGCTGCAGAATTGGGCACCGGTAAGCTAACCATTAACGTGGGAGATACCCAGCTCAATATCGATGTAACCGAAGGCAATGACAGTCTGACTGCCATCCGTGATGCAGTCAACGCAGCGGGCAAGGAATCAGGGCTGTCTGCTAGCATTGTGACTGACCCTAACGGTGCGGGGGGCTCGCGTTTAATCCTCAGTTCTACCCAGTCGGGCACGGGTAATGATATCAGTGTCAGCGTTGTCAGTGACGACGATCCAAGTGCTTTGTCTGGTCTCGCCTATACACCTCCCGCGCCTGACGCAGATTTTACCCCGACCCCTGTTGATCCCACAGATCCTATGGCAGCGCGGACAATTAGCTACGGCCAGGACGCCCAACTGGCTATTGATGGCATTAAAATCAGTAGTGCTACCAACACTATTAGTGACGCTATCGAAGGTGTAAGCATCACCCTCAAGTCCAAGCAGTCTAAGGAGGATATTGACAGTCAGACTAGCGTCAGCCTGGCGGTGGCTGAAGACCGAGCTGGCGTTAAATCGCAGCTGAAAAAATTCGTCGATGCCTACAACAAAATGATGGGCACTGTGACTTCGCTGACTAAGGTAACCAAGGTAGGTGGTGAGGACGGCGAACCTTTGGCGGCCGCGCTAGTAGGGGACGCCTCCGTGCGCTCTTTTATGTCGGCTATTCGTAATGAGTTGGGTAACGCTCAGGGTACGGATGGTATGCGGATCCTCGCTGATCTAGGTATTTCTACTCAGCGAGATGGGACTCTGGCGATTGACGATGAGCGCCTCGATACAGTTCTGAAAGATAATTTCGAGCAGTTGAATGGTTTTCTGACCGGCGATAACGGTTTGATGGCACGTCTGAATGGCAAGGTAGATCCCTATACACAAACCGGGGGTATTCTTGAAAGTCGCACCACTGCATTACAAAACACCTTGTCGAGCGTCGATGACCAGCGCGAGCAGCTGACGCTGCGCATCGACAAGCTCGAAGCGCGGCTTTTTTCGCAGTTCAATGCAATGGATGCACTGGTAGGCCAGCTGTCTGGCACCAGTGATTACCTGTCCGGCGCATTGAGCAACCTTCCCGGCGTAGTACGGCAGGATCGCAATTAATGAAAAACCCGATTGATACCTACAAGCAGGTCAATATTTCCCAGGAAGTGTCCCAATACCGGGCCGTACAGTTGCTGCTTGATGGCGCTATCGAAAGGCTCAAATTGGCGCGGCATGCTCAGGCTACCGGAAACCCTGAGCGTCGTGGAGTGGCGGTTAGCAGCACCATTAGCATTATCGGTGCGTTGCAGGCTGCATTGGACAAGGATCTGGGTGGCGAAATTGCCGAGAATCTGGATGCGCTGTACGACTATATGACCCGCAAGCTCGCCGGAGTGGCGCTGGATGATACTCCCCGCTCTCTGGATGAAGTGTTGACGCTACTGCAAGAAATCAAGCAGGGCTGGGACGGCATAGAACCGGTCTGAGCTCCAACGGACCAGGCGAATAATGTGTGAAGCAAGGCCCGCTCGGTTTTTAACAGCGGGCCTTGCTGCATCTGGGGTGCAGACAAATAAAGATTAAAGTTTTCCGCGTGAGGCCGATACATTGAACATGTATCATCACTCTCAGGATGCGCCCATGAATGCCTACGCCGCGATGAAGCAGTACCAGACCGTGAACGTCAATGCTCAGGTCAGTGAAGCAGATCCGCATCGCTTGATTCAGATGCTGATGGAAGGCGGCTTGCAGCGCATTGCGCAGGCCAAGGGTGCAATGCAGTTCAATAATGTGCAGCTCAAGGGCGAGCTGATCGGCAAAACCATTGGTATTGTCGGCGGCCTTCGCGAAGCGCTGGATTTTGACAAGGGTGGCGAGGTCGCTGTTAACCTGGATCGTCTTTATGCGTTCATGATCCAGCGTCTGAGCATTGCCAACCTGAAAAACGATTCGGCTATTCTGGATGAGGTTGCGGCGCTGCTGCGTGACGTCAAGGAAGGCTGGGACGGCATTCGCCAATACTGAGGACAGACCAATGACCGTTGCAGTCAAGCAGTTGGAAGATACTCACCAGGCGTTGGTGGAAGCAGTACATGCTGGCGACTGGCAGCAGGTCAGCCAGCTTGACCACGTTTGCCGTGAGCTGGTCGCACAGGCGATGGCCGAAGACGGCCGTGAAGACCAGGCGTTGGCCGACGCACTCGACAATCTGCTTACCACGTACCGTGAAGTGGTCGCGCTCTGCCAGGCCGTTCAAGGCAAGCTGGCCGAAGAGCTGCAGGAGCTGCAACGCAGCAAACAGAGCGCCAAGGTCTACCAGATGTTCAGCTAAGCCTTGAGCTAAACGCCTTGCCGCCTGAGGGTTACTTGGCGTTTTACCCCGAAGCGAATTCCGTCCAAATAAAAAATGTCGTTTAACTGCGCCAACTATTTGACTGTGACAGCGAATCTGACTAACGTTGGCAGCACTAATTATTCGAGTGGCAAAGCGCTATCAGCGTCAATTGCCCGGATTGCGTGTTTACAGGACGCCTTTCACACTTATGCTGCCTAACAGCCATATCTTACTCATTGATGATGAACCGTCCAGCCGCCATGACTTGAGCGTGATTCTGTCCTTTTTGGGCGAAGATGCGGTCATTACCACCTCTGCTGTCTGGCAGAAGGATGTGGAGACGCAGTCGGCCTCTTCTGGCAGTTTCAAATGTGTGATTCTCGGGCACTGCGACTGCGCGCATGGTATGCAAGGCTTGCTTGCGCAGCTGGACAAGTGGGACGAGAATCTGCCGGCTATCCTGCTCGACGCAGAGCAGGCGACAAACTGGCCGGAACATCTGAAGCAGCGCCTGTTGGCGGTATTGCCGCCGCCGCTCAGCTATAACCAACTGCTTGATTGCCTGCACCGTGCTCAGGTCTACCGTGAGGTTTATGATGACCGTGACCGTCAGCGCCAGCGCGAGCCAAACCTGTTCCGCAGCCTGGTAGGCACCAGTCGTAGTATTTACTCCGTGCGGCAAATGATGCAGCAGGTAGCTGATACAGAAGCCACGGTTTTGATTCTGGGTGAATCAGGGACGGGCAAGGAAGTGGTTGCGCGTAATCTGCACTACCATTCCAAGCGCAAGGACCAGCCCTTTGTGCCGGTGAATTGCGGTGCCATCCCCGCAGAGCTGCTGGAAAGTGAACTTTTTGGTCACGAGAAAGGTGCTTTTACCGGCGCTATCACCAGCCGGGCAGGGCGTTTCGAACTGGCCCAGGGCGGCACATTGTTCCTGGACGAAATCGGCGATATGCCGTTGCCTATGCAGGTCAAGCTGTTGCGGGTGTTGCAGGAACGGACCTTTGAGCGGGTGGGTAGCAACAAGGTACAGACCGCCGACGTGCGCGTGATCGCGGCTACGCACAAGAACCTGGAACAGATGATCGAGCAGGGTGGCTTCCGCGAAGATCTGTATTACCGTTTGCACGTGTTCCCGATCGAGATGCCGGCCATGCGCGACCGGATCGAGGATCTGCCGCTGCTGCTGAACGAGCTGATTACCCGTCTGGAAATGGAAAAGCGTGGCTCGATCCGTTTCAGCACCTCGGCGATCATGTCGCTGTGCCAACACGATTGGCCGGGTAACGTACGCGAACTGGCCAACCTGGTTGAGCGCATGGCAATCATGCATCCGCATGGAGTGATCGGGGTTGGCGAGTTGCCGCGCAAGTTCCGCTACCTGGAAGACGATCAGGAAGAGCTGCGCAATGCTCGTGCCGGTGAGGATGAGCGTGACGAAGCCTTTAATGGTCTGGTGGGTTTGAACAGTCCGGCGTTCTTGCCGCCCGATGGTCTGGACCTGAAGGAATACCTCGGGGGTTTGGAACAGACGCTGATTCAGCAAGCTCTGGACGAGTGCAACAGTGTGGTGGCCCGCGCCGCCGAGCGGTTGCGTATCCGTCGTACCACGCTGGTGGAAAAGATGCGCAAGTACGGCATCAATCGTGGCGTCGACCTGTCAGAAGAATGACGCGTTTTTAGCAATTCTTTTCTAAGTCTTTGAATTTGTTTGGTTGTTGTGTGATGGCACGGGCTTTGCTTTGACCTCCCTGAAGCTTTCTTTTGTATTCAGGGGATCACCCGATGGTACTCACCGCTAAGCACCTTTCGACCGTCAATGCAGCTCCATCCGAGCTGCACACCGCCGACGCCAAACCCCGTGACGAGGCGCAGCTAACCGCTGCCTACGAGCTGTTCCGGCAAATGTCGGGTCAGCTGTCGGGGTCTTACGCCTTGCTTCAGGAGCAGGTCAGTACCCTTCAAGCGCAACTGGATCAGGTGCATGCCCAGCGTCATCGCGAGCTGGCCGAGAAGGCCTGCCTGGCTTCACGCTTGCAGAATCTGCTCGATTTGCTCCCCGGTGGCGTGGTGGTGCTGGATGGTAACGGCGTAGTGCGTGAGGCTAATCCCGCTGCCCGTGAACTGCTCGGTGAGCCTTTGGAAGGCCAGCTGTGGCGGGATCTGATCCGTGACCGTTTCGCTCCCCGTGATGATGACTACCATGAGGTGTCCCTGCGTAGCGGCCGCCGCGTATCGCTGGCAACCCGTTCGCTGCTCGGCGAGCCAGGCCAGATCATCCTGATCAACGATCAAACCGAAACCCGTCAGCTGCAAAGCCAATTGGCGCGCCATGAGCGTTTGTCTGCCCTGGGGCGCATGGTTGCCTCTCTGGCACATCAAATTCGCACGCCGCTTTCTACCGCCATGCTGTATGCCAGCCATTTGCACGACCAGGATTTACCAGCCGCGCAGCGCCAGCGTTTTGGCGAGCGCCTGAGTGGTCGCCTTAAAGCCATGGAACATCAGGTGCGCGACATGCTGCTGTTTGCCAAGGGCGATCTGCCGCTGGAAGACCGCGTAAGCGTTGAGCAGCTTTTTGACGCCCTGCAGGTGGACGCTGGTCCGCTGGTCGAGGCCAATGCTGCCGCTTGCCGTTGGGATAATCGCTGCCCGCAAGGTTTGGCGCTCAAGTGCAACCGCGACACCCTGGTGGGTGCGATCACCAATCTGATCGATAACGCCATCCAGGCCGGCGGCGACGCTGCCCGGCTTAAGGTTTGTGCCCGCCTGATCGAGGGTCAACTCAGCCTGAGTGTGGTCGATACCGGGTGTGGTATGGATGCTGAGCAGCGTGCGCAAATCGGCGAACCCTTTTACACCACCCGCGCGCAAGGCACAGGGCTGGGTGTGTCTGTGGTCAAATCCGTGGCGCGGGCCCATGGCGGCGCCTTCTATCTGCGTAGCAAGGCGGGCTGGGGAACCAGCGCCGAGCTTCTGCTCCCAGTGCAGCAGGGCATCCAGAGCAGGGCATTACTGGAGAGCAGCATATGAGTCAGTCACGCCTGCGAATTCTGTTGGTAGAAGATGACCGCGCCCTGCGTGAAGCTTTGAGCGACACTCTGACCCTGGGCGGCTACGAGGCCCTGGAGGCCGGTGACGGTGATGCTGCGCTGGCCATATTGCAACGTGAGTCGGTATGTATGGTGGTCAGCGATGTGAACATGCCCGGCATGGATGGTCATCGGCTGCTCCGTCATTTGCGTCAGTACCACCCGCAACTGCCGGTGCTGCTGATGACCGCTTACGGTACCGTGCAGCAGGCAGTCGAAGCCATGCGTGATGGCGCAGTGGATTATCTGGTCAAACCCTTTGAGCCGCGTGCGTTACTGGAGCTTGTTGCTCAGCACGCGCAGGGGCGACTGCGTGCCGGCAAGCTCGAGGGGCCGGTGGCAGTAGAGCCGTCCAGTCAGCAATTGCTGCATCTGGCCTCGCGAGTGGCGGCCAGTGATTCCACCGTATTGATTTCCGGCGAGTCCGGTACCGGTAAAGAAGTGCTGGCGCGCTTTATCCATCAGCAATCGCCGCGCGCCGAGCAACCCTTTATCGCGATCAACTGCGCGGCGATTCCGGAAAACATGCTGGAAGCCACGCTGTTCGGTCACGAAAAAGGCTCCTTTACTGGTGCGGTCGCTTCGCAGTCAGGCAAGTTCGAGCAGGCCAATGGTGGCACGCTGCTGCTGGATGAAATCTCAGAGATGCCGCTGAGCTTGCAGGCCAAATTGCTCAGGGTGTTGCAGGAACGCGAGGTTGAACGTGTGGGGGGGCGCAAGCTGATTCAGCTGGATATAAGAGTTATTGCCACCACTAACCGCGATCTGCCAACCGAAGTGGCGGCCGGCCGTTTCCGCGAGGATCTGTATTACCGCCTGGGGGTTTTTCCGCTGCAGTGGCAACCACTGCGCACGCGGCCCGGCGATATCTTGCCGATCGCCCAGCGTTTGCTGGACAAGCACACAAGGAAAATGAATCAGGCGCCGGTACGCTTTGCCGCAGACGCCTGCCACGCGCTGCAGCAGCATGGCTGGCCAGGCAACGTCAGGGAGTTGGATAATGCCGTGCAACGGGCCTTGATTCTGCAATCGGGTGGCGTAATTCACGCGCAGGATCTGTGTCTGGCGGTGCTGCCGGGTAGTCCGATGACGGTACCTGCGGATCTGCCAAATTGGGATGCCAGTCCGACGCTGCCAGCCGTCGAGAATCTGACGGATGCAGATACTGCACAGACGGCTCAAGCGGGTACTGACCTGGGTGCGGGGGTCAGGCAGCGCGAGTATCAGTTGATCATTGACGTATTGAGGGCCGAACGCGGCAAGCGCAAGGAAGCCGCAGACAAGCTGGGCATCAGCCCGCGGACGCTGCGCTACAAGCTGGCGCAGATGCGTGATGCGGGTTTGGATGTTGAGGCCAGTCTCTACGCCAGTTGAGCAATAAACCCATTCGCGGTCGTGCTGCTGCTCTGACCGAGCGGGAAGTGGCACTTCTGCTGTGGTAGGAGCCCCGGCCTCGGGGCGAAGGGTTAGGCCGGGCGACCATCTGCCGAAAATGTTCGCGACCAGGCGGCCGCTCCCACGGGGATCCACCACCTCGGCTACTCCCTCCTGTCATCCCCGTCCGCATTATTGCCAACTCCCGCATGTTGGCATCATTCCTGCTTAACTAACTCCAACGCAATCCACGCCGTCAAAAAAATCGCGGCCCGGAGATAGTCATGACTCAAGGTGTTGAATTCAATCGTTTGATGTTGCAGATGCGCTCGATGCAGATGGAGGCCATGAGCCGCCCTCAGCCGCCGGTGCAGCTGGAGCAGAACGTCAATGGACCGGCCTTTGAAAATGTACTCAAGCAGGCCGTCGACAAGGTCAGCGAAATGCAGAGCACCACCAGTGACCTGCAAAGCGCCTACGAACGCGGCGTGCCGGGTGTCGATCTGACCGAGGTGATGATCGCCGCGCAAAAATCCAGTGTGGCCTTCCAGGCTGTGACCCAGGTGCGTAACAAGATGGTCACTGCCTATGAATCCATCATGAACATGCCCATCTAAGCATATACACTTGCCTTGCTGTGATTGACCGAGGGTAGAACATGGAAACCGCCAACACTCCCAACACTCCTGCTACCCGGCCTGGGCCGGCGCTAGGCAGTGAGCGCAAGCCGTTCATGGGGCTGAATGTGCTCGACAATCTGTCGCAGTTGCCCATGCTGCGGCAGTTTGCGCTGTTGATCGGTCTGGCGGCGAGTGTCGCCATTGGTTTCGCCGTGGTGCTCTGGTCACAGGAGCCGGATTACCAGACGCTGTACAACAATATGGAGAACTACGATTCTGCGCAGGTGGTGGATATTCTCACCCAGGCGCGCATCCAGTACCGCGTTGAGCCTAACAGCGGTGCGCTGCTGGTGGCGACCGAGGATCTGGCCGACGCCCGTATGCGTCTGGCCGCCGCCGGCGTCAGTGCCCGTGACAATAATCTGGGTTATGAAATTCTCGACCGTGAGCAGGGTCTGGGCACCAGCCAGTTCATGGAAACCACGCGCTACCGCCGGGGTCTGGAAGGGGAGATGGCGCGTACCATTTCCAGCCTGTACAACATCAAATCCGCGCGGGTGCACATTGCCATTCCACGCTCCACTGTATTCGTGCGTGACGATCGCAAACCTACCGCCTCGGTGTTGCTGGAGATGTTTGCTGGCCGCAGCCTGGAGCCGGCGCAAGTGATGGCGATCGTCAATCTGGTGGCGACCAGCGTCCCGGAGCTGAACAAGGATCAGGTCACCGTAGTCGATCAAAACGGCAATCTACTTTCTGATCAGGACGAGTTGAGCGAGTTGACTATTGCTGGGCGCCAGTTTGATTACACCCGGCGAATGGAAGATAGCCTTACCCGTAGCGTGCACAACATACTGGAACCCATAGTCGGCGCTGGTCGCTACAAGGCTGAAGTCTCCGCAGACGTGGACTTCAGCGCAGTGGAATCGACTGCCGAGATGTACAGCCCCGAATCTGCGCTGCGTAGCGAGCAGGTAATGACCGAGGAGCGTGCTGCGGGCCAAGGCCCCCAGGGTATTCCTGGCGCTCTGACCAATCAGCCTCCCGGTGCCGTGACCGTGCCGGAAGTTGTTGTTGATCCAGACACCGGCGAGCCGATCGTGCCTGTGGTGCCACGCGATACCCGCGAACAGGCCACCCGTAATTACGAACTGGACCGGCAGATCAGTTACACCCGCCAGCAACAAGGCCGTTTGCGTCGCCTGTCGGTCGCGGTAGTGGTCGACGATCCGGTCACCGTCAATCCCGAAACCGGTGAAAACGTCAGCGAGCCATTGTCCGAGGCCGATATTGCCCAACTGACGCGCCTGGTACAGGACGCGGTGGGCTTTGATGCCAGCCGCGGTGATAGCGTCAGCGTGATCAACAGCCCCTTTGTCGCTGTTGCCGAGATGGAGCCGTTGCCGGAAATACCTTTCTGGTCTGAGGCCTGGTTCTGGGATCTTGCCAAGCAGGTACTGGGAATACTCTTTATACTGATTCTGGTGTTCGGTGTGCTGCGCCCGGTATTGAAGAACTTGACAGCGCAGCCGCAGAATCGAGGCCTTGCCGGTTACCCGGCGGAGCTGGGCGGCATGGATGATATGGACGAGGATCTGCGCGATGATCGCGTCAGTCTCACTGGTCCAGCCGGCAGCGCTGCGGTGCTGCTACCGCCGCCGGGTGCCGGTTACGAACAGCAGTTGAATGCTATCAAGGGCTTGCTGGCCGAGGATACTGGCCGGGTAGCTCAGGTTGTCAAAGAGTGGATTAACGCCGATGAGTGAAGAAGTCGCCAAACGCCCGAAACTGTCCAAGCTGGACAAGGCCGCGATCTTTTTGTTGAGCCTGGGCGAATCTGACGCCGCCGCCATTCTCAAGCATATGGGCCCCAAGGAAGTACAGCGGGTCGGCAGCGCCATGGCGGGTCTGCGTACTGTGCACCGCGAGCAGGTGCAGCAGGTCATGGGCGATTTCATCGATACCGTGGGTGATCAGACCGGGCTGGGTGTCGGTGCAGACGGCTATATTCGCACGATGCTGACCCAGGCCCTGGGTGAAGATAAAGCCAACAGCCTGGTGGATCGCATTCTGCTCGGCGGCAGCACCTCGGGGCTGGATAGTCTGAAGTGGATGGAGCCGCGTGCCGTTGCCGACGTTATTCGCTTTGAACACCCGCAGATTCAGGCTATCGTCGTCGCTTACCTGGACCCCGACATGGCCGCCGAGGTGATTACTTATTTTGATCACAAGGTACGCCTCGACGTGCTCTTGCGAGTAGCCGCGCTGAATACCGTGCAACCCTCGGCGTTGAAAGAATTGAACGAGATTCTCGAGAAGCAGTTTGCTGGCAACTCAAATACCACCCGCGCGAATATGGGCGGCATCAAGCGCACGGCCGATATCATGAACTATCTGGAATCCAGCACCGAATCGCAGCTGATAGAAGCCATTCGGGATATGGATGAAGACCTGTCCAGCAAGATCGAAGATTTGATGTTTGTCTTCGACAATCTGGCGGAAGTCGACGATCGGGGCATTCAGGCGCTGTTACGCGAAATCTCGTCCGACGTGCTGATCATTGCATTGAAGGGGGCGGACGAAGCGATCAAGGACAAGATCTTCAAGAACATGTCCAAGCGCGCATCTGAACTGCTGCAGGACGACCTGGAAGCCAAGGGGCCGGTGCGCATCAGTGAAGTGGAAGCGGCGCAGAAGGAAATTCTGACCATCGCCCGACGCATGGCCGACGCAGGTGAAATCGTCCTGGGCGGCAAGGGTGGCGAGGAAATGATCTAGTGCCGGAGTCAGGAAAGCGTCCCGCAGCCACCGCAGAGCGGACCAAGGACAGCGAGCTGCTGCGCGGCGGTGAACTCGCCGGTTTCGCCCGTTGGGACATGCCCAGCTTCGACGCGGCGCCCCACCATGTGCCGATTGAACGTGAAGAACAGCCTGAAGAATCGGCTGAGGATGCTGCGCTTGCGGCGGAGGCCGAACTCCAGGAGCAGGGCCCTAAACCCTATACGGTAGAAGAGCTCGAACAGATCCGCGAGGAAGCCTACAACGAAGGTTTCGCCACCGGCGAGAAGGATGGCTTCCACTCCGGCCAGCTCAAGGGCCAGCAGGAGGCAAAGGTTAAGCTGGACGCGCGCATGGACGAGCTGGAAAAGGTCATGGTGCAGTTGCTCGAGCCGATGCGCGAGCAGGATGACCAGATTGAGGACATGCTGCTCAAACTGGTTGAAACCATGGTCCGGGAAGTTATCCAGCGCGAGCTGAAGATTGATTCCAGCCAGATCACCGCGGTGTTGCGTGGTGCTCTCAAGGCGCTGCCGATGGGCGCCGAGAATATTCGTATTTATCTCAACCCCGCCGATTTCGATGCTGCCAAGGCATTGCGCGAGCGCCATGAAGAAAAATGGCGGTTGCTGGAAGATGAGCAACTGATGCCCGGCGGCTGCCGGATTGAAACCGAGCACAGCCAACTGGACGCAACGCTGGAAACCCGCCTGCAACAGATCACGATGCAGCTTTTTGAGCAACAGCGCGAACAGCGTGTGCGCCCGCCGGAGCCAGATATCACCCTGACGGAGACCGGCCAGGAGTCTGCATCTGCAGCAGATCCGGAGAGCAACGATGAGCCGGCTTGAACGCATCAGTTTCGCCAAGCGCCTGGCCACTTACCCTAACGCCTTAACCTTGCCCCACGAGCCTGTAGTAGAGGGTCGGCTGATCCGTATGGTCGGCCTGACCCTGGAAGCTGAAGGCTGCAAGGCGCCGGTGGGCAGCCGCTGCGTGGTGATCAGTGATACCCCGCAGGGCGGGCGTACGCAGATCGAAGCGGAAGTGATGGGCTTTTCCGGCAGCAAGATTTATCTGATGCCGGTCGACAGCTTGCAAGGTGTGCAGCCCGGCGCCCGCGTCGTGCCGTCCAAGGGCGGTGGCAAGTTACCCATGGGCAACGCGATGCTTGGCCGGGTAGTTGACGGCATTGGCCGGCCGCTGGACGGCAAGGGCGATTTCAAGGCTGATGACTGGGTGGACCTGAATGGGCCGGTGATCAATCCGCTCAAGCGCCACCCGATTGACGAGACACTGGATGTAGGCATTCGCACCATCAACAGTCTCTTGACGGTCGGGCGCGGCCAGCGGCTGGGTCTGTTTGCCGGTAGCGGCGTCGGCAAGAGCGTGTTGCTGGGGATGATGACGCGTTTTACTGAAGCGGATATCACCATTGTCGGCCTGGTCGGTGAGCGCGGCCGTGAGGTCAAGGAGTTCATTGAGCAGATTCTCGGAGAGAAGGGTATGGCCCGCTCAGTGGTCGTCGCCTCGCCGGCGGATGACGCACCCCTGATGCGCCTGCGCGCCGCCATGTACTGCACGCGCATCGCCGAATATTTTCGCGACCAGGGCAAGAACGTATTGTTGCTGATGGATTCGCTGACGCGTTTCGCCCAGGCCCAGCGGGAGATCGCCCTGGCCATCGGCGAGCCGCCAGCGACCAAGGGCTATCCGCCGTCGGTATTTGCCAAGCTGCCGCAACTGGTAGAGCGGGCGGGTAATGCCGAGCAGGGCGGTGGCTCGATAACCGCTTTCTATACCGTATTGTCCGAGGGCGACGATCAGCAGGATCCGATTGCTGACGCTTCGCGCGCCATCCTCGACGGCCACGTGGTGTTATCACGTCGATTGGCCGAGGAGGGGCATTATCCAGCGATTGATATCGAAGCCTCAATCAGCCGGGCCATGCCGCAGATCGTCAGCGACGAGTACCTGCAAAAGGCCCAGCAATTCAAGCAGCTTTACGCCCGCTACCAGCAAAGCCGCGATCTGATCAGCGTGGGTGCCTATTCTGCCGGGTCCGATCCGCTGACCGACAAGGCCATGGAGAAAATGCCGGAAATGCAGGCCTTTCTGCGCCAGGGGCTGCAGGTCAAGGTCAACCTGCCAGACAGTCAGAAATCATTGGAGCAGTTGATCAGCCATGAGTGAAAGCCGCATTCGGCGTCTGACGCCCGTGCTGGATATCGCCCTGGATGAAGAACGCAAAGCGGCAGGCATGCTGGGTGATTGTCAGCGGCAGCTGGATGATGCCCAGGCGCGGCTGCGCGACCTGGAATTTTATTGCAAGGAGTATCAGAACGGCTGGACTCAACGCGGCCAGCAAGGCGTCGGCCGCGACTGGTTGCTCAACTACCAGCGCTTCCTGGCGCAGATGCAGACTGCCATCGATCAGCAACACCAGACGGTTGTCTGGCATCAGCAAAGCCTGGGTAAAGCCCGTGAGGTCTGGCGTCAGCGCTATCAACGGTTGGAAGCCATGCGCAAACTCATCGAGCGCTATCAGCAGGAAGCGCGGGTGCGCGCGGACAAGCAAGAGCAGAAACTGCTTGATGAGCTTTCCCAGCGTGCATTTGATCGCAATCGAAATAATCCCTGACAGTCTGCATACCCTGTGCTAAAGGTTAAAGGGAGGCTTTTGCAGCACACGCACAACCCGCCAATAAGGAATCCACTATGCCGATCAAGGCAACTTTATCTGCAGACGGTCAGGAACTGACAATAAGGGTGGTAGGGCGTTTCGACTTCGGTGCACATCAGGACTTCCGCGAAGCCTATGAACGCGGAGGTTTGACCCCCGAACGCTACATCGTGGATCTGCACGACGCCGATTATATTGATAGCTCCGCGCTGGGCATGTTGCTGCTGCTGCGTGATCACGCAGGAGGTGACGCTGCCGATATTCGCATCGTGCGGTGTAATGCGGACGTACGCAAAGTGCTGAGTATTTCCAATTTCGAGCAGTTGTTCAGTATCGAGTAAATCATGCCCAATCCCGTGCCTGGCCAGTTGCCCTCTGCAGACCCGGTCAGCCGATTGCGCGTGCTGATAGCGGACGACAACCCGACTGACCGGATGATTCTCGGCCGCCTGGTCATGCAGCTGGGTCATGAGGTGATCAGTGCCGAGAATGGCCTGGAGGCCGTCGACCGTTTTATCGACCAGCGTCCGGATCTGGTACTGCTGGATGCGCTGATGCCGGTGATGGATGGCTTCGAGGCCGCGCGGCAAATCAAGCAGGCGTCGGGCGAAGATCTGGTGCCTATTATCTTTCTCACCAGCCTGACTGAAACCGGCGCGCTGGTGCAATGCCTGGAAGCGGGCGGCGATGACTTTCTGACCAAACCCTACAACCCGGTCATCCTGCAAGCCAAGATTCTGGCGTTCAACCGCATGCAGGACATGCACCAGACCCTGCAGCAACAACGTGATCTGATTTCCCAGCAGCATCAACGGCTGCTGCAGGAGCAGCAACTGGCGAAGATTATCTTCGATCGCGTCGCCCATGCGGGCAGTCTTGGGGCGGAAAATCTGCGCTATCTGCAATCCGCCTATGCGATGTTCAATGGCGATATTCTGCTTGCGGCGTACAAGCCTTCGGGCGGCATGCATATTCTGCTCGGCGACTTCACCGGCCATGGTCTGTCGGCAGCCATTGGTGCCATGCCGCTGGCCGAGGTGTTCTACTCAATGACTGCGCGCGGCTTCAATCTGCGCGACATACTGGTCGAGCTCAACAGCAAGCTCAGCCGCATCCTGCCGGTGGGCATTTTTTGCTGCGCGGTACTGATCGAAGTGAATCCCGACAAGGGCCTGGTCGAGATCTGGAACGGCGGCCTGCCAGAGGTGCTGGTGTTGGGCAGTGCTGGCGAAACCCTGCACCGCATCAGCTCAACTCACCTGCCGCTGGCGGTGGCGGGCAGGGAGCGCTTCGATCCGACGCCAGTGGTGTTGCCGCTCGCAGCGGGTGAGCGATTGCTGTGTTGGACCGACGGTGTCATCGAGAGTCGCAATCAGCAAGGCGAGCAATTCGGCGAGCAGCGCGTATGGCAGGTGGTGGAAAGCTACCTCGGCCAGCCTGGAGCGGTATTCGATGGTTTGTTGCAGGCACTGGAAGCCTTCCATGGCAGCCCTGAAGACGATATCAGCCTGCTTGAGGTGGTCATGCAGCCACTCAGCGTACCGCCGGCGATGTTGCTGCAACCGGATGCCCGGCAACTGGACGCGCAGGACTGGCATCTGGCCTACACCTTCCGCGCAGCGTCGATCCGTGAACATAATCCTTTGCCGTTTCTGCTCGAGGTGCTGATGGAGGTGCCGGGTCTGCGCGAACACGGGGGCAGCCTTTTTACCATTCTCAGCGAGCTATACAGCAATGCGCTGGAGCATGGTCTGTTGCAGCTGGATTCTTCGCTCAAGGCTGATTATCTCGGGTTTACGCGGTATTACCAGCAGCGTAATGAGCGTCTGAATGCGCTGCGCGACGGCTGGATCAGCGTTTCGCTGGATCACCAGCCGGGCAATGCCGGTGGTTTGCTGAGTATCGAGGTGGAGGATAGCGGCAGTGGATTTGCCCGCATGCCGGACGCATCGGGATTCACCGGCGCCCACTGGCAGGCGGACGAGCGGGGCGCCAGTGGCAGCGGCGATGGCTACTTTGGCCGGGGGCTTGCACTGGTCAGAGCCCTGGCTGACGAGCTTGAGTTCAACGCCGCGGGCAACCGCGTGCGAGTGGTTTTTGCCTGGCAGCTTGGCCATAATGCAAACAAAAAGGCATAGCCTTTTTAGGCTATGGCGACCAGGAGGAGAGCCTACCCTATGCCTGATGTAGCCATGGATCTTGACCCCGTAGTGCAATCCGCGCTGCGCGAGCTGATGCAGGACGATTACCCGCTTTTGCTGGATACCTTTGTGCAGGATGGAGAGAAACGCCTGGCAACGCTGGCCAGCAGCCTGCAACAGCAGCAATGGGATGCCTTCAGACAAGCGGCGCACAGCTTCAAGGGCAGTTGCGGCAACATGGGCGCGGAGGCGCTTCAGCACGCCTGTGAACGCGCCGAGCAAGCGGGGTTGCAGCATGATGCCGAACTGGCCAGCCAGTGCTATGAGGAAATCTGCCAGCTGTTTCAGCGCGTGCAATTACACCTGGCCCGGTAGGCTTGACCTGCTAGCCAGGCCACTTTCTACATGGAATTCCCCGCTTCCCCTATAAGTGGCCCGCACTTTGCAGAGCCATGCTTAAGAAGTCGCAATTGCACTCCCACTCCGAAGCCATGGAGACATCCACGATGTCCGTCAGTCAGAATATGCTGGCAATATTGTCCAGTCCGGTACGGCCGAGCGTTACCTCTGCTGGCCCTGCATCCTCCGCGCAATCGAGCGAGGGAGAAGGCGCGCAGAGTTTTTCCGCGGTACTCTCCGGGCAGCAATCAGAGCAACTCGATGCGCTGCTGGCGTTTCTGGAAGGGCCAGACGGCGACGCTGGATTGGCTGCGCTGGAGGAGTTGGAGATTGCCGTTGACGGCAAGGATTTGCCGGCCGACATGCAAGGTTGGCTGGAACAGCTCGCTGAGCTGAATCTGAACGCGGAATCGATAGCCACGGATGCGGAAACGGATCCGGCGTTGCTCAAGTCGATGGCTGATGATTGGGCGCAATGGCTGACGCAGGCTCGCCAGGCTCTGAACGATGCCGCCGAGCTTGAGGGCGAAAGTGATCTTGAAGGAGAGCTGGATAGCGAGTTGTTGGCGTTGAATGCGTTATCGGGCCGGCAGGCCGGTGTTGGTGATGCGCGAGCAGCTGTCGCAGTGACCGGTATTCAGGGCAACACTGCTAGCGGCGCCCAAGGCACGCTCACAGCCGATCAGCTTCAACAGGCTCAACTGGAGCGGGAGTTGCGCCAGGAAAATGGCACGGGATCGTCCAAGGCGGACCGCGCGAGCTTGCTGGAAACCCAGATTCAACAACGCGCCCAGGATCCGTCCCTGGCTGGTCAGGACAGCCGTGCTGCGTTCACTGCCAAGCTGAGCGACGCACTGGAAGCCCTGACAGGTAAGCGGGGCTCAGCCGAAACGGACGCCACCGAAGCGCTGCAACGACCTGGTACCCAGGGCCAGGCAACAGCGCAGGGCACTCTGGCAGCGCGCCCGGTATTGGCGGCAACGCAATCGTTGGGTGTCCCCCTCGGCCAGGCTGGCTGGGGCGACGCGATGGTGGAAAAAATACAATGGATGTCCAGCCAGAACCTGCGCAGCGTGGAGATTCGCCTGGATCCGGCTGAGCTGGGGCCGATGGAAATTCATATTCAAACGCGCGGCCAGGAGCACCAGGTGCAGTTTGTCAGCCAGAACCCGTCAGTCCGAGAGGCATTGGAAGCACAGATGTTCCGCCTGCGGGAGTCCTTCTCGCAACAGGGTATGGATCTGGTCAACGTTTCGGTAGGTGACTCTTCCGTCGGGCAACAGGCAGGCCAGGACAGCCAGGGCCGCTCAGCTGGCGGGAGCGCGGTGGCGGGTGCGCCATCGGCAGCGTCCATGGCAGATGACGCCGGCATGCTGATGGCGGCCGATGCGATCAGCCAGACGATGACCAACAGGCTGGTTGATTATTACGCGTAAAGCTTGCGCCGCCTCAGCCCACCGGCCGGTGGGCTGAATTCCAGTCTGACCATCCCCAGTCCGAACCCGCGGCCAGGGGCGCTTTCCTCCCAGCGCCAAGGCTCGATTTTCACCACAGCCAACCTCTCTCCGGACTTTTTCTCACCGTACAAAGACATTTGCCACGCTTGGCTTTATCCTTGGCGCACTAGGCTTAGCGCGCACCGACAAGTTGGCATGGTCGATGCAATACTTTCTCCTCAAGACACAAAAAGCAGGTTTTCCCTGTTTAAGTGACGGAATTTTGTCATGGCAAAACAATCGCGAGATGAAGAGCCCGCAGCAGAAGCTGCAGCGGTACCGGGCAAAAGCAAAAAGAAATTGCTGATCCTTGTCGGGGTTGGCCTGCTGGCGGTATTGCTTTCGGCAGGTGGGGTGACCTACATGCTGATGAGTGGGGACGAGGAGGTGGCCGAGGCCGAGCCTTCTGAGCCCGCCCGCGCTGGTGCGCTGTATCAGCCGCTGGATCCGGCTTTTGTGGTCAACTACACCCATGAGGGCCGCAAGCGTTATCTGCAAGTCAATGTGGTCTTGATGGGTCGAGATATCGACGGGATGGCCAGTGTCGCTGCGCACATGCCGCTGCTGCGCAACGAGCTGGTGCTGCTGTTCAGCAGTGAAGAATTCCAGACATTGTTCTCTCCTGAAGGTAAGGAAGCCCTGCGCGAACGAGCGACACTCGCGGTCAAGGCCTTGCTGGAAAAGGAAGTCGGTGACCCGGTGATCGAATCGGTGTTGTTTACCAATATAGTCTTGCAATAGGAAGCCTCCATGGCCGTTCAGGATCTGCTCTCACAGGATGAAATCGATGCGCTGTTGCATGGTGTCGACGATGGGGCAGTTGACACCGAGATCGATACCACGCCGGGGTCAGTCAAGAATTATGATCTGACCAGTCAGGATCGTATCGTCCGCGGGCGCATGCCGACCCTGGAAATGATCAACGAGCGTTTTGCCCGCTATACCCGTATCAGTATTTTCAATCTGCTGCGTCGTTCAGCGGATGTGGCGGTGGGTGGCGTGCAGGTGATGAAGTTCGGCGAGTACGTGCATTCACTCTATGTACCCACCAGCCTTAATCTGGTGAAGATGAAACCGCTGCGCGGCACGGCGCTGTTTATTCTCGATGCGCGCCTGGTATTCAAGCTGGTCGACAATTTCTTTGGTGGAGATGGACGGCATGCCAAGATCGAGGGGCGTGAATTCACGCCGACCGAGCTGCGTGTGGTACGCATGGTGCTGGATCAGACCTTTCTCGACCTGAAGGAAGCCTGGCAGGCTGTGCAGGAAGTTAACTTCGAGTATGTGAACTCCGAGGTGAATCCGGCGTTGGCGAATATCGTCAGCCCCAGTGAGGTAGTGGTGGTGTCGACTTTCCACATCGAACTGGATGGGGGCGGTGGTGATATGCATATCACTTTCCCCTATTCGATGATCGAGCCCCTGCGTGAAGTGCTGGATTCCGGTGTGCAGTCGGATGTGGACGAACATGACGAGCGCTGGGTCAAGGCCCTGCGTGAGGAAATTACCGCTGCCAAGGTGCCGCTCAGCGCCACCGTGGTGCGCCGCCAGCTCAAGCTCAAGGACCTTCTGAGCATGCAGCCGGGCGACGTTATACCCGTCGAACTGCCGGAACACATGGTGCTCTGCGCTAACGGTGTACCGACGTTCAAGGCCAAGCTGGGCTCGGTCAAGGGTAATCTGGCATTGCAAATTCTGGGGCCGATCTCACGCCCGCGTTAGGGGCCTGGCGGACCGCTTTATTCGTGTAGAGGAAGAACAAGATGGCTGATGACAAGAATTCCGACGAGGTCACTCCCGAGGAGCAGGCGCTCGCAGACGAGTGGGCTGCTGCGCTGGATGAAGCGGGTGATACCGATCAGGATGATATAGACGCGATGTTGGCGACGGCCAACAGTTCGCCGCGCATGCCGATGGAAGAATTCAGCGCGCCAGCGGCGGCCGTTGGCGGCGATCAGTTTGAAGGCACTGACAGCCCTAACCTGGATGTGATTCTGGATATTCCAGTGACCATTTCCATGGAAGTGGGTAATACCGATATCACTATCCGCAACCTGCTGCAGCTGAATCAGGGTTCAGTCGTCGAACTGGATCGGCTGGCGGGTGAGCCGCTGGATGTGAAGGTTAACGGTACCTTGATTGCGCATGGCGAGGTGGTGGTGGTGAACGAGAAGTTTGGTATACGCCTGACCGATGTGATCAGCCCTTCCGAACGAATCAAGAAACTGCGCTGATGAAGTCAGCTGCGATCATACTGCCGGCCTGCCTTTCTTGTGGTTCCGCCTGGGCGCAGGCCGACTCTGCTTCTACACCCGTGTCCAGCCAGGGATCGCTAATTGCTCAGCTTGCGCAGTTGGGCGGGGGCCTGTTGCTGGTAATCGGGCTGATTTTCCTGATCGGTTATCTGATGCGCCGTGTTGGCCCTCTGGCGCCTCAGGGTGGTCAACATATTCGATTGCTCAGCAGCCTGCCTCTGGGGCCGCGAGACCGGATATTACTGGTCGATGTTGGTGGCAAGCAGCTGTTGCTGGGTGCCTCTCCTGGGCGCATCAATACGCTGCATGTATTTGATGAACC